>DATCVL010000481.1:0-30044 GCA_036566865.1 Microlunatus sp.
GCGGCGGGCGGTCAGTTCCGTGCCCGCTTCAACGTCGCGATCCGGACCGTCGTCATCGACCGTGTCCGCGGGCAGGCAACGTACGGAGTCGGCGGCGGCATCACCTGGGGCTCGACCGCGTCGGCCGAATACGACGAACTCGTCAGCAAGGCCGCACTCCTGCGCTCACCCGCGGCCGACTTCTCGCTGCTCGAAACCTTCGGCATCCGGCACGGAGCACCGACCAACCTGGACCAGCATCTGGACCGTCTCGCAGAATCGGCCGGCTACTTCGACATCCCGCTCGATCTGCCGACCATCCGCCAACGGATCGTTCGCGCCGCAACGGAAAGCCCGGATGCTCGGGCCAGGCTCGCCGTCACCCGAGACGGTCGGATCTCGTTGACTCTCACCGACCTGCCGGCACCGGACGACCGTCCGATCCGGTTGGCCATCGACACCGCCGTTGTCGATCGCGACTCACGGTGGGTGTATCACAAGACGACCGAGCGTCGGCGGTTGGAAGCTGCCCGGCAGCGACATCCCGACGTCGACGACGTCGTGCTCATCAACGACGCCGGGAAGATCACCGAGACCACCATCGCCAACATCGCCGCTCGGATCGGCGGCACCTGGTGCACCCCGCCGATTGATGATGGCTGTTTGCCGGGTGTCGGTCGACGCCTCGAGCTCGAACGCGGCACCCTGGTCGAACGGTCGATCAGTGTCGCCGAGCTGTCCACGGCCGAAGAGATCGTCACCATCAGCTCGCTTCGTGGTCGCCGCCGCGCGGTCCTCGCTGCCGACGACCAAGCCATGATCAACACCGGCGGCGCCATCACGACCGTCCTGCGTCGGTGAACCGGCGCCCGATCCGCCTGACATTCGCTGACATCACCCGACAACGACGAGGGAAGAGAACCAGCCATGCTGAATCTGTGGAACGATCCCGCACTGACGACCGGGGTTCGGAGCCGTTCGATCAATGCCGAGAACCCCAGCGGCCGACCATCGGCAGGCGCGCTGGCTGCATCGGCGCTCGGACCCGGCCGCAAGGGTTCGCCGGCCAGTCCGCTGCCGGCCGGCGGCACCTTGGTGCTGGCCGACATCGAGGGACCGGGCGTGATTCGGCACCTCTGGCTGACCGTTCCCGATCGGACAACCGCGGGACCCTTCGTGCTGCGCGACCTGGTGCTGCGGATGTACTGGGACGACGAAGATCATCCGTCGGTCGAGGTCCCGCTCGGCGACTTCTTCTGCAACGGGTTCGCGACCCGGGCGCTGGTCACGTCGGTGCCGATCGTGGTTGCTCCCTCCGGCGGAATGAACTGTTACTTCACCATGCCGTTCCGGCGACGTGCCCGGATCGAGCTGAGCAGTGATCATCCCGGCGACGTCGGCTCTGTCTACTACCAGGTGGACTACACGATCGGTGACGCGATCGCCGAGAGCGCTCCCTACTTCCACGCACAATGGCGCCGGTCCAACGCCGACACCGCGATCGGTGAAGATCATCTGATCGTCGACGGGATCCGTGGATCCGGATGCTATCTGGGCACCTACATCGCATTGGCTTCGCTGCAGCGCTACTGGTGGGGGGAAGGCGAGGTGAAGTTCTTCCTCGACGACGAGACCGATCCCACGTTGTGCAGTACCGGTCTGGAGGATTACGCCGGCGGTGCGTGGGCCTTCCAGGACGCGTTGCGCACCGACCCCGAGCCAACCGCGATCAACTTCTCGGCGCCGTTCTGCGGCTATCCCTTCACCAGCAGCAACGACGAGACCCACGCCAGCCCGTTCACCACGGCGACCGCCCCGATGCACGGGCTCTACCGCTGGCACCTGCCGGACCCGATCTTCTTCTCCCGCGCGTTGCGCGTCACTCTGCAGCAGATCGGCGCCTGGGATCACGGTCTCTTCGAACGCACCGACGACATCTCGACCACCGCCTACTGGTACCAATCCGAACCACACCGGCGGTTCGCCGACCTGCCCGACCGGGCCGGACGTACGCCGCGATGATCTTGATCAGCCGAGATGATCGTCGATGATCCAGCGCACCGCCGGTTGCCGATCCGCAGCCAACCTCGAGCTCCCGTTCGCCGCTCCGGAGCCCGGCGGACGGCGCCGAGGAGCCTCCCGGTCGATTTCGTCACCCAAGATCAACAACGGCGGCGATCCGGCCGGCAGCAGCACGAACCTGCGCGACTGAGCCTCAGTCGGGCGACGTAGGCCCGGCATCACGCCCCGCGCTGCAGCGCCACCACTTCCTCGGCGGTCGGCGGCTGAGCCCCCTGCCGGGAGCAGACGATCGATGCCGCCGACGCCCCCCGTCGCAGCGCTTCGGCCAGATCCTGGCCGAGCCGGACATAGCCATCCAGAAAGCCCGCCATGAAGGTGTCGCCGGCGCCGACAGTGTCGACCAGTTCCGCCCGGTAGCCGGGCACGTCGGTCCAACCGTCGGCAGTCAACGCGCTCGCACCGGACTCGCCGCGAGTGATCACGATCAACGGCAGGTCGAAGTCCGCCAACCAACGCTCGGAAGTCCCGCGCCACGGCTCCGGCTGCGATGACGGCGGTAGATCGGCCGCCGAATCACCGGACGACACGACCCGTCCGTCGGTGGTCTCATCGACCTCCAACCCGCGAGCGAGGAAGGCGACATCATCGTCGCTGGCCTTCACCACCCCCTTGCCGGCGAGCGCCTGCAGCCACGGCCGCACCCGCCTCCAGTACTCGGCCGGGTCCGTGATCACCGTCGGACGCACATTGATGTCCAGAGAGATCGACGCCGGCACACCTCGCACCCAGTCCAGCAGCACCCGGTCACCCGGCGGCACGACGATCGGCAACGAGCCGATCTGCAGCCAATCCCGGCTGGTCAGCTCGGGCAACTCGTCCGGCTGCCAGGAGAAGTTCGCGGTTTCATCGAAGTGGAAGGCGTAACTCGCCTTGCCCTGCTCGTCCAGGCTGAGCACCGCCAACGAGGTGAACTGATCGCTGGTGACTGCCAGATCAAGATCGACGCCGGCCTTGATCATGTGGCCGCGCAGCTGTCCGCCGAATTCGTCGGTAGAGATCCGGCCCAGGAAGTGGCTGTTCGCCCCCAGTCTCGCCAGCGCGACCGCGATGTTCATCGGACCTCCCGCCGACAGGGCCTGCCAGCCGCTGGCGAAGGTGTCACCGGGGTCCCGCTCGTCCCGGACCAAGTCGATCAAGGTCTCGCCGCACACCACGAACCGCCGGTCGGGATCTGGATTCATGGCCGCAAATCTAGTGGGCTCCCTTCTGTGCAGCCATGCGATCCCATCCGCCCGGCGCCGGTCGACGAGGTCATTGCCGGGATCGTCGGCGCGCGCGCCGGCGACGCTCCGCACGATTGCGCCGTGGCCGCTCGGACGGCTCGGGCAACTCGTCCAGCGCCGCGACCAGGGCCGGCTGCAGCGATTCCCAGAAGGCCGGTGGGATCGCCCGATCGTTGATGTCATCCAACAGGTCGGCCATCGAATAATCCGGATCGATCATCCGCACCCGCTCGATACAACAGACCTGCAAGGTGCCTTGTCCGGCGACCCAGGCAGCCATCCCGAGAAGACACAGCGGAGCGCTCGCCAACGGTTCTTCCGCGCACGACACCACCCGCTGCCACAACTCGACATGGAGCGACGCAGTGTCGCGGGTGATCATCGCCCACGCCTCGTCCCGGACCCGCAGATCGATCACCAGGCAGGCCAGCCGGACCAGCTCCTCGTCGCTTGGACGAGTCGGCTCACCCGCCGACCGGCCGTGAACGTAGTCGGTGATCATCGTCCGGACGAGTTGCTGCCGACCCGCCAGCTCCATCCCGCAGACCTCCGTCACCACCCGCTCCGCCAGCGCCTCGAGCGGCGGCAACTGGTCGCTGCTCGGCCCTCGGACCTGCCGCTCGATCGCCGACCGATCGGCTTCGGTGGTCATCCCGGAGAAGACGGCTTCTGCGGCCAGCCGGTTGTCCTCGATCCGGTACGGCGTCCCGTCGGCCGGGCAGCAGTCCTGGTCGCAGATGCGGGACCACCATCGATGGCCGTCGGCGTACAACGCCTCGATCACGCCGACCTCGGACATTGCGGTGATCGTCGGCAGCAGCAATCGGTCCGCAGTCGCCGGATCGGCGCTGTAGCCGACCAACAGCACGCCGTCGGCGTCGTGGGATCTGGCGATCGCGGTGAATCTCCTGGCGATCGCCGGTGGGCTCTCGGTCAGGTCGACGCGCACGCCGACCGCGATGGTCCGGTCCCGGACCACCGCCATCACCAGGGATTCGGCCGGGTGATAGCCGAGCAGATAGGGCAGCACCGCGAGCAGATCACCAGGATCCTCGGCACGGAGTCTGCGCGTCCCGGCGTCTGCCGGCGGGCTGGAAGGAAGAGAAGTCTTCATATCGGGGTATACCGCGTTTTCGCCAAGAGTGGCCGCCCCCTGTGGACAGTGCTTCGAAGCATGTTCCGGCCTGTGCACAACCGGCAGCCGCTCTTCGACACGCCGCGCACGACCCCGACCGGGCCAGGTAGCTTGGGACCCGATGAGCTCCGAACCGACGGGATTGGGACCGGAACAACACGGTCCCGCCTTCGAACGCCCCACCGCCGGCCGCCCGCCCGGCCAGTCGTGGGGTGCTCCTGCTGGCTGGACTGATCCGCAGTCACCACTCCCGCAGGGCGGTCGGGGCGGAGCCGGCGGGCCCACCGATCCGTGGCAGCGCCCCGGCTATCAACCTCCGAAGCCGGAACGGCCCCCGAAGAGTCGGCTGCCCGCGATCCTGACCGCCGCGGTGGTCGGCCTGGTCGCGCTGATCGTGGTGATCGCGACCGTACGAGCCAACCTCGCCGACCGGGAGACCGCCACCGGCAGCACCCCGACGCCGACACCGACCGCCGTCCCCAGCGACACCAAGGACTCGATCACGTTCAGCTCCACCGAGGGCAGTGGCCGGCTGACCGTGCGTTCGCATCGGTGGAAGACCGACGCCGCCGGAGATCCGGTCTACGGTCAATATCTCCAGCTGGAGGTGGAGATCAGCGCGACCGACGGACGGGTCAGCTACGGGCCGCAGTACTTCCAGACCTTCGACTCCTCCAGCGACGTCTTCCAGACCAGCGAAGCCGGCGTCCGACCGCCCGCGCTGCCCACCGGATACCTGCGCCCCGGCGAAACCGCCCGCGGTGGCATCGCCTTCGACATGCCCCGCGGCCCGGTCACGCTGTTGATGAGCAACTCACTGCTGGAATCGGTGACCGCGCTGCGAATCGCGGACTGAGCTCCACGCAGCTCACCGCGACCGAACCCGACCGCGGTGCAGTCCGGGTTCAGATGCTGGTTCCGACCGGCAATGTTGATCATGGATCGACTCAGCACCGCGCCCCCTGCGCCTTCCGGTGACCGGACCGCTGCTGCGCCTGCTTCGGCGGTTGCGTAGGCTCACCCCGGTCGGGTCGGTAGCCCGAGGTCGAGGAGGAGTCGATGGCGGATCAGGTGTCCCGGCGGGGCTGGCAGATCGTCCGGTTGAGCTCGCCCACCCTGGTGGTCGAGGTGGTGCCGGAGCTCGGTGCGACGATTACGTCGATCCGCCGCCGCAGCGACGATCTTGAGGTGCTGCACCAGACACCCTGGGGCCTGCCGCGGTACGGCGGGACCGGGCTGGGTGGCACCGCCGAGGTGATCCGGCACGACCTCAATCCTGGTGGCTGGCAGTCGATCTTCCCCAATGGTGGCGACACCGTGGTGGCCAACGGGTCCGACCAGGGACATGACGGCGAGGCCCGGGCGGCGTTGTTCGAGGTCGACCAAGATCGCAGCGACGACACGCAGCTCACCCTGCACACCCGACTGCGGCGCAGCCCGGTCGCGATGACCAAGATCATCAAGCTGGACGATGATCAGGTCTCGATCACCGAGACCGTACGCAATGTCGGTGCCGACCCGCACGAG
This sequence comes from Microlunatus sp., assembly GCA_036566865.1. Lineage (GTDB taxonomy): Bacteria > Actinomycetota > Actinomycetes > Propionibacteriales > Propionibacteriaceae > Microlunatus. The sequence goes on from DATCVL010000481.1 coordinate 5,947, forward strand.
GTGATGTGGGGCAGCCAACTGCAGTTCGGTGCCCCACTGATCGCACCCGAGGCCGAGGTCGACTGTGCAGCCAGCCTGGTGCATCCCGACGCCACCATCCTGTACGACGTCGACTACGACGATGTCACGCCCTGGCCGCGTACGCCGGGCGCTTCGTCCATGATCAACTTGCGCACGCTGCCCAAGCCCGGCTCGGAGAACAGGACGGCCTACCTGACCGACTTCGGCGCCGCGACGGCATCGATCACCAATCCGACGATCGACTGTCGGGTCGAGCTGACCTGGGATCTCGAGGCCTGGCCGCATCTCTGGTATCAGCTGGAGGCCGGCGACTCGGAAGATCATCCCTGGTTCGGAACCGGCTACTACCTTGCCTTGACGCCGAACAGCAGCTGGCCGGCCCACGGCCTGCACGACGCCCGCCGGATCGCCTCCAGCACGGTGAACCTGCCCACCGGCGAGGACCGCAGCGCCACCGTCAGGATCAAGATCACCGCCGCCGGCTGACCCCTCCGAGCCCTCACCCGAGGGCCCGGCCGAGCAGGAATCCCAACAGGGCAAGGACAACGGCCGGTATCAAGGTGCCGAGGGCAAAGCCGACGGCGCCCGCGTAGCGACGCTCCTGCAGCAGCCGAAGGGTCTCCACCGACGCGGTGCTGAAGGTGGTGTAGCCGCCGAGGAACCCGGTGCCGGCCATCGTCGACAGCTCCCCCGGCAGACCACCGGCGACCAGCCCGGCCAGGAAACCGAGCAGCAACGAACCGCTCAGGTTGATGATCATGGTCCCGGCCGGAAAACTCCGGCCGAGCCGGTGTCGCAGCGCTCCGTCGACCAGGAAGCGGCAGATCGCACCGAGGCCACCACAGGCACCCAGCAACAAGACGTTGATGATCATGAAGCCGTCCCCCGCTTGACCGGCCGACTGCCGCGATGGACGAGCTTGGCCGACCAGACGCCGATCCCGGCCGCCAGCAGTCCCAGCAGGACGCTGCCCAACCCGTACCCGACGGCGAGCATCGACTGTCCGTGCTGCAGATATCCCTGCACATCGAGGGCAAACGTGCTGTACGTGGTGAAACCACCCAGCACGCCGGTGCCGAGCAACAAGCGCAGCAGCCGGCGGCTGCCGACGTCCGGTCCGCGGCAGGCCAATGCCTCCAGCAGGAAGCCCAGCAACAGGCTGCCGACGACGTTGATGATCATGGTCGCGGCCGGCTGAGACAGCCTCGGCGTGCTCAGCTCGGTGATCAAGAACCGGGCCGAGGTCCCGATCGCCCCACCGATGCCGACGGCGATCAGATAGCGCAATTGCCGAGGCGGCGGTTCGGCCGGATCCGACCCGGCCGACGTGACCGGGATCGCGATCCTCGGGTCTGCTGGTTCGGCGGGATCTGCTGCTGCCATGCTCGCTCCTGGACCTGGGGTACGCCGCCGCGTCATGGTGTCGCGGCACGCTGATCTGGTCAGGAGCCATCAGCGTCGTCGCGGTTCGGGCCGATCATCCGGCCCTGGCGGGGTCCATCGCCACCGCGATCCTATCCCGGTCGACCTGGGTGATCGAGCTGGGGCGGGAGCACGGGAGGCTCATGTCGAAACGGGCCGACCCCGGAGCCTGCAAGCGCAGGCAGCTGGGCCGACCCGTCCGACGTGCTGGGAATTCACCAGTTCGGGTTCTCCGGACCGTCGCCGAAGTCCGGCACCGGCAGCCGGACGCCACCCTGCTGTGCGGACTCGTACGCGACCACACCCGGCAGCGTGAACCGGGCCGCCTTCCAGGCGCTGACCGGGGGCTGGGTCTTGGTGGTGACCGCCCGAGCGAAGTCGTCGGCGAGGAAGTGATGCGATCCCTCGTGCCCGTTGTGGGCGCCGTCGAACTCCTTCGGCAGCCGGCTGCGGTCCTGCACCTTCGCGGTGCCGGAGGCGAAGCTCTGCAGCAGCGCCGGATCGACGTCGCCGAAGTCGGTGGGCAGCTGATGGCCGTGGGTGTAGAACAGCTCGCTGATGTCCAGCGTCTGACCCTTGGCGTAGTCCTCACCCTCGGTCTTGACGCTGTACGTCGCACCCTGGCCGGACTGCTCCATCACCGCGTCGGTGCCGTAGTAGCGGAACCGCGACTCGTGACCCTTCCAGTAGCCGACCCGGCGGAATTCGTTGGTCCGCATGGTGCCGCCGTCGGCCAGCTCGAACAGCGCCGTCATGTTGGAGAATTCGTTGCCCCACAGGGAAACGTCCGCATCGAACACTCCGTCACCGCGATCGTCGCGGATGCCGATGCAGCTGACGCTGGTCGCGTACGACGGGACCGCACCGAGCACACCGCCGATGGCGTGGGTCGGGTAGAGCATCGGCGGGTAGCTGGCGGTCTTCTTCCAGTCGTCGCCACCGCTGTACTTGTAGGCCGCGTAGAAGCCGTTGTCCATGTCGTGGACGTAGTCGCCCTCGGAGTAGAAGACCCGGCCGAGCTCGCCCTTGGCGATCGTGTTCCGGGCCCACACCACGGCCGGGTTGTAGTAGCTGGTCTCGCCCATCATGTAGATCAGGCCGGTCTCCTCGACCTTCTTCACGATGGCGCTGATCTCGTCCACGCTGATCGCCATCGGCACCGCCGAGTAGACGTTCTTGCCGGCCTCCAGGGCCTTCAGCACCAGCGGTCCGTGGGTCCACCGCTGGGTCATGATCGCCACCGAGTCGACGTCGGAGGCGAGCACCTCCTCGAATGAGTCGAACGTGCCGGCCAGGCCGTACTTCTCCTCATGCTCCTTCGCCCGCTCAGGGACGACATCGCAGGCATACACCGCCTCTACGTCGGGATGCAGCTGCCACAAGGCGATGAAACTGCGCGCAAACTGCCCGGTACCGATCACACCGATCTTCATGGTGATCATCCTTTCAGCACTGTCACCGGCCAGAGCAACCACCGTCCCAGCCGACGGACGTTCAGAGCTGGACTGCTGCCCCGGTCCGGACCGACTCGTACGCCGCCTGGACGATCTTGACCGTTCGCAGCCCCGACCGTCCGTCCGGTTGCGGCGCCCGTCGCTGCGCGACCGAGTCCAGGAATTCGGCGATCATCGCCTGGTCGGCGTCAACCCCGTACGGGAACCAGAGACCGTTCTTCGCCGACTCGGAATGGCCGTCGACGCGGGCGTTGAACGCATCCATGTCGGCGATACCGCGATCCCCGGTCAGCTGCAGGGTCAGTCCGCCCCAGGTCGGGTACGAGTCCGGCTTCGACCAGCTGCAGTCGATGCTGGCGATCAGCCCACCGTCGAACTCGATCGAGACCAGACCGGAGGTCTCCACCTCGACCTCGTCGCTGTGCAGGATCTTGTTGCTGGTGGCGTAGACACTGCGCGCGGGCAGACCGTCGAACAGGCTGTCCAGCAGGTCGGCGACATGCACGGTGTGATCGGTGATCGATCCGCCACCGGCCAGCTCCGGGTCGACGAACCACTGCCGGACGTCCATCGGCAACCGACCGTTGTTGGTGCCCAGGACCGACTTCACCTCACCGACAACGCCGGCGTCGTAGGTCGCCTTCAGCTCGGCGAATGCGGTGGAGAACCGCACCGGGTGGGCGATCATCAGGTTCACACCGGCCTGCTCGCACGCGGCCACCATCGCCTCCGCATCGGCGACCGAGGTCGCCAGCGGCTTCTCGCACAACACGTGCGCACCGTGCGCGGCGGCCTCCTCGACCAGCGCCCGATGACCGGCATTCTCCGAGCAGACGACGACCGCATCCGGCCCCCACTGCCACACCGCGTCGTAGTCGTCCAGGTAACGCACACCAAGATCGGCTGCCAGCTTCGGTCCGCCGGACTCGCCCGCCGGACGTTGATCATGATCAGGATCGGTCGCGACCAATTCGATGTCGGAGCGCCCGGACAGCGCCGACAGGTAGGACACGGAGTGCAGGTGTGCGAACGACAGCACGGCGATCTTCATCGGTTCGGTCATGCCAGTGCTCCTGCCTGGTCGGTCGATGCGACGTCACCAGGTCGTGACGCCTGGTCCAGCTCGACGGGTTGTCCGCTCTTCAGCGACGCGATGGCCGCTTCGGCGATCACGATCGCCGCGTAGCCGTCCTCGGCGCTGACCCGCGGCTGCGGCCCGCCGGTGAAGGCACCGGCAATCTCGGCGATCTCGGTGGCGAACGGGCTGACTCCGTGCACCGCCGGCAGCAGCCCGGTGCCCTCCTCGTCGGACGTCACGGCCCCGCGATCGACCACCACCGGCCGGTACTGGGTCGAGTCGTGCCGCAGGATGCCACCGGTGCCGGCGATCTCGAACGTGGTCCGGAAGGTGGTGCCCGGCTTGGCCCAGGTACCGCCGACGTAGGAGATCGCCCCGTCGACGTGGGTCAAAATCACCTGCGCGTTGACGACCGCGTCCTTGCCCTCACCGATGCTGGTCTTTCGGGCGAAGGCGGTACGCACCTCGCCGGCGTTCCAGCGGGCGAAGTCAAGATCATGAATCATCTGGTCCAGGATGATGCCGCCGGACTGCTCCTCGTCGTGGAACCAGTCCTTCTCCGGACGCGACCCGGTACGGGTGAACCGCTGCACCGCGATGGCGCCGAGGGTTCCGGCCGGAACCTGCCGGTGCATGGCCTCGTACTCGCTGAAGAAGCGGACCACGTGCCCGGGATACAACTGGACGCCCGCGGCGGCACAGGCGTCGATCGCCGCCCGCGCATCGCCCGAGGTACGTGCCAACGGCTTCTCACTGAACACGTGCTTGCCCGCGGCCGCGGCCCGCTCGATGTATTCGCGGTGGTACGGGGTCGGCGTGCAGACATCGACCACGTCGACCTGGCCGAGCAACTCGTCCACCGAGTCGACCACGGTCCCGCCGTGCTGAGCTGCCAGCGCGGGTGCGCCGTCCCAGGAGTAGTGCACGACCTGCGCGTCCAGCGCCAGCCAGGCCGGCAGATGGGCGCCGGCGATGCCACCGGCTCCGATCATGCCGACGCGCAGCGGCGAGGCCGCTGGCGGTACCGACGGATTCACGATTTCTCCTTCTGTAGCAGGGTTTTGAAGTTCACGACCACATCGTCATCGGGTTTGCCTTGGCCGAGGATGACCGCATTGATCAACGGATCGGCAGCAGCAGCGATCAACTGGGCTCGGCGTACGCCGCCGAGCGCGACCGCGGTGTCACCGAGTTCGGAGGCGACCAGCATGGTCGGCTGCCGGCCGGATGCGTCCGGAGCCGAGTCCAGCTGATCATGAAGACCGGAAATGATCTGATCACCCGCACCGGACAGGCCGCCACCGACGACGACGATCTCCGGATCCAGCACGGTGACCAGGAATCGAATGCTGCGGGCCAGCTCGGCGCAGAAACGATCGACTCGTGATCGGCTGTCCCGATCGCCGGCCCGGGCCGAGGCGAAGACCTCGGCGACCTGGGCGCTGTCGGCTGCCGGGTCACCGAGCAACACTTCGGGAGTGTCGAAGAACAGCTCCGGCACCGACCCGATCTCGCCGGCTTCGCCGTGCCGGCCGGTCAGCACCTCGGAGTTGATCATGATCGCGGCTCTGGTACGGCGTCCGGCCAGGATGTAGATCACGTCCCGGCAGAGTCGGGCCGCACCCCGCCACTGCTCGGCGAGCACGGCCAGATTGGCGTCGTTGGTGACGGTGACGTCGACCCCGGACCACCGGGCCAGCAGCGGGCGGATGTCGAACCCGCTCCATTGCGGCACCACCACCGACCGGGTGATTCGGCCGGAAGCGTCCACCACCCCGGGCACGCCGACCGCGACCGACCGAAGATGATCAAGTCCGATCCGCAGTTCGCCGGTCGCGCCGATCACGGTCCGTTGCACCAACTCCAGCAAGCCGGCACCGTCGATCGTGGCCGGCACCTCGGCCCGTTTGGTGACGCGCACGGCCCCGGCCAGATCCGCGATCATCACCAGGACCTTGTGCCGGCCGACGTCGACTCCGGCGACGAAGGCCGCATCGGGGTTGATCACGAAGCTCCGGGCCGGGCGCCCTGCACCCTTCTGCCGTCGAGGACCGGCCGAGTCCGCCGTCGGTGACTCGGCCGCTCCGGCCGATGCTGGCGGCTCATTCGCGGCCGGCTCGCCGGTCGGCTGCGGATCCTGCCGACGAATCAACCCGGCCGCGAGCAGATCGGCGATGATGGCATCAAGAGTCGGCCGGGACAGGCCGACCGAACCGCGCAGCTCGGTCACACTGGCCGGGCCGCCGGCCGCGAGCGTACGGAGCACCGCCGCCGTATTGGCCTGGCGCTGAAGGTCCTGGGACATTACGAAATACGCTAAGGCCATTTACAGAATTAGGCAAGGCCTGATCCCGCTGCAAATCGGGGCTTTGGTCGCAGATTCGTCAACTCGGATCGTTAATATCCGGCGGGTCGATGAGCTGGCCCAGCCACGTCCCACGGGCGGACACCTGCAAGACTCGTGCCCCGGCGTGGCCACCGAACTGCTGCGCGAGCCGAATCCAGCAGTGCTCGGCAACGGGACTTCACCGGAAGAGGGGACATGACGGCTGATCGACGGCTCCGCTTCCGGGACAAGGTGTACGCCCCCGGCAGTCAGCTGGTGATGGCGATCGTGAACCGGACCACGGACTCGTTCTACGACAACGGCGCGACCTGGTCCTCCGATCGTGCACTGTCCCGGGTCGACCAGGCGATCAGCCAGGGCGCCGACATCCTCGACATCGGCGGCGTCAAGGCCGGCCCCGGTGAAACCGTCGACGAGGACGAGGAGATCCGCCGCACCATCGACTTCATCGGCACCGTACGGCAGCGACATCCGGGTGTTGTGATCAGCATCGACACCTGGCGGTCCGGCGTGGCGGCCCGGGCACTGGAGGCCGGCGCGGACCTGATCAACGACGCCTGGGGCGGCCATGATCACGGGCTGGTCGATGTCGCCGCTGCCTACGATGCCGCCATCGTCTGCACCCATACCGGCGGTCTGCGTCCGCGCACCGGACCGGTCCGGGCCGAATACGACGACGTGGTCGCTGATGCGATCAAGATGATCACCGACCTGGCCGAACGCGCCCGCGCGGCCGGCGTCGCCGAGGAGTCGATCATCATCGACCCCGCCCACGACTTCGGCAAGAACACCTGGCATTCGCTGGAGATCACCCGCCGACTGAACGAGCTCACCGAGACCGGCTGGCCGGTGCTGGTATCGGTCTCCAACAAGGACTTCCTCGGCGAGACCCTCGACCTGCCCGTCACCGAACGGGTCCCAGCGACGCTGGCCGCGACCGCTGTCTGCGCCTGGCACGGCGCCCGGATCCATCGCGTGCATCAGGTGGCCGAGGTGCGGCAGGTGGTCGACCTGGTGGCCGCCATTCGCGGTGATCGCGACCCGATCCATACCGTCAGGGGCCTGGTGTGACCCGATTCCTCAACCTGCCCGGCGCGCCGATCCTGCTGCCCCGGGTGGCCGGCACCGCGGACCCTGCCGCCGAGCTGCGAACCGCGGCACAGCAGGCGATCCGGGCGGTCCTGCCGCAGCGCGGTCGGGTGATCATCATCACCGGGAGCACCCGGACTCGCAGGTGGAGAGCGGACACGCCGTACGACCTGGGTCGGCTGATCGGCCGCACCCGAGTCGACCAGAGTCCGGCTGCGGGACCGAGTATTGCCAAGCCTGGAAGCGATTCACTCCCGCTGCCGCTGGCGGTGGCCCGCGGTCTCTTCGATGTCGAACTAGAACGGCTGCAGTTGATCACCATCGCCGACGCGGCCGATCCAGTGATCGAACGAGCCCTCGATGTTGATCTTGATCAGGATGATCTCGTGGTGACGGTCGGCGACGGCAGCGCGCTGGGCAAGCCGGGCGGCCCGGACGTTGTACACCCGAGAGCCGAGGAATTCGACCGGTCGCTGACCGAAGCCTGGCAATCGGGCGATCCTGCCCGACTCGCCGAGCTCGACGCGGACCTGGCAGCGGCCGTGCTGTCCAACGGCTCCTCGGTCTGGCGGCTCGCCGCCAGGATCGCCGGACGGCAACCGGAGGCAGTCCCCTATCGCTGCAAGATCAACTTCTCCGATGCCCCGTTCGGCGTCTACTACCTGATCGCCTCCTGGAGCTGACCGACCGTGCAGTATCCGAGACCGCGGTGCCGACCTCGGATACCGAAACGTGCCGATGATCAGGCAGCGCGGGAGAGCAGCGGGACCGAACGGCGGGCGGCGACCCGGGCGTAGATGGTCTCGAAGCGGTCCAGAGTTGCGCCGAAGTCGTGCGCCAGCACGATCTCCCGGCTGTGCTGGCCCATCCGCCGACGCAGGCCCGGGTCGGCCACCAGGGTGGACAGTCGTAGTGCCAGCTCACCGATGTCGCCCGGCGCATACAACCAGCCGTTGTGTCCGGGTTTGACCAGATGCGGCAGCGCCATCGCGTTGGCCGCGACGACCGGTTTGCCGGCCGACATCGCTTCCAGGGTGACCAGGCTCTGCAATTCGGCGACGCCGGGCATGCAGAAGATCGATGACCGTCCGTACGCGGCGAGCAGTTGCTCCTCGGTCACATGGCCGAGGAAGGACACCCGGTCCGCCACCCCCAACTCGGCAGCCAATCGGACCAACAGGTCGTGTTGATCACCCTGACCGACAATCTCCAGCCGAGCACCGGTGCTGGCCGGGATCTTGGCGAAGGCGGCGATCAACTCGTCGATCCGCTTCTCCTGATCGAGCCGGCCGACGAACAAGATCACCGGGTCACCCTCGGCGCCCGCCTGTTGGGTGGCCCGCCAGTAGCGATCGGAATCGATGCCGCAGGAGATCGCCTCGCCGGTCAGCCCGGTGGCATCCTGCAGCAGTTGGATCGCCCGCGGGGTCGGCGCCGTGATCAGATCGGCGCGGCCGAACACGCCGGCCAGGTCCCGCCAAGCCATCCTGCCGGCCGCCCTGTACAACGGCCGCGGCAGCATCGGGACGTAGCCGAAAACGTTCTCCGGCATGAAGTGGTTGGTCGCGATCAGCGGAATGCCGTGCTGGTCGGCGGCGTAGGCCAGACCGCGACCGATCACCATGTGCGACTGGACGTGGACGACATCGGGCTGCAAGTCGGCCAGCAACCGACGCGATCCCGGAATCGTCTCCCAGGGCAGACAGACCCGCAGGCTGTCATGCATCCGGTAGCGAATCGAATGCAGCCGGTGCACGGTGACGCCGTCGGCGTGCTCGGTGCCGGCAGGACCATCGGTCGACGCGCTCACCACGTGCACCTGATGACCGCGAGCGGTCAGGCCATTGGCGAGCCGTTCGGCGAACCGGGCGGCCCCATTGATGTCGGGAGCGTAGCTGTCGGCTCCGATCACGATCTTCACGGTCGTCCTTTCACCCAATCTTCACTCCGGCTCGGACGAGCCGGCCAGATTCGTTGCTGTCTTCGTACGCGTTGTTGCTTGGTTCGAACGTCTTGATGTCAAGTTCTTGACGGCTGCGGGAGGACGCGACATCCGGATGGGTTCGCGCCAGCACGATCACTCCGGCGACAGCCGCCAGGGCGCAGATGATCATGCCCAGCACCGCGGCCGGCGCGAGTTGTGCGCCCTCCCCGAGCAGCAACAGCCCGATCACCACGGCGATCATCGGATCCACCACGGTGAGGCTGGCCAGGACCACTTCGGCCGGGCCGCTGGCATACGCCTGCTGGACCAGCCAGCCACCGGCGGCACCGCTCAAGATCATCAGGCCGATCATGGCCAGACTCTGCGGATCGAACAGCCGGGAGAGATCGAGACCGTTCGGTCCTGCCTGGACATGCTGTCCGAGCGCCCGCATCAGCACCGCGACCATGCCGACCCCGAGGGCACCGGCAACCGCGTTGGACAGGCAGCGGATCCAGCCATGCATCCGGCGGGTGATCACGATGGTCAGCAAGATCACCGACAGCACCACACCCTCGGTGATCAGCAGGCCCATCATCGGCACCTGCCGATCGCCGGAGACCTGCTCTGCGGCCACCGCGACAAAGGCGCCGATGCTGACCACGCAGAGCAAGATCGGGATTACCGAGCGGCGGGACGGCCGGCGATGCGCGAGCTTCGCCGCCAGCAGCACTGCGATCGGCACCCCGAGCACTCCGATCGGCTGGATCACCGAGACCGGAGCCAGCATCAGCGCCGTCACGTGCAAGATGCCGCCGAGCACCATCAGCGCGGCCCCGCCGAGCCATCCCGGTTTGGTCAGCAGCGATGGCAACCGACGCAGACTCAGTCGATGCTGATGCGGCTGCGATCCACCGGCTGCCACGTGCCGACCGTCGGCCGTGAAGGCTGCCGAGGGGGCGTCTTGGAGTACGGTCCGGCGCACGGCTCGCTGTTGGTAAACGGCGGCCGCGGCAAAGCAGAGCGAGTCGATCACGGCGAGCGTGATCGCGATGACGGTCCACATTCCTGAACCCATCATCGGGACCCCGGGTGACCTGAGGCGGTGTCTCGGTGAAGGTCGAGCCACGGCTGGATGAATGTCCGGCTCACCGGACCGTCCGACACGCAGTCGGCGACGCGTTCCATCGGCCGCGATCCCGTCCTGCCGGCACCGGTTCCCTGGGCGACGCCGACCGGCGTGCGGACCCCATGGCGCAGGACCCGGTCGGTGGCCGTTCCGATGGTGGTTGCGTTCACGGGAACCACCGTTTCACCCAGCCAGGCTGGCAGCCATCAGGAAGGCCACCTTCTCCACTGTGGGGTTATCCAGAACAGACCTCGGGTGGATCACCGGATCAGCAATATGGTCCCGCGGTATGACGACAGCCTGAGCCCACCGGGGGATTGCCCCAGTGAGCCGTCGGAGCGGATCTGGAAGACTGGAGGCCGCCCACCCCGCCCCCAGGCGACTGTCACGGCGGAGAGCCCACTTCCCACCCCGATCGGACCTCACGAAGTTGATCATGAAATCGGACCCACCGCGGATCGCGGTGGTCTGCGACTACGCGCTGGACTACCTCGGCGGGGCACAGACCGCGCTGCTGCAGGAGGCAGCCGCTCTGGCCGCGGCCGGAGCGCGTGTGGTCGTGCTGTCGCCGTCGTCGAACGAGGTGTGGCAACAGGTCTGTCCGGATCAACGCATCGATCACATTTCGGTACCGACGCGATGGACACTGCCGGGACTGCAACTACCGGTACAACACAACTCCGAGCGGCTGCGCCGGCAACTGCAGGCGATCATGGCCGAACGCTCGATCGACGTCGTTCATCTGCAGTCGGAATTCGGGCTTGCGGCCGCTGCGGCGATGGCGGCGAAACGACTCGACCTTCCCGTCGTACACACCGTGCACACGTTCTTCTGGCAGGCACCGCGACGCGGGCAGTGGCTGGTGGCCGGGCTGGTCCGACGGTTCCACCGGTGGGCCACCGGGCTGGCCCCGACCTCGGTTCGGTTGGCCGTTCCGCGAGCGGACAGCGCGCTGCGGAACATGACTCTCACCCTGGCTCGGCAGGCAGATCTGGTGATCTCCCCGTCGTCCCATCAGGCCGAGCGACTGCGGACCGCCGGCCTGGAGCAGGTCACGGTGTTGGCGAACACCGTTTCCGCTCTGCCCGATGCCGAGCCGCTGACCGCGATCCCGCCACCGTTGAAGATCATCTGGATCGGCCGATGCGTACCGGAGAAGCGAATCCTGACCTTTGTTCGCGCGGCCATCCGGGCCGCCGAACGCCTGGAGCCGGAGCAGATCGCGTTCACCGTCGCCGGCGACGGCAGCCAGCTGGCCGAGGCCCGGGAGATCGCCGCGGACTGCCGACAGATCAGCTTCCTCGGCCGCCAGGACCATGATCAGATCGGTGCCCTACTGGCCGATTCCCACCTGTTGGCGCTGACGTCGCGGGGCTTCGACAACCAGCCGATGACGGTTGTCGAAGCGGTGATGGCCATGCGCGGCGTGGTCTACTGCGACCCGGCGCTGACCGAGGGGCTGGCCGGGCCGGGCATCTCCTCCCCCGCCTCCGACGACGCGCTGAGCGACACCTTCGTCGATCTGGTACGCCATCCAGAGCTTGTCGTCAAGGCGTCCGAAGCGGCGGCCGAGGAACGCACACAGTTCTCGCCCGAGTGCCACGCAGCCACCCTGCTGAGCTCGTACCAGAAGTTGATCAAGCCCGCCGGTCGATGAATTCCATGATCATCTCCGCGGCCGCCTCCGCCCGCTCGTAGTGGATCAGATGGCCGACATCGGCCAGCACGAGCAGTTGACCGTCCGGCAGCCGTGACACCAACCGTTGTTGCGCCCGGACCGGCACGATGTCGTCCCGGTCGCCGCCGATCAACAAGGTGGGCACCGCGATCCGATCGGCGTACTCGCCGACATCGTGGGACACCGACGCCTCGAAGGCCTGAACCACGACCCCGCGATCGGCGAAGTTGGAGAAGTAGCGGTGATGTTGATCATGGATCCAGGCCCGCAGCTGCGGATCGTCGGTGGCGGCCATCACCTCGCTCAGCCCGCGGACGATCAGTCGATTGGCCAGCAGCGTCCGCCCGAGCCGCTCCGGCAGCGCCGCGCCGAGCTTGTAGTAGCCGACCGCGATCTTGGACATGACGGCCGTGGGCCCGCTCAGGGCGGGCGCGGCGATCGGGTTGATCAACACCAGCGCGTCCGGTTGCAGTCCACCGGCCACCGCTGCCGCGCTGATCACCGACCCGAAGGAGTGACCGAGCAGGATCAGCCGGTTGCCGTCCTGCCATCGAGCGCACAGTTCGGTCAGCCATTTCGCGTAGCCGGCCACGTCGTGGCTGCCCTGATCGAACGGGGCCGACTCACCAAATCCCGGCAGGTCGGGGGTGACCACCCGGTACCCATGCAGCCGGGCGACGATCGGCAGCAACCCGTGATGATCGCCGCGGAAGCCGTGGACGGCGATGACGGTGGTGGTCGCCTCCGGATCGCCCCAGACCCAGCAGCGGGTGCCCGAACCGACGACGATCGATTCATCGAGGGACGCCGGCACGGGTTCGGGGTGATATGCGGAGATCGCCATGCAGGGAGGCTACCGGCGATCGGTGCACACCCCGTCGGGACGGGATCGCGCCGACAGCGGGCGGCGTACCTTGATCGGGCTGCGTAGGCTCATTCGCACTATGAGCTGGACGTCACCTTCGGCTGGATCGCAGCCATCCGGGAACCCCTCCTGGCGAGGACCGACCGGAAGTGCGCTGTCGCCGCGGCGAACCGGGATGAACCCGTTCGCCGCGGCCCTGCTGATGGCGGGCCTGCTCGCATTCATGTGGGTGTTGGAGATCTTCGACCAGTCGACCGGCGGGATGCTCGATCAGTACGGCATTCACGCCCGGGAGTTGGACGGGCTGCCGGAGATCTTCACCGCACCGATGTTGCACGGTGGTTACGAACATCTGCTCGGCAACTCGATGCCGTTCGTGGTGTTGGGTTTCATCGTCGCGCTCGGCGGTTTCGGTCGCTGGCTCGGCGCGTCGTTGATCATCGTGATCACCTCCGGGCTGACCGCCTGGCTGCTGACACCAGCGAACACCATTGTGCTCGGGGCCAGTGGCCTGATCATGGGCTGGCTCACCTACATCATCGCCCGCGGCGCCTTCGACCGGCGCCCGGCGCCGATCATCATCGGGATCGTCGTACTCCTCTTCTACGGCGGCATGATCTGGGGGGTCTTCCCCAGCCAGGCCGGGATCTCGTGGCAGGCGCATCTCGGCGGTGCCATCGGCGGCGTGATCGCGGCCCGCTGGATCCATGGCCGTTCCCAACGGATCGCCAGAAGCTAGTCGGCGCTGATCCGACCACCCGCTGGGCCCTCAGACCTCGGCGGTGTGCTCGGGCTCGTGTTCGGCGGCGCCGGTGCCGCGCCAACGTGCGACCAGATTCATCAGGTGGTAGATCACGATCGCGGCCACGCTGCCCAGCGCGATCCCGCCGAAACTGATCTTGCCCGAGGTGTAGGTCAGGTCGGCGATGCCGATGATCAATGCGATCGCGGCGGTGAACTGATTCACCGGCTTGGAGAAGTCGACCTTGTTGTCGATCCAGATCTTCACCCCGATGATCCCGATCAGCCCGTACAGCGCGGTGGTGACACCACCCAGCACGCCCGGCGGAATCGTGTTGATCGCCGCGCCCACTTTGGGTGACAGACCGAGCACGATCGCCACGATCGCCGCCACCCAGTAGGCGGCGGTGGAATAGATCCTGGTTGCCGCCATCACACCGATGTTCTCGCCGTACGTGGTGGTGCCGGAACCGCCGCCGCTACCGGCGATCATGGTCGACAGACCGTCGGCGATCAGCGCCCTGCCGGTGAGCTTGTTGACCGATGGGTCCGTCATCTGGGCAACCCCGCGGACGTGGCCGACATTCTCGGCGACCAACGGCAGCACCACCGGGAGAAATGCGGGCAGGATCCCCCACAGCTCTGGATTGGTGAAGGGGTTGGTGGGCACCGTGAAGTCCGGCAGCCCGACCCAGGCCGCTTTGCCGACCGCAGAGAAGTCGATCACGCCGGCGATCACCGCGGCGACGTACCCGACCAGGACACCGACGAAGATCGACAGTCGTCCCAGCAGGCCGCGGAAGAACACCGCACAGAGGATCACCGCGGCCAGCGTGATCACGGCGATCAGCGGCTGCTTGACGAAGTTGTTCTTGGCAGCCGGGGCCAGGTTGAAGCCGATCAACGCGACAATGGCGCCCGCCACCACCGGCGGCATCAGCACCTCGAGCCAGCGGGTGCCGACCACCTGGACGATCACGCCGATGATCAACAGCAACAGGCCGACCGCAATGATCCCGACCAGCACACCCGACCGGCCGTAGCCGGCGGTGAATGCGGTGATCGGCGCGATCAGTGCGAAGGACGAGCCCAGATAACTGGGCAGTCGATTCTTGGTGATCAACAGGAACAGGCAGGTGCCGACACCGGAGAAGAAGAGGGTGGCGCTCGGCGGAAAGCCGGTCAGCACCGGCACCAGGAAGGTGGCACCGAACATGGCGACCACGTGTTGAGCGCCGATGCCGACGGTCCGCGGCCAGGTCAGCCGCTCCCCCGGCCCGACGATCTCGCCGGCGGCAACGCTGCGGCCGTCGCCGCGCAGGGTCCAGGGCAGGCGCATGTGAATCTCCGATCGACGGCTCGAGGTGCTGGCCAGATCGTAGCGAGCGCCCCATTTCCTCCGTCCGGTCTCCTGCCGCGGCCCGATTCTCGTGCCGAGGCGCTGGACGGCGGGTTCCTCCGGTTCCTGCTCCAGACCTGCCGTCAGGTGCCGGTCGGGATCAGCTCTCGTCGCTGGGTCGGATGCGCCAGCAGTCCGCAGATCAGCAGACCCTGGGCGGACAGGTAGGTGAACATGATCAATACGTCCGTCAGATTGCCGGCCGACGGCTCGTAGAACCAGGTCAGGCCGAGCAGCGAGTCACTGATCACGAACAGCAGCCCGCCGATGCTGGCCCGCTTGCCGAACGCGGTGGCCAAGATCGACATCGCCACCAGGCTGACGCCGTACAGCGTGACCGGGACGGCCAGATTCCCGGCTCGGCTGATCATCGGCGCGCCGATGGCCAGCAGCACCACCGCGTACAAGATCACCGCCCACGGACGTCGCAGCAGGCTGCGCCCTCGATGTGGCCAGAAGGCGGCGATGAAGAACACCTGCGCCACCAGGAACAACGCGATCTTGAGCAGGAAGCTCGCCCCTCCCGCGGTGTCGCCGAGCCAGGAGAAGACCAGTGCGCCAGTGACCAGCACCATGGTCCGATCGAAGACCGGACGAGCGGTGATCAACACGCTGATCAGCAGCGGCATCGCGAGCAGTCGGAGGCTGAACGCCATTGTGTCGGCGCCGGCGCCCTCCGCCACCAGGTCGAGCAGCGCGCAGAGCACGTACGCGATCGCCAGCATCACTGTGGGCAGACGGTGCGCCGGACGATCTGTTGCCGGCGGCGGACCGAAACTCCCGAGGATGCACATGGCGACAATGTAGACGGCGCAGGTGACAGTTCCCGGCCGGCCGCGGTGCGACTTCCCGGTGACGGATGACACGATGAGGCCATGGCCAGCGATGTGAACTCACGCCAACAGCAAGCGCCGGACCGCACCGCACTGGTGCTGCCGTACGGCGAAGCCCGACCGGTCATTGCCCCCACGGCATGGCTGGCACCCAACGCCACCGTGATCGGGGCGGCGACCCTCGAGGACGACTCGTCGGTCTATTACGGAGCGGTGGTCCGGGCTGACATGGCCGAGGTCCGGCTGGGCGCCGGTAGCAATCTGCAGGACAACGTGGTGGTGCACACCGACACCGGTTTCTCGACTCTGATCGGCCGTGGCGTGAGCGTCGGCCACCTGGCCGTTGTCCACGGCTGCACGATTGCCGACAACGTGCTGATCGGGATGGGCGCAACGATCTTGAACGGCGCCCAGATCGGGACTGGTTCACTGGTCGCCGCGGGCACGGTGGTGCTCGAGGGCACCGTGATCCCGCCGCGTTCGCTGGTCGCCGGCGTACCCGGCAAGGTACGGCGCGAGCTGTCCGAAGCCGAGGTGGAGAAAGTGATCGAGAACGCCCAGGAGTACCTGAACCTGACCGCACACCATCGCAGGCTCTGAGCAGGCCGGAGGTTTGATCATGACCACCTTGGACGAGTTGCCCGAGCGCAGTCGGACCGTGTACGCCGCACTGCTTGCGGCGGGTGTCGATCCGGCGATCCGGGTGCTGCCCGATTCGGCCCGGACTGCGGCGCTGGCCGCGGCCGCGCTGGACTGCGAGGTCGGTGCGATCGCCAACAGTTTGATCTTCATGGCTGTCGATGATCAAGGAGATGAGCAGCCGCTGTTGGTGATGACCAGCGGACGGCACCGGGTGCAGACCGACGTCCTGGCCGACCGACTCGGACTGACCAAGATCATCCGTGCCAGCCCGGAACAGGTGCGGGCTGCCACCGGGCAGGTGATCGGCGGCGTCGCACCGACCGGTCATCCGCAGCCGGTACCAACGATCGTCGACGTCGCCCTGGCCGACTACCCGACCCTGTGGGCCGCGGGCGGTACTCCGCACACGATCTTCCCGCTCAGCTACGACGAGCTGATCAAGATCACCGGTGGCCAGGTCGAGCCGGTCGGCAACTGACCGGCCCGCCGAGCAGCACCGGCTTCAGCGCCGGATCCTGATCACCCTGACTGCCGACCGGACCTCCCCGGCGATGATCAGGTTCATCTGACTTGTCGACGACGCTCCGCGACAACCCCGATCGCCTGACCAGCAAGCGAAAAACCTCTGCCCATCCACACCGCTGTCGCGGTTGCGGATGGGCAGAGGCCAGGGTGCCGAGTTGAAGATCGACTAGCGACCGACGTTGCGCTGACCGCGCCGGGACAGTGCGTCCAGCACGACAGCGGCGAGCAGCACCAGCGCGGTGATGATCTGCTGGGCGTCGGAATTGAAGCCGATCAGGTAAAGGCCGTTGTTGATCGAGCCGACCACGAGTGCGCCGAGCACCGGAGCCCAGGCCGATCCACGACCGCCGAAGAGCGAGGTACCACCGATCACGGCGGCAGCGATCGCATTCAGCAGGTCCTGGGTGCCGACCAGGGTCGAGCCGGCATTGGTGGTGACGCCGGCCTTCATCAATCCGAAGAACGCGGCCAACAGCCCGGCGATCATGAACACGCTGATCCGGACTGCGGTGACCCGGATACCGGAACGACGCGCTGCCTCGACGTTACCGCCGACGGCGTAGATCGCCCTTCCGTACTTGGTCTTGCGCAGCATCAGGTCGACCAAGATCGCGACCACGCCGAGCGCGAAGAACGGCAACGCCAGACCGAAGTCGTAGTTCACCGCGATCAAGAAGGCGAACAGCACGGCGGCCAGGATCACGCTGCGGATCCCGATCGCGACGTACGAGCTCGACGTCAGTCCCGCGCGCCGACGCCGTATCGCGCCGACCACCTGGCCGACCACGTAACAGCCGACCACGATCACGCCGAAGGTGTACGCGACCGGCGCCGGGAAGTAGAAGTTCGCCAGGTCCGCAGCAAACGTGTCGGACATGGACAGATTCTTCTGCGTGCCCAAGATCGTCAGCGTCAGACCGGTGTAGGCGAGCAGACCTGCCAGGGTGACCACGAAGGCCGGGATCCCCACCACAGCAAAGAACCAGCCCTGTACCAGGCCGACCAGCACGCCGAATGCGAGCATGATCACCACGCTCAGCACCGGGTTCATTCCGTGCCGCAGCATCAGCACCCCGAGCAGCGACGCACACAACCCACCCAACTGGGCCAGCGAGAGATCGATCTCGCCGAGCAGCAGGATGAAGTTGATCGCCAACGCCAGCATGCCCACATAGGCGACCTGGGTGGACAGATTGACCAGGTTCGACGGCGAGACGAAATTGTGATTGATCGACTGGAAGACGATCACGATCACGACCAGGGCGAAGATCACCGGGATCACGCCGAGCTGTCCCTCACGGACCCGGCGAACGAAGGCGGCGACCGGATTCAGCCGCTGGATCCGTTCGTCGGTGACCACCGGGCTCACGGTGTCGGTGCTCATCGACTCCACTCCTCTGAATTGCCGCTCGCCGGATTCCCGGACCCGCTGCCGGTGGATTGAAGGGAGTCTGCGAATTGAGGCAGCCCGTCGTTGTGGTGCCGGGACGCCCGTTGACTGACCACGTTGTCCGATGCACCGGTGATCGCGGCGACCAACTTCTCCGAGGTGGTGTCACCGGGGAAATCACCGGCATCACGGCCGAGCCGCAGCACGTGGATGGTGTCGCAGACCGCCTGCACGTCGGCCATGTTGTGGCTGACCAGCAGCACGCCGAGCCCCTGCTCGCGCAGCCGCTCGATCAGGTTCAGCACCTCCGCGGTCTGGGCCACGCCCAGCGCGGCGGTCGGCTCGTCGAGCATCACCAACGCCGGCTGCCCGAGCAGCGAGCGGGCGATCGCGACGGTCTGCCGCTGGCCACCGGACAGCGCAGCGATGGGGATCCGGACGCTGGGTATCTTCGCCGAGAGCGAGCGCAGCAACTCCCAGGACTTCTTCTCCATCGCGACCTCGTCCAGCAGCGGACCGATCAGCTCCTCCTGACCGAGGAACAGGTTGGCCACCACGTCCAGGTTGTTGCACAGCGCAAGGTCCTGGAAGACGGTGGCGATGCCGCCCTTCTGCGCAGCCTGGGGCGTACCGAAGCTCACCGGCTCGCCGCGGACCAGGATCCGCCCACTGTCCGCACCGTGAACGCCGGCGATGATCTTGATCAAGGTCGACTTGCCGGCACCGTTGTCGCCGACCAGGCCGACCACCTCGCCGGCATGCACCGTCAGGTTGACGTCGGTCAGCGCCTGGACAGCGCCGAATCGCTTGTGGATGCCGGTCAACTCCAAGACCGGCTCTTGTTCGGGCACCCGAACTCCCTCGTTCTCGTTCTGTTTAGCCAACGCGCGCCGCGCACAGCGCGGACAGGTTGACTTGTTCGTCCCGGCCGAACGGGCCGCAGTGGATCGCGTCTGGCGATCGCTGCGCCCCGCTCGGTCCGAGTCAGCGGTTGGCCTCAGCCACCACTAGTTGGTCGTGTCGATCCCTGCTTCGGTGCACAACTTCTTCACCGCAGCGGAGTTGCAGACGTCGGTGACCTTGGTCTGGCCGGTCTTGAACACCTGATTGATGTTGCTCTTGGTGATCACGTCGGCCTTGACGAAGTCGGTCGGCGTGCCCTTGTAGGTCTCCTTGGCGTCGGGCTGCTGCCCCTTGGCCAGTGCGACGGCTGCGTCGGCGGCGAGCTTCGCCTGCGGCGCGTACGACTTGTAGATGGTCGCGTACTGATCACCCTTGAGGATGTTCTGCAGGCCGTCCACCTCGCCGTCCTGACCGGTGACCACCGGCTCCTGGCCGGCCTTCTTGGTCGCCGCGATCACACCGCCGGCGGTGCCGTCATTGGCGGCGTAGATCGCGATCGGCTTCGGCTTGCCGCCCTGCAACTGGCCGGCCACCCACTGCCGAGCATCGTCGGGGTTCCAGTCCAGGGTGTCGTGGCTGGCGGCGATGTTGACGCCGGCTGCCTTCAGCACCTTGGTGGCGCCCTTCTTGAAGTCGGCCGCGTTCGGATCCTTCGGGTCGCCGTTGACCATCCACACCGGGCCGGACTTCGGGTCGACGCCCTTGGCCTTCAACCCGGCCAGCACTGCGTTCCCCTGCAACTCCCCGATCTTCTCGTTGTCGAAGGAGGTGTAGTAGGCGGCGCCGGAGAAGTACCGGTCGTAGGAGATCACCGGGACGTCCTTGGCCTTGGCCTTGGACAGCACCGCGCCGAGCGAGGATGCGTCGACCGGGTCGAGCACGATCGCCTTGGCACCGTCGGTCAACGCGGCCTCGACCTGCTGCTGTTGCTGGGTCGCGTCCTGGTTGGCGTTGTTGTAGACGACCTGGGCCGACGGGTCCAGGGCCTTGATGTCCTTCTCGAAGTTCGGCCGGTCCTGGGACTCGTACCGAGTTGTCTTGTTCTCCGGCAGCAGCAACGCGATCTTGGTCGGCCCGCTGTTGCCGGCCGCCGCTCCGCTGTCGTTGCCCTGCCCCTTTTGATTGCCACAGCCGGCGAACGCCGCCACTGCAGCCAGGGCGACTGCACCGGCAGCCAGCCCACGAATAGCACGATGATGAAGCACGCAGATTCCCTCTCTGACATCGTTGTCATAAAAATGACCTGGCCAACTTTGCGCGCACGACGAGCGGATGTCAAGCAGACGACTGAAGCGAAGCAATGTGATCTCGGCGACGTTGTCGAGGGGCCGAGTACGGGCCCGGCTCAGACGAGTTCGTAGCGCGTCGCCGACCCGCGATCGATCAGCCGGCACGGCACGACGACCGAGCGGGGGGCGATCTCTGCATCCCGCAGTCGGTCCTGCAGCAGTCGGGCGCCCTCGCGGGCCAACGCCGCGAAGTCGTGGGTGATCACGCTGATGCCGAGCACCTCGGCCAGTTCGAAATCGTCGAACCCGATCAGGCCGGCGGTCCGGTTGAGTCGCTGGAAGGCGGTGATCGCACCCATCGTGATCAGGCTGCTGGTGGTCACCAGCGCGGTCGGCGGCAGGCCCCGTGACATCACCGCGGCGACCACGTTCTTGGCCGTTCGCGCGGTGTGCGCCTCATCCCGTACGTAGCACTCCCAATTCGCAATGCCACCCTCGGTGAGCGCCTCGGCGAAGCCGCTCAACCGCTCCCGATGGGTGGCGAGTTGGCCGCGATCGCCGATGATGGCGACTCGCTCATGCCCTGCCTGCAAGAGATTTTGAGCCGCGAGCCGGGCACCGGCACGATCGTCGAGGGTCACCACGTCGGCCGACACCCCGGTCTTCGGCCGGTCCAGGAAGATCACCGGAGCACCACCGGTCGCGGTCAGATAGCGGTGATGATCACTGGCGGAGGAGACCACGACCAGGCCGGCCACCCGTCGCTCGAGCAACTCGTCCACCAGCCGATCCTCGGCACCGGCGTCGGCCTCGCTGGTGGCGGTGATCAACTGATAGCCGGCCGTCCGGAGTTCGTTCTCCAGCACGCTGGCCACCCGCGCGTAGAACGGGTTGCCGAGGTCGCCGGTGACCATGCCGATCAGTGTGGAACGCGATCCCTGGCGCAATTCACGGGCGATCCGATTCGGCCGGAAACCGAGCATGGCCGCGGCCTGCTGGACCTTCTCCGCGGTTTCGGCCGTGACATAGCGCTCCCCGTTGAAGACACGGGAAGCGGTCTTCACGCTGACGCCGGCGAGCTTGGCGACCTGAGTGAGGGTCGCGGCACCGCGGGTCTGCGCCGCTTTGTTCATCTGCCGCCCTTCGGGCCGTCTGCCGGCACCCTCTCTGACATCGTTGTCATCACCTAGACCGAGAGTAGGTCGGAAGGTGGACGGCCGTCAACGCGGTCACTCCGCGTCCGGCCGCCCGCGGCGACTTGCTCGCTGACCGGGCCCAGCCGGTCAGCGGGATCCGATCGCCGTCGCCAGCTCGGCCGCCTGCCGGTGGGCCGCTGCCAGCTCCGCCGCTGCGGTGTCCGCCTCGGCCGCCAGTCCCGGCACCACCGCGGACAGGGTGCGGCTGACCTTGATCACCGAAACATCCATCCCCAGCGCGTTGCCGAGGATGATCTGCAGCGGCGGCACGGTGTGGTCCCAGTCGGCATTCGCGCTGCCCGGGTCGTACACCCCACCGCGACTGCTGATGATCACCGCCGGTCGCCCCGCCATCGGTTGACTGTCGTCGTCGAACGGCGCCGTCACGCCAGGCACATGGATGTAGTCGATCCAGGCCTTCAGCACCGACGGCAAAGAATAGTTGTACATCGGCGCGCCGATGACCACCGCGTCGGCGGCCAGCAACTCATCGATGATCTGCTGCTGCAGCGCCTCGGCCTCCTTCGGCGGGTGGGCGTCGGCCGACCTCAGCCGCGGCGGCCAGTGCAGCGAGGCGTCAGCCAGATGCGGCAGCGCTTCGGCGTGCAAGTCGCGGCGCACCACGCGATGATCATCTCCCAGCGCGCGCCAGGCCTCGACGAAGGTCGACGTCACGGCGCGGGACACCGAATCGGTGGTGTCGGCCGACGAATCCAACTGCAGCAAGACGGGCATGGCGGAACCGTAGCCGGTCGACCAGTGGTCAGGGGCCATCGGCCCAAGCCTTGTCCGGACTCACTCCCCCAGGACTCGGTCCAGGTAGGGATTGGCCAGGATGCGCTGCGGGTCGAGCCGATCGCGCACCGCCAGGAAATCGTCGAAGCGCGGATACCTGCCGCGCAACTGATCAACCGTCAGCGTGTGCAGCTTGCCCCAGTGCGGGCGCCCGTCATGGGCCAGCATGATCTCTTCCACCGCGTCGAAGTACGGCTCGGTGTCCCGGTCACGCCAGTAGCGATGGATCGCGATGTAGCCGGTGAGTCGATCATGCGCGGTCGACAGCCAGAGCTGATCGGCAGCCGCCGACCGGACCTCGACCGGGAAGGAGATACGCCAGCCCCGGTCCTTGATCAACTTCGCCACCTCTCGGAGTGCGGCCGGCACCTCGGCGCGTGGCAACGCGTACTCCATCTCCCGGAACCGCACGGTCCGCTTGGTGGTGAAGACTCGGTCCGAGACATCGGTGAAGGACCGATGACCGGTGACCCGCTCGGCCAGCCGATTGATCACCGGTGTTGCACCGGGCGCTCGGGACTGGAGCGCACACAACACCCGATACAGCTCGTTGGAGACCAGGGTGTCGTCGACGAATCGGCGCATCCGCGGCAATGATGACTTCTCGACTCCGGACGGCAGCCGGGTGTTGGTCTTGGTCAGAGCGGTCCTGGTATGCGGAAACCAGTAGAACTCGAAATGATCTGCACTGTCACACCGTTGCTCGAACGCGTCCAGGACCTGATCCAACGGCTCCGGTCGCTCGTCGGCAGCCAGCACGAAGGCCGGTCCACACTGCAAGGTAACCGCAGTGATCACGCCGAGAGCGCCCAGGCCCAGTCGGACGGCATCCAACAGCTCGGCATGATCATCGGCCGACACCATGATCAACTCACCGGTACCGGTGATCATCTGCACCGCCGCGACCTGGGTCGCCAGTCCGCCGAATCGGCTGCCGGTGCCGTGGGTGCCGGTGGAGATGGCACCGGCTATGGTCTGCCGATCGATGTCGCCGAGATTCGGCATCGCCAACCGGTAATAGGAAATCAGCGCGGGGAGGTCGGCCAACCGGGTGCCGGCGCCGATCGTCACCTGGCCATGATCAACATCGGCCGCCTGGAGCCCGGAAAGCCGTCGAAGATCAAGTTGGATGTCGTCGGTGACCGCGATCGGGCTGAAGCTGTGCCCGGATCCGACCGGTTTGATCCGACGCTGATCGGTGATTGCCATCCGGACCGTCTCGGCCACCTCGCCGACATGCGAGGGAGTCAGCCACTCGGTCGGCGCCCCGTGTTCGGTACGCCCCCAAGTCCGCCAACCGGTCGTCGATCCGCTCACAGGAAGTCCTTCCCCTCGCCCCGATAGGTCGGCAGCTCGTCCACAATCGACCAGTCCGGCCCCGATCCGTCGATGATCAACACAGAATTCAGATGCTCGCTGAGCTCGCCGGCTTTGGTGT
>DATCVL010000482.1:0-12410 GCA_036566865.1 Microlunatus sp.
GCCCGGGAGCGGCTCTATGCCGCTGTACGACGCTGGCCCGGTCCGGTGATCGCGGTCAGTCATGATCGCGAATTGCTGATGCTCTGTGATCAGATCGCCGAGCTTCGGGACTCCGAAATCACCTTCTACGGTGGCAATTTCGCCGACTACACCGAGTCGGTCGCGGTCGAGCAGGAGGCTGCGGCCCGCGCCGTACGGACGGCCGAGGCCAACCTGAAAAGGCAGAAGCGCGAGTTGATCGAGGCCCAGACCAAGATCGATCGGCGCAATCGCTACGGCAAGGCGTACGCGGAGAAGAGCAATATGCCGAAGATCCTGGCCGGAGCCATGAAGCGCAAGGCCGAGGTGTCGAACGGCAAGCTCCGCAACGGGCTCGAATCCGATGTCGAGGACGCCCGCAAGCAACTGGATCAGGCCGAGGATCGGATTCGCGATGATGATCAAGTACGCGTCGATCTGAGCAACACCGCACTACCTGCCGGTCGGGATGTCGTGATCAGCAACGACCTGGTGCTGCGCAATGGTGTTGCCGTCGACCTGCACATCCGCGGGCCGGAGCGGCTGGCGCTGACCGGTGGCAACGGGACCGGGAAGACGACCTTGATCGACACCCTGATCGGTGCGATCGCGCCGCTGTCGGGTTCGATCGACGTCCGGGTTCCCTACCGGCTGCTGCCGCAGCGGCTGCAGATCCTCGACGACGAGCTGCCGGTGCTCGTGTCGGTGGCCCGGCTGGCGCCGAGTGCCGACGACAACACTCTGCGGTCGCGGCTGGCGCGCTTCCTGCTGGGCGCCGACGTGATCACCCGGCCGGCTCGTACCCTCTCCGGCGGCGAGTTGTTCCGGGCCAGTCTGGCGGCGCTGCTGCTGGCCGAGCCGCCACCACAGTTGTTGATCTTGGACGAGCCGACCAACAACCTGGATCTGGGTACCGCAGCCGCGCTGACCTCGGCGCTTCGGCAGTACCGGGGTGCGCTGCTGGTGGTCAGTCACGATCGTCCGTTCCTGGACGAGATCGAGCTGACCGGAGAAGTCACCTTCGCCGAGGAACCGGCCCCCGGCCGGTTCGCTCGCCAGGAGGTCCTGGTCACTGCGGACGCCGAGATCGACACCGAGACCGACGTCACCGGCGGGGCCGAGGCCTGAGGACGGGCGCTCACCCAGCTGTGTCCTAAATAGGAAATGTCCGGTTTTGGACAATTTTCCTCGGATTCTTGTTAGCGTTCTGCTCGCAGCTCGGGGGACTGCAGGTTCGGCCCCAACCGGGTCGGTCGGGGAGTGGTCTGGTTCGCAGGCGTCGGGGGGCGCCTCGGCCAGGCCCGAACACAGCAGAGTGGGGGAGTCCATGAGTGGCGCGTTCTTGGTGATCGCCGTTCTCGTCTTGATCTTGGTGGTCAACAACTGGAGGCTCGAACGCAGGAGTCGTTGACCGACGACTTCAGGCCGATTTCCGAACAGTAATCGGAGCTACTTTCAGCGAGTTTCCGAAATGCCGCCGAGGTGGGTGACAATCGGTGGCCGGGTCGACCAAGATGTCGTCGGTGCCCTCCCCTAAAACAATTCCGCGTTGGCGGCGACGAACAGCTTGTATCGTCGCTGTTTTGTTTTTCGGCAGCTTTCTCGGCGCTGCCCCGGTTGCGCGCGCCGATGACCTGACGCTGGATCTGGCGGAGGTCGGCCAGCAGGACTCCGTTTCTTTGCCGCTGTCCAGCGACGGTGATTCGGCCGACATTGTTCTTCCGGTTCCGAATGGAACTCACCTTGACCGGCTGAGTGGAATTCTCGACATCAGCTCCGACGCGGTGGACGGCAGGCTCGAGATCAGCTCCGAATCCGATCGGATCAAGAACGTCGACGTCTCTTCCCGGGCCGGTGGTTCATTGCCTGTTTCGGTTGATCTCGGGAATGTCCCGGTGACCGATTCAGCGGTCCGATTGAGCCTTCGAATGTGGTCGCGCTACGGACGGTGCCGACCGGCCGACGGCGCCGTCAGCGTCCTGCGAGATCTGAAGGTGGCGTACGGCGGAACGCCGACGGCTCCCAGCAGCATCGACCAGTTCCTGCCCCGGGTGCTGACCAAGGCGACGCTGGTGTTGCCCGACGATCCCGCCGCCGCGGTCGGGACGGCGTCGATCAGGATGGCCACGGCACTGGCCGAGCGCTATGCACCGGCGCGCCCCGCGATCGCCACCCGTAGCGCCTCCACAGCGGGTGCCGCGCCGACGGGGCTCGACCGCAGGATCGTCTTCACCGGATCCGGTGACCCTTCGACCGAATTGGCAGCCGATGGACGGACGCTCACGATCCGCGGGACCGGACAGTCGTTGATCGCCCAGGTGGCGGCTCTGACCAGCGACCTCGGCCAGATCGCGGCAACTGACGCCGCGACCGCCTCGCAGGTGCCCGACGTTCCCACCCTCGTACCGCAGACCCAGACACTCGAGCAGCTCGACCTCGGGTCGCCGTCGGCATCGGGCTTGTCCGAGGCGACGGTCCACCTCGGCATCGACAGTGCACAGGTCCGCACCGGCGACGGCTGGACGTTGCGGCTGGTCGGATCGGCGAGCAGCTCGGCTCAGCCCAGTGAGGGGAGGCCCGATCAGGAGAGGCAGGGCACGCTCACCCTGGCCGCGGACGGCACCAGATTGCAGTCCTGGCCGTTGACCAGCGGCCAGATCAACCTGACCGCGCGCGTCCCACAGGGCGACATCAGCCGGTTCACCGACCTCACCTTGACGGCCACGGCGAACGGCGTGGCCGGCTGCGGAAACGGGTCCGGCGTCGCCGTCCAGCTGTCGGGGACCTCGACTCTGGCCGTGGACGAGGGCAGTGCAACGCCGACCTTCACCCGACTGCCGGCAATGCTGCAGCCGCGATTCGCGATCGCATCGGCCCTCGACGGGGTTTCCGCGGTGGCCGATTCGACCGACATGGCGGTCGCGCTGCAGCGGCTGACCGGGGCGTCGTTGGCGCCGCAGTGGGAGCCGGACCTGGATCAGGCGGCAAAGTCGGAGCTGCCGACCGTCTTGTTGGCGGGGGACCAGCCGCTGCCGATCGTGGACAAGCTCCCGGTCACTCTGGCGGACAAGGGAATCACAGTGCCGGACGGCCGCCGGTTGGACGGATCACTGAGCCTGGCCGTGCTGCAGGTCGCGCAGGTCAGCGGTCGGCCGATGGTGATCCGGCAGAGCACCGATGTCGAGAGCAACGCCGCGTTCGCCGCGTGGTTGCTGGCCGATGACCATCTCAATGGATTGACCGGGGTGGCGGCGGTCTGGACCGGACAGGGGAGTCCGACCACCTTCGGCGCCGCGGGCGGATCGACCGCCGACCGGTCAACCGACGGCGGCTCGGCATCGGCGATTCCACACGACTGGGAGCTGGCGGTGCTCGGGGCGCTCGTCGGCGGACTGGTCGTCGCAGGGGTGGCGTTGGTGGCGATTCTGCTGCGGCGCCGCCACAACCGTGCCCACCGTCCGACCGGCTCCGATGACGGTCGCGACTGAGGCCCTGCCGGCCGTGCCGGCACAGCCGGTGGCACGGATCTGGCCGGGACTCGCCCTGCGGTGGCTCCTGCTGGTGACGGCCACCGCGGTCGCGTTTCATCACAGCATCGGGTCGGTGGTTGATTCGATCGTCGGTCGGCTCGAGTTGTCCTACCTCCCCGCGATCGTGCTGTACGCGGTGCTCGCCGCTGTCGCTACCCGGCGACGAGGCCGGGCGGTGGTGGAGATCCACGACCGGGAGACCGATGTCATCGTCGGCGGCGTCGTCGCCGGACTCGCACTGGCCGCCACCATCCTGCTGACGCCGACGCTGACCGGCAGCTACCGGATGTGGCGGATCGACCTGCTGATGATGTGGTCGTTCGCGGTCGGGACGGCGATTCTGCTGTTCGGCCTGCGCCGGTTGCTGCAGTACCGGTGGGCCTGGTTGACGTTGGCGCTGATCTGGCCACTGCCGGCCCGGCTGATCACGTACGTGTTCGGCGGCGGCGATCTGCGCTGGGTCGCCGCCACTCAGCTGGCGGTAGTCGTCGGGCTGCTGTTGCTCGGACGTCGGCCCGGCGAGCGATTCGGCGTGCTCGTCGCCCTGGTCGCGCTCCTGGTGTCCGCGCCACTGCTGGTGCTGGACGTGAACCGGGCACCGCTGTTGATCATGCTGCCGCCGATGACGGCGCTGCTGATCGGGGTCCTCGCCTGGTCGGTCCACGACCGGCCGAGGTTCCGACGGCTCGAGCGGCCTGTCGTCTCCAGGCCGTTGGCCGCGGCTGCTGCGGTGACGGTGTTCGCGGTGATCGGATTCTTCACGATCCCGCCGATGCCGCCCTTGAGCCAGCAGACGGTGCTGCCGGTCGATCAGTCGGCCGGCGCGCCCGGATCGATGGTGCCGCAGGGATGGCGGTTGGTCGATCGCCGGACCTACCCCGCGCAGAGCGCCTACTTCGGGGTGCATGCGACCTGGGACCGGTATCGAGTCCGGGCGATCGACGCCGACACCGGTCCGGAGGCCGTGGACGCCCAGGGGCGGCATCGGGAGATGGTGATCGATCTGACCACAACCGAGCGGCCCAGGACCCTCGACCTGTTTCCGCTGGCCACGACCTACCCGATCGGGTCGTACGAGATGTCGGAGCCGACCGAGGTCGACCTCGGTCATGGCGTCGAGGGGCAGTTGTACGCGGCGGTGGACCCGAGGGCGTTGCTGGCCTGGAGCATGCTGACCTTCACCGTGCTGGTGCCCGCGGACCTCGCCGTCGATCACCCGTCGCCGGACAGTCCGGCCTTGGTCGCGCAGCGGTTCACCCTGATGCTGGTGGACGACCACCGGGCTGGTGCCATTTTTCCGCAGCCAAGCCGGGCCCTTCTGGACAGCATGCGGTCGGTGCTGACCGCGATCCTCCGGGGCGGACACAGCACCCAGCTTCCGCAGATCAAGAACGCCGATCTGCTGGTTGGGACGGCGAAACAGTTGGTGGACCAACGGACAGCCGGTGCAGCATGAGCGGGTCGGTCAGCGAGAACATCGAGCCGACGGCCGCCCGAACCGCCCTGACCGAGGCGGTCGACGGATTGCGCAGCCGGGACCCGGATGCGAGTTCGTCGATCGTCTTCGTGCCCTGGCAACGGTGGGCCCTGATCGGCGTCCTCGCGCTGGTCGTGCTCGGCCTGATCCTGTTGCCGGCAGCGACCACGGTGATCTTCACCGCCGCCGCGGCCGTGCTGTATCTGGCCACGATGGTGCAGCGGGTGCTGCTGTTCGTCGCCGGGCTGGACGAACGCTGCATCCTCAAGGTCAGCGACCAGGAAGCCCGGGCATTGGCCGACGATGACCTGCCGCGGTACACGGTGCTGGTGCCGGCCTACGGCGAGCCGGACGTGATCGCCGCGCTGCTCACCAATCTGGGGGCGCTGGAGTATCCAGCCGACAAGCTGGAGATCCTGGTGCTGCTGGAGGCCGACGACACCAGCACCGTCGATGCGGCACGGGCGGCCGGCGTCGAGCCTCCGATGCGGCTGGTGCTGGTGCCGGCGGCCGAGCCGCGGACGAAACCGAAGGCGTGCAACTACGGCATGCAGTTCGCCAGCGGCGACATCATCACCATCTACGACGCCGAGGACATCCCCGATCCGCTGCAGCTGAGGCGGGCCGTCGTGCTGTTTGGTCGCGACCCCGGGCTGGCCTGCGTGCAGGCCAGATTGTCCTTCCACAACGCGAACCAGAATCTGCTCACCGGATGGTTCGCGGCCGAGTACGGCCTGTGGTTCAGCTATCTGCTGCCGGGGTTGGCGTATCGACGCTGGCCGGTCCCGTTGGGCGGCACCTCCAACCATCTGCGGGCCGAGATCCTGGCCGAGGCGGGCGGTTGGGACCCGTACAACGTCACCGAGGACGCCGACCTCGGGCTGCGATTGGCGCGCCGCGGCTACCGGACCGGCGTACTGGAGTCGATCACCTGGGAGGAGGCCAACAGCGATCCGATCAACTGGATCCGGCAGCGGTCGCGCTGGTACAAGGGCTATCTCCAGTCCTGCCTGGTGGCGCTGCGGCATCCGGTGAACACGCTCCGGGTGATCGGTGTCCGGGGCACGATCGCGATGACCCTGCTGCTGGCCGGCACCCCGTTGGCCGCGGCCACCAATCTGATCTTCTGGGTGGTCGGGTTGGTCTGGATCCTCGGCCAGCCGGAGGCGATCGCGGTCGCCTATCCCGCCGTCGTCTACTACATGGCGCTGGTCAGCTTCGTGATCGGCAACGTGCTGGCGCTCTACAGCACGTTGATCGGCGCCCGTGCCAGCGGTGATTCGAACCTCCTGCTGGCCTGCCTGCTGACCCCGCTGTACTGGGCGTTGATGGCGGTCGCGGCGCTGAAGGCGATCTGGCAGTTGCTGGTGCGGCCTTCGTACTGGGAGAAGACGGTGCACGGGCTCGATGCCGCCGCTGGCACGGACCAGCAGGACATCGACTCATGACCGCGGTCGACGACCCGGTGCTGACCGTGGGCCGGACGACCAGGATCGCGGCAGCGATCGACCTGAGCAACCCGTTCACCACGGCCCGGCGGTATCGGCTGCTCTGGTTCGGGGTGATGGCCGTCAGCTACACCCTGGTCGGGCTTTTCTTCTCCTACCACCACGGCCTGATCATGGGTGATGCGCTCAGCCGAGTAGCCGACGCCCGGTTCGTGATGTTCAGTCGCTACCCGCACCTGGCGGCGATGGGATTCGTCTTCACCCCGTTGACCACCTTCGTCGAACTGCCGCTGGTCGCGATCATGAACCCGTGGCCGAGCCTGCTCGCCCATGCCGTCCCGGCGATCATCGTGTCGGCGATGGCGATGAGCGCGGCTGTGCTGCAGATCGGTGGCATGTTCCGCGACCGCAGAATGGGCCGGCCCTGGATCGTGGCCATCTGCGCCCTGATCGCGCTGCATCCGATGACGATCCTGTACGCCTCGAACGGGATGAGCGAGGCGCTGTTCCTGCTGATGATGGCGATCTGTGCTCGCGGAATGTTGCGCTGGCTCGGCTCGGACGACGTCCATGACCTGGCCATGGTCGGCCTCGCGCTGGCCCTGGGTTTGCTGGTCCGTTACGACGCCCTCGCGGTCGGCATCGGCTGCGCCGTCCTGGTTGCCGGCACGACCTGGTGGCGTTCCCGTCACCGCGACGCGAGGGTGTCGAGCGCGATGGCGATGGACGTGGCGATCGTGATCGCGCCGATCGCCACCACCTTCTTCCTCTGGAGCGCGGTGAGCTGGCTGACCACAGGGGAGGCGCTGGCGCAGTTCACCTCCGACTACGGCAACAGCGCGATCCTGTCGCTCTCCGGCGGTGCGGGGCACTCGGCCGGCTACCGGGCGGTGTTCACGCTGATCGAGTGGCTGACCCTGGAGCCGTTGATCTTCGTGATCATCGGCATCGCGATCGTCGTGGCGGTGGTCCGCCGAGTACCCGACGTGCTGCCGGTGTTCGTCGTGTACGGCGCCGTGCTCGGCTTCCAGGGTTTGATCTTCCTGCGCGGCGGGACGTTCGGATTCCTTCGCTTCGCCATCACGGTGATCCCGTTGGCGGGCAGCCTGGTCGGCCTGCTCAGGCCACGTCGTGGTCTGCTCTTCAGCCGGCGCGCCGGGCCGGGTGCGGTGCTGCAGGGCTCGACCTACCGACTCAGTCCGGCCCGCCGGCTCTGGACCCGGGTTGCGGTGCTGGTGTTGTTGCTGCCGGCGCTGCCGGTCTCCGGGTGGCTGATGATGAGCCCGTCGCTGGCCCCGCAGGAGTATGCCTCGATGGTCTCCCTGCTGCCGCGGGCGGCATCGCCGAAGGTCCAGTTGGAGGCCGCGGAGCAGGCCCGCACGTTCCAGACCGAGCGCGACCTCGCCGCCTACCTGGATTCGCAGCATCTTCCCGACGGCTCGGTGGTCACCGACAGTCTCTACGGCTATGCCGTCGTCGCGGCTTCGCACCATCCCCAGCAGTTCGTGATCCCCAGCGACTTCGACTTCGTCAATGTCCTGAACGACCCGCACGAGCATGGCGTGCGGTACCTGATCACGGTCCCGAACACGGGCCGCGGCACCACGGATGCGGTCAATCTCCGTTACCCGACGATCTATGCCAACGGGGCCTCGGTGGCAACGCTGGAATTGCAGTTCACCAACAGCGGGTCCTCGCAGCCGAACTATCGGCTGTATCGCGTGCTCGCGGACGGCTGATCGCTCGGGCCGGCTGTCAGCCCAGCTCCTCTTCGTACCAGCGATGCTCGACCAGCAGCCGGTGCAGCGTCGTCGGTAGCCACGGCAGCACCGGTTCGGGCAGAGCGTCGAGGGTGAACCAGCCGACCTGATCGCATTCGGAGACCGGCCGGGGGATGCCGCGATAGCGGTCGGTCCGGAAGAACACATCCAGGCCGGAGGTGCCGGCGTCGGTGTAGCGGGAGATGCCGATCGGCTCCAGATCGGCGGGGTCGACGCCGATTCCGACCTCCTCGCCCGCCTCCCGTGCCGCGGCCTGCGGCAGCGTCTCGCCGTCCTCGACGTGTCCGCCGGGAAGCCCCCAATGGCCTTCGCCGTAGCTGACCTCAGCCCGCCGGCCGAGCAGCAAACGGCCGTCGACCTGCAACAGCAGCCAGCCGACCAGATGGAAGTCCGTGATGGATGACATGGTTGGCTCCGGCCGATTTCAGTCCAGCAGTACGACTGTGGCAGGATTGGTCGCTGTTGTCCTCGGTGATCGCGCGGCTCCTGCCACAGGGGGATCGTCCGCGCCTCGAGGATCCAAGACCTTACTCACCGCTAACGGTGACCTGTGGCACCGGGCAAGGACACCATCATGGCCAACACGGTCTCTCCCCAGCTGATCGACGCGCTCGACAAGGATTCGCTGCGCGACGACGTCCCCGATTTCCGTCCCGGCGACACCGTCAAGGTGCACGTCCGAGTGGTTGAGGGCAACCGTTCCCGCGTTCAGCTCTTCACCGGTGTTGTCATT
Source organism: Microlunatus sp. (assembly GCA_036566865.1). GTDB lineage: Bacteria > Actinomycetota > Actinomycetes > Propionibacteriales > Propionibacteriaceae > Microlunatus. Next base: position 8,988 of record DATCVL010000482.1, read on the forward strand.
GCCCGGTCCGGCAGCGGCATCCGCGAATCCTTCACCGTCCGCAAGGTCAGCTTCGGCGTCGGCGTCGAGCGGACCTTCCCGGTGCACAGCCCGATCATCGACAAGATCGAGGTCGATCGCCGCGGTGATGTCCGCCGGGCGAAGCTGTACTACCTGCGCGGTCTGCGTGGCAAGGCTGCCAAGATCAAGGAGAAGCGCGAGGCCTGAGCCTTCGCTTGGTCAGAACCGCGGTGCGGACACCAGGATCGTTTCGGTGCTGGGTGATAATGACCGACGTGTCAACTGAACCCGCCATGGCAGCTGAGCAATCCCACTCCCGGCCGGACACGAGCCGTTGAACGCCAAGGCGGGGTCGGAGGACAACCCGCGAACCGTCGGTGACAAGATCGGCAGCTTGATCAAAGAGCTGCTGATCGTTGTCGTCGGCGCGTTGATCATCGCCGCACTGATCCGAGCCTTCGTCGGTCAGATGTTCCTGGTTCCGTCCGGATCGATGGAGCACACGTTGAACGTCGGCGACCGAATCGCCGCTCAGAAGATCACCGACTTCAAGCGCGGCGACGTGGTCGTGTTCTCCGATCCCAACCACTGGCTGGGCGATGAGCCGACGGCAGAGGAACGCGGGCCGATCGGCAAGGGCCTGGAGTGGGTCGGCATCCTGCCCAGCACCGACAGCGAGTACCTGGTCAAGCGCGCGATCGGGATGCCCGGTGATCATGTGAAGTGTTGCGACACCCAGGGCAGGATCACGGTGAACGGGCAGCCGCTGGACGAGCAGAGCTACCTGTTCTCCGAGGGCGGCATGCAGAGCAAGCCGTCGGAGTTCCCGTTCGATGTGGTGGTACCCAAGGACCGGATCTGGGTGATGGGTGATCATCGCGACGACAGCGCAGACTCCCGCTGCCACCTGGAGGACGAAGACCCCGACGGCAAGTGGATGGGTGCGTTCGTCCCCGTCGATGACGTGGTCGGCCCGGTGTTTGCCGTGGTGGCCCCGTTCAGCGACGCCAAATTCCTCAAACGTCCGGCGACCTTCGACGCGGTGCCCGACCCGAAGTCGCCACCCGCTGCCGAACCGGTGGTGAACACGCCTAACGTGAGATGTTGATGAGCGCATCCACGTCCGACCCCTCGATCGAGGTGGCCGGAGCCGGCGAAGCCACCGGATCCACCGAGATACCGAAGGTGCAGGTCCGCCGCGACAGCGGCCTGTACGGCTACGAGCGTGCGCTCAAGCGGGTCGGGCTGGCGCCGGTGGCCGGTGCCGACGAAGCCGGCCGCGGAGCCTGTGCCGGCCCGCTGGTGGCCGGGGCAGTGATCCTGTCCGACGCGAAGTCCAAGCAGATCAGCGGCCTGCGCGATTCCAAGCTGCTCACGGCTGCGGCCCGGGAACGCTGCTACGACCAGATCCTGCAGAAGGCGCTGGCCTGGTCGGTGGTGGCGGTCGAACCGGAGGAGTGCGACCGGCTGGGCATGCACGTGGCCAATGTCGAGGCATTGCGACGGGCGCTGATGCGGCTGGACGTTCCGCCGACGTACGTGCTCACCGACGGTTTCAGCGTGGACGGGCTCGGCGTACCGGGACTGTCGATCTGGAAGGGCGATCGGGTGGCGGCCTGTGTGGCGGCCGCTTCGGTGATCGCCAAGGTCACCCGGGACCGGATCATGACCGAGCTCGACGCGGTCTACCCGGAGTACGAATTCGCCGTTCACAAGGGCTATTGCACCCCGCTGCACCAGAGCCACCTGGATCAGCTCGGGCCGACCCCGACGCACCGGATGCGATTCGACAATGTCGTTCGGACCGTGCGGCCGGGTCAGGCCGTACGGTCGTTCCCTGGGCTGCGCGTTGGCGAGCACCACGGCCGGCAAACAGGTATTGCGACGCAGGAAAGCGAGTGAGATGAGCGCCGAGGATCTTGAGCAGTACGAGAGCGACCTCGAGCTGCAGCTCTACCGCGAATACAAGGACGTTGTCGGCATCTTCACCTATGCCGTGGAGACGGAGCGGCGGTTCTACCTCTGCAACGCGGTCGATCTGAAGGTTCGGACCGAGGGCGGCGACGTCTACTACGAGGTCTCGATGGCCGACGCCTGGGTGTGGGACATGTACCGGCCCTCCCGGTTCGTGAAGAGCGCCAAGGTACTCACCTTCCGGGACGTCTCGATCGAGGAGATCGTGCACAGCGACCTCGAGGTGCCGAAGGATGTCTCCGGCAACTGACGTCGCGTCGCATCGCCGACCTCGGCGGAGCCGGGGCCGGTCTCACTCCTCGCTGCTGGTCCGGTCTTCGAGGTAGCCGAGCAGCGCCGGCTCGGAGCTGGCGAATCGCTCCACCTCCTCGCCGCCGTCGCAGCGGCACAAGGACACCGTGACCCAATTCGGCCGCCGATCCAGCACCCGCCAGATCCCGCCGAGGTCCTCCCAGCGGCGGACCCGGGCGATCGCCGTCGCCTCGTCCGGTGTCGAATCATCTGCGCTCACCGCACCATCATCACCCGGATCATCGGCGGGGATGACTGAGATCACTGGCGGCTGAGCGACTCAGCCGGCTAGATCACGCCGAGCGCGAGCATCGCGTCGGCCACCTGGATGAAGCCGGCGATGTTCGCCCCGGCGACATAGTTGCCCGGCACTCCGTACTCGTCGGCGGTGCTGACACAGCGGTCGTGAATGCTGCGCATGATGTCGGCCAGCCGTTCCTCGGTGTGCTCGAATCCCCACGAATCCCTGGACGCGTTCTGCTGCATCTCCAGCGCGCTGGTGGCGACGCCGCCGGCGTTGGCGGCCTTGCCCGGGGCAAACGCCACGCCGGCTGCGGCGAACAGTCGAACCGCCTCCGGCGTGCAGGGCATGTTGGCACCCTCGGCCACCGCGACACAGCCGTTGTTGATCAACGACTTCGCATCCTCGGCGGACAGTTCGTTCTGGGTCGCACAGGGCAGCGCGATGTCGCAGGGCAGATCCCAGATGCTGCCGTCGGTGACGTAACGGGCGTTGCCGCCGCGCAGCTCGGCATACTCACTGATCCGGCCGCGGCGGACCTCCTTGATCTCTCGCAACAGATCCAGATCGATGCCCTTCTCGTCCACCACGTAGCCGCCGGAGTCCGAGCAGGCGATCACCCGGCCGCCGAGCTGCTCGACCTTCTGGATCGCGTAGATCGCGACGTTCCCGGAGCCGGACACCAGCACCGTCCGGCCGTCGAAGCCGGTACGTCGAGTCCGCAGCATCTCGTCGGTGAAGAACACGGTGCCGTAGCCGGTGGCTTCGGTCCTGACCTGGGAACCGCCCCAGGTCAGGCCCTTGCCGGTGAGCACGCCGGACTCGTACCGATTGGTGATCCGCTTGTACTGCCCGAACAGGTAGCCGATCTCCCGGCCGCCGACGCCGATGTCGCCGGCCGGCACGTCGGTGTACTG
>DATCVL010000483.1:0-6307 GCA_036566865.1 Microlunatus sp.
GGGATCACCATCCTGCGGGGATCGTTGGCACCCGACGGTGCGGTGGTGAAGAGCGCCGGCTTCGACACGTCGGTGGTCGAGGGCACCGCGCGCGTCTTCGACCAGGAACGGGCCGCGATGGATGCGCTGGAGGATGGCACCATCACCGCCGGCGATGTGGTGGTGATCAGGTACGAAGGTCCCAAAGGCGGTCCCGGCATGCGCGAGATGCTGGCCATCACCGGAGCGATCAAGGGCGCCGGGCTGGGCAAGGACGTCATGTTGATCACCGACGGCCGGTTCTCCGGCGGCACCACCGGACTGTGCGTCGGGCACATCGCGCCGGAAGCCACCGAGGGCGGTCCGATCGCGTTGGTGGAGAACGGCGACAAGATCATCTTGAATGTGGCCGAGGGCACGCTCGAGCTCGAGGTGCCCGCCGACGAACTCGCTCGACGGCAGGCGGCGTGGACCTTGCCCCAGCGGCCGAAGCCACGCGGTGTGCTGGCCAAGTACGCCAAGCTGGTCGGCTCCGCCAACGTGGGTGCGATCTGCGGTTGATCTCGGCGTGCCCATAGAGTCGCACCCATGCATGATCATCCAGAGCCGGACGTGATCGCAGACAACCGCCGCTATTGGGAGTCGCTGGCTCCGCATCGGCGGGGTGAGCCGATCGACTTCTTCCGGTCCGGCGGCAGCGCACTCGACCGGAACGAGCTCGTCGCCGTCGGCGAGGTCCGTGGACGCCGGGTCCTGCAGCTCGCCTGCTCGATGGGCGACGAGGCCCTGACCTTCGCCCGGCTCGGGGCCGAGGTCACTGCGGTCGACATCGCGCCCAGCCATCTGGCGACCGGCCGGGAGAAGGCGGCTGCGCTCGGCGTCGACGTCGACTTCCGCGAGCAGGACATGATGGACCTCGATCCGTCGATCACCGGCTTCGACCTGATCTTCATCTCCTGGGGCGGCCTGTGCTGGGTGCCGGATCTGCCGGCCTGGGCCCGTTCGATGGCCGGGCGGCTGAATCCGGGGGGAGCGTTGGTGATCAGCGAGCACCACCCGTTGTGGGAAGTGTTGACCGTCGCCGAGAACGGCGTCCTGAGCGTGAGCGGCGACTACTTCAACTCCGGCCGTGACGGCTATTCCGATCCGCTCAAGGCGCCGCAGGTGACACAGCAGATCGGTGTGCCGCAGATCCCGCATCGAAGCTATGTCTGGAATCTCGGCTGTGTCGTCAGTGCGGTCCTGGCTGCCGATCTTCGGCTGCGATCACTGCAGGAGTTTGCGGTGGCGCAGATGTATCCCGGAATCGGCGTCGCGGCCGAGCAGATCCCGGCCACCTTCCTACTGACGGCGGTGCTCGATTGAGGATCCGCCGGGTTGGCGCGATTTCGCGCCGACGACGGTCCGCAGCCTCGCCACCGTGGGTGCCGACTGTCACCGACCGGCGGCAGAATGATCGACCATGCAGCGGGTGACGATCGAGCAACGGCGGGCACGGCTGGCCCGGCGACAGCGACTGGCCGGATCGACTCGTGCGACCGACGTCGAGGATCTGACCGATTCGATCGTCTGCCTGCACGCGACGGATCCGGCGACGATCTATCTGTCCTGCCTGGCCCGGATCGACGGCTTCAAGACCGATGATCTTGATCGGGCGTTCTACCGGGATCGTTCGCTGATCAAGCATCTCTCCATGCGCAGGACCCTGTTCGTGTTCGATCGGGACACCTTGGCGGACGCCCAGTCCGGTGCCAGCGATCGGGTCGCTGCGACCGAGTCGCGTCGGTTGATCAAGGACGTGCAGAAGGCCGATCTCTTCCCCGATGGCGAAAAATGGCTCGCCGAGGCCAAGCGTGCCGTCGTCGACGCGCTGGCCGACGGACGTGAGGCCACCTCGACCGAGTTGCGCGATCAGATCCCGCTGCTGGAGGGCTCAGTTGCCTACGGGGTGGGCAAGTCCTGGGGCGGGCAGGTCCCGGTGGGGCCGCGAGTGCTGACCGTGTTGTCGGCCGAGGGCAAGATCGTTCGGGCCAGCAATCGTGGGGATTGGGCGGCGTCCCGTCCTCGCTGGACCGCGATGGATGCCTGGCTGGGTAGGCCGTTCGAGCCGTCCGCGCGGGGGCATGCGGCCCTGGTGCAGCGGTGGCTGCGAGCATTCGGGCCCGGCACGATCAACGACCTCAAGTGGTGGCTGGGATCGACCATCGCGGCGGTCAAGCAGTCACTGGCCGAGCTCGGCGCCGTCGAAGTCGATCTTGATCAGGGGACCGGCTACCTGCTCGCCGATGATCTTGATCAGCCGGAGCCGACCGACCCGTGGGTGGCGCTGCTGCCCGGACTCGATCCGACGATCATGGGCTGGGCCGACCGTGACTGGTACGTCGACCCCGAGCACCGCAAACTGCTCTTCGACCGCAACGGCAATGCCGGCCCGACGATCTGGAGCGACGGTCGCGTGGTCGGCGGTTGGTGGCAGACCGAGACAGGCGACGTACGCCAGCACCTGCTGGAGGATCTCGGCCGAGAAGCGACCGCAGCAGTGGACGAGGAGGTCGCCCGGCTGAACGATTGGCTCGGAGGTCGTCGGATCATGCCACGCTTCCCGTCCCCGCTGGCTGCCCGGTCGAGATAGCGCCGCCGCGTTCTTTGCGTCCAGGCACTCGAACTGGCGGCACGTCAATCGTGCAACAGACGCTGCTTCGGTTTGACGGAGAGTACGGGACACCTGGCGTCGATCAGGATTGCCTGGGCGGTACTGCCGGTGATGACCTTGCCGACCGGGCTGCGCCGACGTAGTCCGATCACGATCAGCCCGGCGTCGGTCTCGTCGGCAACGTTCATGATCAACTCGGCAGCCGACTTGGTGCCCGCGGACTGCCGGATCTCATGATCGACTCCGGCCTCGGCCAGCTCGGCCTCGATCGCGTCCAGGTCGTGCTGGGTGGCGAAGTGCGGGTGGTGGTTGTTGCCGTGATGGCCGGTGTTCACCACCACCAGCCGATGACCATGATCACGAGCCAGCTCACGAGCCTGCTCGAACGCCGCCGAGCCCTCGGCTGTTGGCAGATATCCGACCACGATGTTCACCGATCAGCTCCCGTCAGCGCAGCGTCTGTTCTTCGTCGGTCAGGGTCCTGGCCCCGGTCATGATCGCTACCGCATCCTCCATGCTGTGCGACTTCGGTGTGATCACGCCGGCCAGCCCGCCGAGCCGCTGGATGTGGATCCGGTCGGCGGTCTCGAACACGTTCGGCATGTTGTGGCTGATCAGGATCACCGCCATGCCCTTGTCGCGCAGATCGCGGACCAGTTGCAGCACATGCCCGGTCTCCCGTACGCCGAGGGCAGCGGTGGGCTCGTCCAGGATCACCACCTTGCTTCCGAACGCGCCCGCACGGGCCACCGCGACGATCTGACGCTGCCCGCCGGACAGGGTCTCGACCGCCTGATCGATGTTCTGCAAGGTGGTGATGCCGAGATCGTCGATGAAGGCCTTCGCCTGCTGTCGCATCGCGCCACGATCCACCATCCGGAAGACCGAGCCGAGGATGCCAGGGCGCCGGATCTCCCTGGCCAGGAAGAGATTGCTGGCGATGTCCAGCGCCGGAGCAACCGCCAGATTCTGATAGACCGTCTCGATCCCGGCCTCGCGTGCCTCCTGAGTGCTGGCGAATCTCACCTCACGCCCGTCCATCCTGATGGTTCCACCGTCAGGTGTGAGCGCTCCGGACAGACATTTGATCAAGGTCGACTTGCCGGCACCGTTGTCGCCGATCACGGCCAGCACCTCGCCGGGATACAGGCGCAGATCAACGCCGCGAAGGCCGACCACCCGGCCGAACAGTTTCACCAGCCCGGTCGCTTCCAGTACGGGCGTTTCGTCCCGGCCGCCGGCTGCGTCGCCGGACGGCTGATCGGTCGACGTTGCGGTAGTCATCAACCCTTCACCCTTCTGATCCATTGATCCACCGAGACCGCCAAGATCACCAGGATGCCGGTGGCCAGCACCTGATAGTTCGGGTCGACACCGGCCAGCGCCAAGCCGCTGTTGAAGGTCTGGACGATCAGCGCCCCGATCAGGGTGCCGACCACCGAGCCTCGACCGCCGAACAGGCTGGTACCGCCGATCACCACGGCGGTGATCGACAACAGGTTGTAGTTGAGGCCCGCGTTCGGATCGGCGCCACCGACCCGGCCGGCGACGATCCAGGCCGCGATACCGACGCAGACGCCGGCCACCACGTAGGCACTGAGCAGCACCCGGCCGGTTCGGATGCCGGCAAGTCGGGCGGCGTCGGCGTCGTCACCGGTGGCGTACAGATGCCGACCCCAGGCTGATGTCCGCAGCGCGAAGCCCAGCACCAGGAAGACGGCCAGCATCAAGATCACGCCCCAGGTCATGCTGACCGAACCCAGAGACAGGCTGCGGCCGGTGATCAACAGGAACGACTTCTCGTCGACCGCGACCGTCTGGCCTTGTGCGTAGAGCAGGGACAACGCGGTGAAGATCGAAAACGTCCCCAGGGTGACGATGAACGGCGGTAGGTGGATCTTGGTGACCAGGAAGCCGTTCAGCAACCCGGTCAGCACCGCAACGCCGATGCCGATCAGCAGGGCCAGGAAGGTCGGCATCCCGCTGAATGCCAGCTTGGCCATCACCAGCGAGGACAGCACCATCGCCATCCCGATCGACAGGTCGACGCCGGCGGTCAAGATGATCAAGGTCTGACCAGCGGCCAGGGTCCCGACCACGGCCATCTGCTGGACCAACAGGGAGAGCGCCTGCGGGCGAAGGAATCCGTCGGCCACGAAGCCGAAGACGATGAGGGCGACGATCAGCACGATCAACGGACTCAGCGCTGGATTGCCGTGCAACACGTGCTGGATGCGTTCGGCCGGACTTCGTCTGCGGCTCAGCAGATCCTCGACGCTTGCCGGGCTGGTACTTGCGGTCTGACTCATCGTTAAGCCTTCCTATCCCCAGCAGGTCTTTGCTGCATCTTCCGGGGTTTGGCTCTCGACGCCGCTGACCGGATCGTTGGTCGCCAATGCAGTCCCGGTGTCGTAGAAGTTCTTGCCGGCCGTCTTCGTCGGCGGCTCGCCGCCGCCGGCGATCTTGGCGATTGCAGCCACTCCGAGTCGCGCCATCTTGCCCGGGTACTGCGTGGAATCGGCGGCGAAGGTACCGTTCTTGACCAGGTTGATGCCGTCACAACTGCCGTCGATGGTGACGATGAACGCCTGCTCCCTCTTGTCGGCGGCGTTCAGAGCTGCGGCCGCACCCTCGCCCGCCGGTTCGTTGATCGTGTAGACGACGTTGATGTTGGGATTGGCCGACAGGCACTGCTCCATCGCCTGTCGGCCGCCGTCGATCGCGCCCTGGGTCGGTCGGTGGCAGGCGATCTGATAGCTGCCGCCCTTGCCGCCGGTGTAGTTGCCCTTCTTCGGCTCCAGCCCGTTCTGGGTCTGGCTGCCGGTCGGGATCCCCATGCCCTGCAGGAAACCGTGATCACGGTTGGTGTCGACGGTGACGACCTGATCGTTGTACAGATCCAACATCGCGATCACCGCCGGCTTGCCGTTCAGCTTTGCTGCGGCATACTCACCGATGTGCCGACCGGCCTCCCGATTGTCGGTGGCGAACGTGTTGTCGGCGGTGTCGGGAGGGATCAGCGGAGTGTCCAGCGCGATCACGTAGAGCCCGGCGTCCTGGGCCTGGCGCAGGGCGGCGTTGATCGAGTTGCCGTTGCTGGTGATCAGGATCCCTTTGTCGCCGCGAGCGATGGCGGTGTAGATCTGATTGATCTGGTTCTGCGTGTCGCCGTCCTGGGTGCCTGCCGACACCGACAGACGTACGCCCTGCTTGACGGCCTCGTCCTGGGCGTCCTTCTTCATCGCCACGAAGTACGGGTTGGTCTGGGTTTTCAAGATCAACGAGACACCGGTGCGATTGTCGGCGGCAGCACAGGCCGTCAGCATGCAGCCGATCAGGCCGGCAGCCAGCAGGCTCCGCATCCGAGAGCGCAACGCGCTCGACCGTGCTTTCACCATCTGCACTCCGATCGTCGCTGAACGGGTGGTGCTCGAGTTGCGGTGTGGGTCCGAGTTGTTGATTCAGTCCTAGCCGTGGTCCGGCGGTGACGTCAAGGGACCTCCGTCATTCGGGTCAGCTCGCACCATCCGGATGCCAAGACGGCGTGTCCCGGCAGTTGACACAGCGCCGCCGGTGAGGGATTGTGGTTGCGTGCGTTTCGCGTTCCAGCTTCTTGTAATCGGAAAGCGTGTCGACTGAGCACCAGCTCAATCGTCGACACGCTCCCTCGTCTGC
>DATCVL010000484.1:0-13782 GCA_036566865.1 Microlunatus sp.
ACGTGCCGGTCTTCTGGTAGACGTGACCGCAGGTCGGCGACTTCGCTCCCGCATCGGTCCCCCGTCGCCACGGCGTCCCCATCGACGTACACGAGAACGATTTGCCGTCGCCCGGACTCACCGTGAGCCCGGTCGGCCGCAGCGACAACGCGACCTTCATCCCACCAACACTCTTGCTGACCTGCTTCGGTTCCTGATCACCGCCGATCGCCCAGAACCACAGCGGGAACCCGACCACCGAGTCCAGCGGTTTCCCCGTCACCTCGCTCGTCAAGTGATTCACCGAATGATCCGGCCCCACCCCAGGCGTTGCGGCATCAAACGACAACGCAGCCCTCACCTCCCGATACGCCTCCTCAGCCGTCATCTTCGGCCGCTGCGCTTGAGGCGCCGGTTCGTCGCCGCTAGTGGTCGGTGGACCGACCCAACAGTCCGCCCCAGAGGTGTACTGCATGCCACATCCAGCGGCATCAAAGAGATCCTGCCCAGCCGCGAGTTCAGCGGTCGCATCGTGCCTACTCAACGAATCAGCCCAACGATCCTGCAGCGCGTCCAACGACGGGCCAGACACTGCGCTTGATTCAGACGAATGCAAGTCTTGACTGCTCTCCTGCGTTGGCTCCTTCTGCCCGCTGTCGTCCGCGTTACGAGCGGAAGTCCGGTCCCGGCAAGTACCTCCGGCCGTGAGTGAAGAGTTGTTGAGATACGAAAAGGTGCTTCCTCCGGCATTGCATCCATTCGAGTCGCCAGAGGCATGTACATGGCCACCCCAGCTGACGATCATCGCAAGAACCACCACACCAGACAGGCGACAAATCATCGCTCTTCGCATGGCTCACCCACACTCATCTGATTCATTGAGAAGACCTTCCACACCCCGGGACGCGCAAGTTCAGCGACGTCATGGGCGGATGCATGCATCTCGATCTTGCCGAGGAGCCAGGATTGCGCTACTGGTTTGCCGTCAGCGCGGACGCGCAGTCGACGCTGATCGTGGCAGGCATTAAAGATGACGACGCGTGCGGCGGTGCCCGGGGGGATTTCGGGGCCAGTCGTCACACTTACGCCGCCGCCCACAACGCGGACGTTTGCCTTCTTCCCCTCCGCAAATGCCTTCGCCAGCCATTCATCCGCCGATCCACTTGCGTCGGTCATCGCTAACAAGGATTCCGGTGGCTTGCCCGCCGGTTTTGACCTAGCAGCGTCTACATAGGCCGTGTAGAAGGTTATGTACTGCTGCTGAGCTGCCCTCACCTGCGCTGCACGACCGGACGGACTCGGGGTGGGCGATGCAGTTTGAGTCGGCGCGCTCGACGAGGCGGAAGCCGATCGGGTCGCGGATGGCTGCCCGCCAGCTGGATCGCAGGCAGGCAGCGCGAGCACGAGCAGGAGCGCGGCCGCACTCACCGCGCCTCGTCGTTTGCGCATCCACTCCGCCTTTCACCTTTGACCGATCTGAGTGGGGACAGATTCTAAACAGAAACCAGCTATGGATGGAGTTCGCTTGTGGATAACTTCGCGAAACCCGCAGCTGTTTGATCGCGGTTCGTGGCGCGACCCAGGAATCATCTCGGGATCCGCCGAGGTTTGGTACGCCGTCGGGGCCGCGCAGCGTACGTACCCTCGGCGGATTTCGGGGTGCGGCCCGGCGGATCCTTCCCGGCTTTGCGCGGAATCGGAGGACGGCCAAGCCAGCTCCCCGCTGCCCGCTCGAGGCGGAGCAGACTGCCGCGTCCGCCCGCCACCCTTGAACAAAGGTGGGGACCCGGATGTGGCGGAGCAGTTGGCCGAGGACCAGGGCTGGCTCGCCGATACCGGCGAGGTGATCGTCGAAGACCCGCTCGTGCCGAGGCGGTCAGGGACGCGCCCACCGGGAGGGGGCTGCCGGCGTCGTCTCCGCCGCATCGACCCACCGACCCGCCTTCGCTCTCCTCGGCGTCATCGCCCTGACTGGCGCAGTCCCAGCCGGTGCCAGCGCCACGCCCCCGGCCGCGCCGGGACCGCGGCAGCCACAAGCCGTCGACCATGATCAACTTCCATGCCGCACCGGGCCGGCGTTCGCTTCGGCCGTCACCTCTCGCGGGAGTCCGGGGATCCTGATCGGGGCCGGGACAGCGACGCGGGCGGTCAACAGGAAGTCGGTCTGATCACCGACGACGGAGCAGTCGGCGAGTCGATGATCATTCTTGGTGGCGTAGGTCTTTGCGCGGGCACAACCGTCGTGCCCAGCGCCGTATGCCTCGGCTCCAGCCAGGGCAGCAAGATCAACGGCTGCCCTGGCGCGATGGCCGGCGACGATGTAGGTGCCGACGACGCTGAATCCACTCGCAATGAGCAACATGAAGATCACCACGGTCATCAGCATGATCGTCCCGCTGCCCCGCTCCTCGCGATCACCGACGACCAGGTCCTTGATCATCACGATTCACCAGGCTCCTGCGCGGCGCTGGCTGACCCCTCCAAGGTGACACCAGGAACAAGATCAAGCGGCTTGGAGCGGACCTTCACCACCACGCGCACCTCACCATCAGAGGTATCGATGTCGATCACAGATCCCTTGGGAGCAGAGGCCTTCTCCCGATCGACGGCGGCCCGATCACCGCGCGCGGCCTGACGGGCAATGTCGCTCGCGGAATCTATGCACATCGCCTGAATCCCGAACAGCGAAACCGCCCAACCGAACAGCGCAAGCATCATGGTCACGATCATCATCCCGAACACGAGCTCAACTGTCACCATGCCTCGGTCCGCCCGGCGCAGCTCGCCGGCATTGGCACGTCGACTGCGACGGCTCCTGACTGCCATCGGTACGTTCATCGTTCCCCTTCTCATGCGGGGCGCCGGCAGTGCGGGTGGGCTACTGCCGGCGCCAGCGTCGTCGACCCTTGGTCGGACGACGTCCTCATGTGTCGTCGTCGGTCAGATGCCCTTGAAGATCAAACTCACCAGCTTCTTCAACACATTCATGAAGAAACCGGCCAGCTCCTTCTGGCCAAGTGCAGAAACGACGATGGTGACGATCGCGATGGCAATCAGGACGCCGAAGATGAACTCCACCGTCACCATGCCCCGCTCCCCCGCCCGCGGCGGGGACAACACGAATCCCAGCATTGTCGCGAACCAGGCGACCGGGCCCGCCTTCCGTGCGGCCAGTCCGCTGTCGCCACGAACTGATACCGAAGCCCCGGTGTGGACCGGCGCAATCTCGGCAACATACTCCGACATGTCAGCTCCTCTGTCTGGATGGCATCCGCTGATGCCGTGCCTGCCTTCACCTGAACCTTGTGACTTTTGGGTCCGAGGTGTTCACCCCTGTGGACAGCGCTTCGAATTGCGTTTCTGCCTGTGCATAAAGGGCATTGATGTGGACCGTGCAGCCGGAGCCGGCGACGGTTGATCTTCCTGGGGGACCACAACTTGTCGTCTCCGATAGAGATCAGGAGAGGGGCTTGTCGGTGTCACGGCCGACCAGAATCCCAACGAGCGGAGCGAATGCCAGTCAGCACCGTCGCACCGCACCCGGCCATTCTGGGCAGCGGCGCCGTCCCCGGGACGCGCGCCACGGGGTGGCCTGGCGGACCCGGACACTGGAACCGAAGAGTAATGGCTAGCCGATGACATTCGCGGCCTGGAGGACGAGGCCGTCCGATTGAGCAGCCGAGGATCCCGATACGAGGTCGGGCGGCAGCGGCTTGACGCCGAAATGCTGCATCCAATCTGTTCCGTGCGAAGGAGGCCAGTCAACCCCCGCCCAGAGCAGTCATCGCAGCAAACCAACGAGGGTTGGGCATCCACCGATGCACAGCCCGCGGTGAGGCACAGTCGATGACCGGCGTCGCGGACCGGCGAGCATGCGGCAGCGTGAGCTCGCCAGTTGGCCATGATCAGGACTCGGCCTGACCAAGATCAACGTTCCTCACCACCTGGACAGGTTCGCCGTGCCTCCGTACCCGAACGCCTGCAGTCGACTGCCCCGAGGACAACGCTCGACAACCACAACGAGAGCGTTTCGGCTGGTGTTGCCTAGGTGTTGATCATGCCAACTGTGATGCATCCGATCGACGGTGCCGTCGAGCAGCCGGGCTCGAATGCACCGCTGCCCGATTGCTCGGACCGGGTGAGGTACCAACGCGACATCCCCTCCCGATCAGAGCGCGTGTTGCAGCGCGGTCACCACCGACGGGACGACACAGATCAGGAAGAAGGCGGGTACGAAGCAGACCATCAGCGGAGGCACCGACTTCACCCCGACCGTCTTCGCCCTGGCCTCCAGTACGCCATGGCGATCCCGACGGGCGATCCTGGCGTGGCGCCGCAGAGTCGCGACCAGCATTGTGCCCGAGTCGACCGAGCGGGCAAGATCAACACTGATCCGCCCGAGTGTTGGATGGGTACGCAGCCCGCGCCACGCCTCCGACTCGGCCTGACCAAGATCAACATTCTTCATCACCTCGGACAGGTCCTCGGACAACGGCCCGTCGGTCACCGCCACCACCTCTCGCACCGCGGCGCGCAGCGGCAGGCCGGCCTTCATGGCCGAGGCCATCAGTTCGAGGGTGTGCGGCAACTCCTCGACCATCTGCTCGCGGCGGCGTCGCGCCGCCGGCCGTTCGATCCTGCCCAGGAAGATGATCATGATGACCGCGACCGGTGGCGCGACCAGCCAGATCCATCCGCCGGCCCCCGCCAGCAGCATCCCCAACACCGTCGGGGTGATCACGCCTGCGGCCACTCCGGCCAGGTACCGGTGCCGGACCGGCAAGGCATCCGGCCTGGCGCTGATGGTGGCACCCAAAGTCGACAACGGAGCCGGCAGCAGGAACGAAGGACCGAGACCAGATCGACCACCATGCCGCTGGACCCGCCTAACCTGCTCGGGCGGGCCGTTGATCAACCCGGCGGCGGCAAGGTCGATCAAGATCACCGCGATCACCAACTCGATTTGATGTGTCATTTCACTCCCCCACGGCTGCCCGATCGGCGACGCCCTCCATCCAGAGCACTCCTGCCGCAACGAAGACCGACCCGGCGACCAGGCATGCCCAACCCCAGGGTGATCCGGTCAGGAAGCCGACCGGATCGCCCCCGATCAGGTAGCCCAATCCGATCCCGACCAACGGCAATGCGGCCATCACCTTGCCGCTGGCCCGTGGACCGGCAGCTTCGCTGTTGATCACCAAACCGAGCGACTCGTCCTCCGCCAGACCATCGGCGACATCGTCCAGGGCTTCTGCCATCCCGGCGCCCGTGATGGTCGAGAGGTCCCAAGCACGCGCCAGATCGGACAGCCCGGATTGGCCCGACTCAGTTGCCTGCGCATGCCATCGAGCAGTCACGTCACCGCCCAGCTCAGCCGTCGCGACCGCAGGCTGAAGAATCGGACAGTCGTCGGCGGCCGATCGCAGCGCCGCCAGCGGCACCTGGCCGATCCGTACCTGCGCAGCCAGCACGGAGCACGCCTGCGCTACCTCCCGACGCCGGACCGCTGCACGCCGCCGAGCCAGGGCGCGGCGAACGATGATCAGCACGGTCGCCGTGATGATCATCGTCGGGATGCTGAGCCAGAAGCCTCGAGTGCCGAACACGACGGCAGCCAGCACGGGCCCGAGCAGCAGTGCGATCACCGGTGCGGCTGCAGTGAATGTTGATCTTGGTCGTCGTGCGTCGCCCGACTGGTCCGCAACGGCCGCTAGGCGCCGATGCGCGGTTTTGATCGGCGCCGGTCCGATCAGGAACCAGGCAGCCAGGCCGATCAGCATCACCGCCGCTGCACTCATGATCGTGACAACATCGCTTCGAGCCGGCGGGCGCCGGGGCCGACCACCACCCGGTCCTGTTCGTCGAAGCTCAGGGCCGGCTCGGTGTGCACCAGACCGGAGCCCAGCTCTCGACCCAGGACGTGGATCTGATCAACCCGGCGGCGGCCGGACGATGTCCGGCTGATGTGCACCACGACGTCCAATGCCGCCGCAACCTGGGCATGCAACGCGTCGCGATCCATCCGCCCGATCGCGGCCAACGCCTCCAGCCGAGCCGGCACATCGCCGGCAGAATTTGCGTGCACGGTCCCGCAGCCACCCTCATGGCCGGTGTTCATCGCCGCCAGCAGGTCACAGATCTCAGCGCCCCGGACCTCGCCGACGATCAGCCGATCGGGGCGCATCCGCAGGGCCTGCCGGACCAGATCGGTCAAGGTCACCGCACCGGCCAGCTCCGCGTTACCCGGTCGTCCTTCCAACCTGATCACATGCGGATGATCGGGAGTCAGCTCACGGGAATCCTCCACGATCACCAGCCGCTCCGCCGGTGGAACCAGGGCCAACAAGGCCGCCAACAGGGTGGTCTTGCCCGATCCTGTCCCGCCACTGATCATGAACGCCGCCCGGACCTTGATCATCGCCGTCAGCAGTTCGGCGCCGGCCGCCGGCAGCGAGCCCGACTCGACCATGTCCTGCAGTGAAAAGCTGCGTCGCGCCGGTATCCGCAGCGAGATGCAGGTGCCCGGATCGGCGAGGGTGTTCAAGATCGCGTGCACCCGCGTCCCGTCGGCCAACCGGGCATCGACGAAGGGCGAGGCGTCGTCCAGTCGGCGACCAACCGATGCCGCCAGTCGCTGCGCGAGCTTGCGCACCTCGGCGTCGGAGTCGAACGAGACCCCGGCCGGCTCGAGGCCACTGCCGCGATCGACGTACACCGCGTACGGACCGTTGACCAGCACATCGGTCACGCCCTCCAATCGCAACAGCGGATCGAGCCGCCCGGCCCCGACGCTGTCCCGTCGAATCGCGGCCACCGTCTCCAGCAGGCTGGCGTCGCTGACCAGCAAGCCTTCGGCGCGCATCGCGTCGGCCACATCCGCGGGGGTGTGCACCCGCCCGAGGGTCGCGAGCTTCGCCCTGATCGGATCCAATTCGGTGGCCGCAGTCATGCCGCCCGGTCCTGCAGTTCTGGCCGGTCCAACAGGCGACGGCTGAGCTTGGCCAGCGGACTGCGAGCTGCCCTGCCCGGCGGGTCACCCCGCTCGGCACCCTGGCGGATCGAGGCGTCCTCCCCGAACGATCCGGCCAACGGAAGCTGCAACGCATCGGCCACCAGTTGTGGGCCGATGCCGCCGGTTCGTGGTCTTCGGACAATCGCCCGAAGCTCTGCCGTGCTGTCGCGCAGCTCCCACAGCAGCTGTTGGGTGGCGGCGATCCCGCGCACGTCGGCGACCGCCACCACCAGCGTCAGCTCAGCCAGCCGCAGGGTCTCGGCGGCAACGGGGTCCAGGCGGCGAGGAAGATCAACAACGACGAGCCGATGGCTACGCGTTGCCGACAACAACACCGACTTCACCGGCCCGGGAGAAATCCCCGCCTCGCCGTCGACTTCGCGCGCGACCGACAGCACATCGATCCCGGCCACCCGGGGCAGGTGGCCGGTCAGATCGCCGAGATGACCCTGCGCCTCGCGCAACCTCGGCCAGCGCCAACCGGCCACCGACTCCGCCCCGACGAGCAGGTCGATCCCTCCCCCCAACGGATCGAGGTCGACCAGCATCGTGGAGAGTCCTCGGCCGGCCGCACCGACCGCCAATGCGGCTGCGACCGAGGACGCCCCGACCCCTCCCGATCCGCCGACCACGGCCACCACCCGCCCACTGCCGCTCGGGCGGCCGGTGGCATCGGCGATTGCGGCGGTCAGCAGACCGGCCCCCTGCGGCAGCCCAACCACCGCAGCTCCCAACGGCGCGGACCACCGCGCCAGCTCCATGACGTCGTCGTCCGCCCCGGCCACGAACACCTCGGTCCGATGTGGCAGCACCAGATCGGCAACCTGCTGCGCGCGATCGGCACCGATCACCACCAGCGGTGCGGACGACCACTGCGGCCGGATCGATCCGGGCTCGGACGTCACCGACGGCTCGACTCCGGCGGCGGCCGCCGCTGCGAGGATGTTGTCCAGCAATTCGAGGTCTCCGGTGACCACCAACGGCCCGGACTGCTTGGAAGCGTTTCCGCCGTCATCGCTGAAGCGTCCCCGGCGCGCCCCAGGCCCCGGACTGACGTTGCTGTGTGCTCGCATGCCTCCACCCTGTGACTTTCGAATCGAACTGGCCGCCCACCGATCGAATCTGTGGATAACCACCAGCCCGAGTTGAATTGTGGATAACCGTCCCGGACGCTGGGCCTCGAGCTTCGCCAGCGACGTTCGGTCGATTCCATGATCAACTTCGCCGGCTCAGCCGCTGTGGCCGGTCTGCTGCCGCGGGAGTGCGGACGCTACGACCATCTCAGGATCCCTACTGGCAGTCTGCGCAACTTCGCCACCACCGATCAGATCTTTGCCCGGAACCCTTCTCAAACCGACCCGGAGGGGGTAGAAAAGGAGCCAGAGAAGAACTGAATGATCTCGCGCCGAGTGCAGGACGGGATCGTCGCCCTTATTAGGTTTCGTGCCAGTCCGCCGGGACGAAGGCACAGCGTCGACACCCGAGATCTGGACCGGGAATTGGTCCCCCGCAGTCGACGTGAAGATCAGCAGTGATTCTCGCGCACAGTCCAAGTACCCACGCGGTGATCACCCATCCGTAGAGGGCAGTTGCGATCCAGGCTTGCCTGGGCCAACACATTGTGTGCACGCTTGGTCGCTTGGATGAGTGCGTCGGACCGGCGCCCACCCGTCAGGTGTGGGCGCCGCGTCGCGCCCGGGACCTTGGCGGCGGACAGGTCATCGCCTACAAGCTACCGGTGAGTAGCGAAGTAGAGTTTCGCCTTACCTGTAAGCAATCCACAGTGGGGGGCCGTGCCGCAGCACAGGCGACACGGAGCTGGATCAGCGACTGCCCGAACCGATCGGGGACAGCTCGGCCCCCTTGGACACCGCCGCCGCGACATGCAGCAACCAATCCCGTACGCCGGCTGCCGAGCCGGTCCGATACCGCTCCAGTGCCCACCGATACCCCGCCTCCAGAGCCTGATGCCCAGCCTCCGGAACGGTCACCGCCGGGCGGTCGATGTCGCCGTCGATCAAGATCAGGTGCTCCACCGCGCGGGCCACGATCCCGTTGCCAGCAACAAAAGGAGACATCGTGATCAACTCGGCGTGCGCGATGGCGGCGACCACGATCACCGGCACCGAAGTCTTGGCCGCCAACAACTGCTGCAGCGCGACCAGGCGCGTACCAAGATCATCATCGGCACGGACCCGGCCGAGTTGGTCCTCGCTCAGGATCCCCCGACCCAGCACGGCGTGGACCCGCGCCATGGCCTGCCCGGGTGAGACCCGGATCAACCCGGCGAGTTCGGTCAGCTCGACGTAGAGCCTGATCGTCCCGGGCTGCCAATCGCGAACGTCATGATCATCTTCCAGCGCCGCGGTCGCCCGCGCAGCGGTCAACAACGCGGCCGCGGTCTGCTCCTGACTAACCCGCCTGCGGCCGCGATCGCGAAGCACCGCATCCACCGCGTCCCGGGCTGCCGCAACCGCCGAGGGAACCCCCTCCAGGCGCGCCAACTCGGCCAACGGATCCGCCGATTCGGATCTCATCACTGTCTCCCCCTACCCGTCGAGCCCGCTGTCCAGTCATGGTGTCAGGCGATGTCCGGGACGTACTGGCGGGTGCCCCATCGGCGAGGTCATGGCCCGGTGGCGGAGCCGACCACTAGGATCGCTCCATGCCTGAACCGCGCCGGACCCCATTCCCGGAGGCGGCTGTTACCTGGATGCTGGGTGAGGCCCCACTTCGGGTGCTGGACCTCGGTTCCGATCGCGGTCGGCTGGCTCGGATGATGGCCGCAGCGGGTCATCAGGTCTACTGCCTGGATCGCTCACCCGAGAAGATCGACCGGCTCACCCGGCTGATCCCGGACGGGCTGCAGGTGGTCGCCCAGGCCGAGGCGCTCCCGTTCGCCGATCAGCAGTTCGACGTGGTGAGCTCCGCGGAATCGCTGCACCGCTTCGCACCCGGTCTGGTCAGTTCGGAGATGGCCAGGGTGTTGCGACCAGGAGGTCACCTGGTCGCGCTCTACAACACCCGCGACGACACCGTGCCGTGGGTCAAGAAGCTGGCCAAGATCCTGCAGTTCGTCGACCCCGACGCCATGCGTGGGGCCTTCGGACAGGACTCGGTGACGGCAATCGCCGACGGTCCGTACTTCACCGATCTGGAACGCAAGGACTTCCGCAACTGGGTCCCGATCGATCGCAAGGGTCTGCTGGAGATGGTGCGCCGGCGCCCGGTCACCGCCCGACTGGCCGAGGCCGACCGGAACCGGCTGCTGGACGAGGTCGGCGGCTTGTACGACTCCTACGCCCGCGCGCCCGAACCGCTGCTGCTGCCGTTCCAGGCGTCGTGCTGGCGGGCCCGCGTCGATCACAGCGAATTGGTGCCGGCCGCCTTCGTCGACGACGCCGCGCTGGAGATCCCGCTCGGCTTCTGAGCCCACAGATCAGACTGGTGTCAATTTCAACTTGTACCGGTTCACTGCTAGCCCCTGTCACCGATAGCAGCTAGGGTCACCACAGTTCGTCGCACTCACTGTGGAGGTGACAGCCATGCCCGACCGTGAACCACCGGAATCGGAGCAGATCGATCCCCGCGCGCACGCCGCGTACGCAGAGATCGCCGAGTCCTCGACCTTCATCGGCCTGCGCAGCCGCTATCTGCGCTTCGCCTTCCCTGCCACCGCCGTGTTCATGATCTGGTACATCGTCTACGTGCTGTGCAACAACTGGGCACGGGACTTCATGGACATCAAGGTCGTCGGCAACATCAACATCGCGCTGATCTTCGGCCTACTCCAGTTCGTGTCCACGTTCCTGATCGCGATCTTGTACGCACGGCACGCGAATCGATCGCTCGATCCCGACGCTCAGCTGCTGCGCGAGCAGTTCGAGGAACGCGTCGAGGCTGGCGGGGTGTCGTCATGAACGCGGCTCTGCCTGCCATGATCATTCCGCTGCAGACGTCCGGACGCGGATTGACCATCGGACTCTTCCTCGGCGTTGTCGCGCTGACCTTGTTGATCACCGTCTGGGCGTCCCGGCAGACCAAGACGGCAACCGACTACTACGCCGGCGGCCGATCCTTCTCCGGGCTGCAGAACGGGCTGGCGATCGGCGGCGACTACATGTCGGCTGCCTCCTTCCTCGGCATCTCCGGATCGATCGCACTCAACGGGTACGACGGATTCCTTTACTCCATTGGCTTCCTGGTTGCCTGGCTGGTTGCCCTGCTGTTGGTGGCCGAACTGCTGCGCAACTCCGGCAAGTTCACGATGGCCGACCAGTTGGCCTACCGGATGCGGCAGACCCCCGTACGTTCCGCGGCAGCAACCTCGACCATCGTGGTGTCGATCTTCTATCTGTTGGCGCAGATGGTCGGAGCAGGCAGTCTGGTCGGATTGCTGCTGGGTGTGGAGAGCACCACCATCCGATCGCTGGTGATCGTCGGGGTCGGCGCACTGATGATCATCTACGTCACCTTCGGCGGTATGAAGGGCACCACCTGGGTGCAGATCGTCAAGGCCGTACTGCTGATGCTGGGTACGTTGTTGATCACCGTTCTGGTGATGATCCAGTTCGGCGGCAGCCTGTCCGACCTGCTGGGTGCGGCCGCGGAGAATTCGGGTAAGGGCGAGGCCTTCCTCGAGCCCGGATTGCTGTATGGCAAGGATCTTGTCGGCAAGTTCGACTTCCTCTCCCTGGGCCTTGCCCTGGTGCTCGGCACCGCCGGGCTGCCGCACATCCTGATCCGCTTCTACACCACGCCGACTGCAAAGGCGGCCCGCAAGTCGGTGCTGTGGGCGATCGGCCTGATCGGCGCCTTCTACCTGATGACGCTGGTGCTCGGCTTCGGTGCCGCGGCACTGGTGCCCACCGGCGAGGGCAGCGCGATCGCCGAATCCAGCGGCAACGTCGCCTCACCGCTGCTGGCCCAGGCCGTCGGCGGTGGCGAAGGCTCCTTGGGCGGCGCGATCCTGCTGGCCTTCATCGCCGCGGTCGCCTTCGCCACCATCCTGGCCGTGGTGGCCGGGCTGACGCTGACCTCGGCCTCCTCGATGGCCCACGACATCTATGCCAACGTGATCAAGAAAGGGACGGCCACCGAGCGCGGCGAGATGATCGTCGCCCGGCTCGCCGCGATCGGCATCGGCGCCATCGCCATCGTGCTGGCGATCTTCGCGCAGCGCCTCAACATCGCATTCCTGGTCGCACTGGCCTTCGCACTGGCCGCATCCGCCAACCTGCCGGCGCTGTTGTACAACCTCTTCTGGCGGCGGTTCAACACGACGGGTGCGGTGTTCAGCATCTACGGCGGCCTGGCCGTCACATTGTTCCTGGTGGCCTTCTCGCCGGTGGTGTCGGGGACCGAGAAGTCGCTCTTCCCCAACGTCGATTTCCATTGGTTCCCGCTGTCCAACCCCGGCCTGATCTCGATCCCGATCGGCTTCGCTCTGGGCATCGTCGGGACCTTGATCAGCAAGGATCCGACCAGCCTGAAGAGGTACGACGAGTTGTCCGTACGTTCACTCACCGGTGCGGGAGCAGAGCGCTGAGCGACCGCTGGGGTGTTGCCCGGCCGACGAACCAGCCATCGGTCGATCCCGCCCGGTCCAGCCAGTCGTCGGTGTCTGATGGCCGCCGTAGAGTGCGGCCATGGATGATCGCAGCGACGAGGATGTCGTCGACGAGGACTGGTACGGCAATGAGCTCGACGGCATGCGGTTCACCGATGTCCGCTTCAGCCGGGTGGATTTCACCGAGGTCCAAACCCGCCACGTGATCTTCGAAGGCTGCCGATTCGGCAACTGCGCCTTCAATGTGTCCGAGCATCACGAGTCCGCGTTCATCGGCTGCACCTTCGCCCGCTGCTCGTTCTTCTCGGCCACGCTGGACGGCTGCAAGCTGTCCGGATCGACCTTCGTGGACTGTGAATTCCATCCGATCACGATCAAGGGCGGGCTGTGGCAGGGCGTGATCATCCGCGCCGCCGACCTGACCAAGATCGACTTCTCCGGTGCCGATCTACGCGACGTCGACCTGTCCGAGTCCGATCTGAGCGGTGCCCGACTGGACGACTGCAACCTCAGTTTCGCCACCCTGCGCAACGCCCGGCTGATCGACGCCAGCCTGGTCGGAGCCAAGTTGGACGGCGTCGATCTGAGTCAGGCGGCGCTGGGCAACACCGGAGTTGATCTTGCCGGTGCGATCAGCGTCGCAGCCACCTACGGAGCAGTCCTCCGTTAGCCCTCTGCTGGTCCTTCAGCGCCTCGCGGGCGGCAGCTTCCTCGGCCTGCCGGTTGGCCTCGTCCTCGGCTGCCTTGGCTGCCGCTGCCTCCTCGGCTTCCCTGGCCGCCGCCTCGGCGGCCCTTGCTGCGGCCGCATCCTCAGCTGCCCGCTGCTCGGCCGCTCGTAGCTCGGCCTCCCGCTGCTCGGCCGCGCGAATCTCGGCTGCCCGATGTTCGACCAATTCGGCCTCCCGGGCCTCCCGCTCGGCTTCCCGACGTAGCGACTTCTTCTCCCGCCGGCCCTCCACCAACCGATAGAGCACCGGCACCAAGATCAAGGTCAGCACCGTCGAGGACACCAGCCCGCCGATCACCACGATGGCCAACGGCTGGGAGATGAAGACCCCGCCGCCGGTCACACCCAACGACATCGGGATCAACGCGAAGATGGTCGCGATTGCCGTCATCAGGATCGGTCGCAACCGTCGCCGGGCGCCGTCGATCAACGCGTCGTTCACCGTCGCTCCACCGGCTCGATAGTGATTGACCAGGTCGATCAACACGATTGCAT
>DATCVL010000485.1:0-6065 GCA_036566865.1 Microlunatus sp.
CTCATCGAGCCCGAGCTCGAGTGCGACCGGGTCGAGTACGGCGAAGGGCAACGGCCGGCCGGGTCCGGCGCTGCCGACCGAGCCGCCGGCACCGCCGTCGCCGCGGCCGACCGCGGAGGGCAAGGGCACCCCCGAGGACAAGGCCGTCGACTGGCAGCCGTCGCAGCAGGACACCACCGATTTCGCCAGCTTCACCTGCCCGCGGGACAACGAGTACTACCCGGACGTCTCCGACCAGCCGCTGTTCGCCTGTAACCAGGCGGGCACCGAGAAGTACCTGCTCGGGCCGACGATCATCGAGGGCACCCACGTCACCGACGCCAACGCGAGCGTCGGTCAGAGTGGTTCGGTTGGTTGGCAGGTCAACCTGAGCTTCGACTCCACCGGCAGCAAGCAGTTCGAGGACGCCACCACCGCGTTGAGCCAGAAGCAGTCGCCGGAGAACGCGTTCGCGATCGTGTTGGACGGCACCGCGGTCTCGGTCGCCTCGGTCGACCAGCCGATCGCCGGTGGCCAGGCCATGATCAGCGGCGGCGGCATCAACCAGGAGTCGGCCCAGCAGTTGGCCAACGTGTTGAAGTACGGGTCGCTCCCGCTGGCCTTCGAGATCTCCAGCGTGGACACCGTGTCGCCGACCCTGGGCGGTGAGCAACTGCAGGCCGGGTTGATCGCCGGCGCGGTCGGCCTCGCGCTGGTGATCTTGTTCTGTTTCGCCTACTACCGCGGGCTGGGCATTGTGGTGGTCGCCTCGCTGGCGGTCGCCTTCGCCACCACGTACGCGATGATGGTGCTGTTGGGAGCGTCGGTCGGCTTCGCGCTGAGCCTGGCCGGGATCGCGGGGGCGATCGTGGCGATCGGCGTCACCGCAGACAGTTTCGTGATCTATTTCGCCCGGATCCGGGACGAGGTCGGTGAGGGCCGAAGTATCCGGGTTGCGGTGGAGACCGGCTGGCGCCGGGCTCGGCAGACGGTGCTGGTGGCCGACGCCGTCTCGCTGCTGTCGGCACTGATCCTCTTCATCCTGGCGATCGGCTCGGTCAAGGGCTTCGCCTTTACGCTGGGGCTGACCACCTTGATCGACATCCTGGTGGTGTTCTTCTTCACCAAGCCGATGGTGACGCTGCTCAGCCGGACCAAGTTCTTCGGCAACGGTCACAAGTTGTCCGGGCTGGACGCGACCCACCTCGGCGTGACCAACCTGCCTGGTGGCAGACGTCGAGCGGCGGGCGCAGGCCGGGCAGCCACCGAGACCGGAGGGGATGCCTGATGTCCAGGCTCGGACAGTTCGGTCATCGGCTGTACACCGGTGAGGTCTCGTACGATTTCGTCGGCAAGCGGCGGCGGTGGTTCCTGTTCTCCGCCGCGCTGCTGCTGATCGTGATCGTCGGCTTCGCGGTCCGCGGGCTGAACCTGGGGATCGAGTTCACCGGCGGCGCCGAATTCCAGGTGCCGGCGACGGCGAATCAGCAGACGGTGCAGAAGGTCGAGGATGCGCTCAACAGCAGCGGCATCGCGGCAGTCTCCGACGCCAGCGTCACCCAGGTCGGCAGTTCGACCATCCGCGTGGAGACCGAGGAGCTGAACTCCGAGGACGAAGTGCCGGAGGTCAAGCAGATCCTGTCCGACGCCACCGGGGCCGACGTCGACGAGATCAACTACAGCCTGATCGGCGCGTCCTGGGGCAGCCAGATCACCGAGCGCGGCATCATCGCGCTGGTCGTCTTCCTGGTCCTGGTGAGCCTGCTGCTGTGGATCTACATGCGGAACCTGAAGATGGCCGGGGCCGCACTGGTCGCGTTGTTACACGACCTGGTGATCACCATCGGCGTCTACGCGGTGGTCGGCTTCACCTTCACCCCGGAGTCGTTGATCGGGATGCTGACCATCCTCGGCTACTCGTTGTACGACACCGTGGTGGTGTTCGACAAGGTCCGGGAGAACACCCACAACCTCACCGCGAGCTCGCGCAGCACCTACTCCGAGGCCGCCAACCTCGCGGTCAATCAGACCCTGGTGCGGTCGATCAACACCACCATCATCGGTGTCCTGCCGGTGGCTGCGCTGCTGTTCGCCGGTGGCGTGGTGCTGCACACCGGTCCGCTGAAGGACCTGTCGCTGGCGCTGTTCGTCGGCATGGTCAGCGGCGCGTACTCGTCGATCTTCATCGCCACCCCGCTGCTGGCGGCCTGGAAGGAGCGCGAACCGGACATGATCCGGCAGCGCAAGCGGGTGGCCGCCCGCAGGGCCCGGGACGCGGCCGGCGAATCGGCTGTCGGTTCGGGACGTCGTCGCTCGGCATCCGGTCGGGGCAGCGGCTCGGCCACAGCGGTCGCCGACCCGGACACCGAGCGGGAGACCGAGGACGTCGACGAGGCGGAGGCCTCGCCGCAGGAATTGCCGGCCGACCGCGAGGTGTCCGTCGGCAACTCCCGGATCACACTGTCGGTCCGCGGCGCGGGTGAGGACCAAACCGACGCCCGCCGTGACAGACTCGCCGATGGCTCGGCGAAACGCCCACAACCTCAGCGCAAGTCCCGCAGTGAACGGAAGAAGTAGATGAACAACCAGAACTGGGTCGATCTGATCCGCGACATCCCGGACTTTCCGGAGCCGGGCGTGATGTTCAAGGACATCACCCCGTTGATCGGATCGCCGGGCGGGTTCTCTGCGGTGATCACCGAGCTGGTGCAGCAGACGCCGAAGGATATCGATGTCGTGGTCGGCATGGAGGCGCGCGGGTTCATCTTCGGCGCTCCGGTCGCGCTGGCACTGGGCACCGGCTTCGTACCCGTTCGCAAGCCGGGCAAGCTGCCCGGTGAAACGATCACCACCGAATACGCGCTGGAGTACGGGACCAACGCGCTCAGTGTGCACAAGGATGCGATCGGCAACGGCGCCCGGGTGCTGATCGTCGACGACGTGCTGGCCACCGGCGGCACGGTTGCCGCCACCGCGCGGTTGATCAAGGAACTCGGAGCGGACCTGGTCGCGGTCGCGGTGGTGATGGAGCTCGACTTCCTGGGCGGACGGAAGAACCTCAGTGAGCAGGGCATCGACGAGGTCATCTCGCTGACCCACGTCGACGCTCCCTGACCCGGCGCCGGCAGCACAAACCTCGGCCTACCGATGTTCGAGAGCTATCGACCCGACGCCGCCGATTGGCCCCCGGATCAGGGATCCCGTCGGCGACGGCAGCGTGGCTGGAGTGACCCCACCCTGGTCAGCCTGCCGCAGCGGCAGAGTTCGCCCGGTCGGCAGCTGGCCATGCGCGGTCTGCTGGCGTTGGGATTGCTGGCACTGGTCGTCCTGATCGTCTTCATCGACCGGGACTCCTACCAGGACAACAACGCCGACGGCAAGGTCTCGCTGATCGACGCGATCTACTACGCGACGGTCACCATCACCACGACCGGCTACGGGGACATCACACCGGTCACACCCCATGCCCGGATCATCAACGCGATCCTGATCACGCCGCTACGGATCGCGTTCCTGGTGTTGTTGGTCGGAACCACGCTCGAGGTGCTCGCCACCCAGGGGCGGCGGATCTTCCTGGATTCCCGTTGGAGGAAAAGGATGCGCAACCACGTCGTCGTGATCGGGTTCGGCACCAAGGGCCGCAGCGCCGTACAGACGCTGACCGACAGCACCATGCCGACCAACCAGGTGGTGGTGATCGACGGTCGCCCGTCCGTGATCGCCGAGGCCAACCTGCTGGGGTACGCGGCGATCCAAGGCGATGCGACCCGGCGGGAGATCCTGCGTCGGGCCGAGATCAGCAAGGCCCGAGAGGTGATCGTCACCCTGGACCGGGACGACTCTGCCATCCTGGTGACGCTGACCGTCCGGCAGATGAATCCGGGGGCCCACATCGTGGTCGCGGTCCGGGAGCAGGAGAACGCCCTGCTGCTGCGGCAGTCCGGGGCGGATTCGGTGATCACCTCCTCCGAGGCCGTCGGCCGGGTGGTCGGCCTGAGCTCGATCAGTCCCAATCTGGGTACGGTGATCGAGGATCTGCTGGCCGCCGAAGCGGGGTTGGAGATCGTCGAACGGCAGGTCACCGCGGACGAGGTGGGCCACAGCCCGTCCGACATCGAGAC
This sequence comes from Microlunatus sp., assembly GCA_036566865.1. Lineage (GTDB taxonomy): Bacteria > Actinomycetota > Actinomycetes > Propionibacteriales > Propionibacteriaceae > Microlunatus. The sequence goes on from DATCVL010000485.1 coordinate 4,101, forward strand.
CGAGCGGGTGCTGGGCGTGGTCCGGAACAGGACGCTGCGGCGCTACTACGATCCGACCGTGGCCGAGCTGGAGACCGGCGACCGCGTCGTCGTGGTACGGCGTTCACCCAACGATCACGAGCGCGGGCGTACACCGGCGATCTGATCGGCTGTGAAGCTCCCGTGGCCGAGTTGAGCCGCGGTCGCGGCGGGTCGGACGGCGGTCCCGGGTTACGACCGCTGGGGCGGGGAATTAGACTCACCGTCAATTGTGTTGGAACCTGTTGAGTAACCAGCTCGACAGCCGGTGCCGGACACCTTCATACCGGGGGTGGCATCGACTCGACACGTATCCGGTCGAGGCGCCGAAGGGGTCGGAATTTGAACGAACCTGCAACCGCCGTCGGATCTCAACAGGGCGACCAGACACCCGATCCGACGATTGACCGATCGGCCACCGAACAAGGCCGACCGGGGAACGGCGTTGCGCCTGGGACCAGGGACGAGCAGACCGGCGGACCGCAGGACGCACCCGAGACCGAGCCGGGGCAGGACTCCGCCGGGGGCGGGCTGCAGCGTAACGGTGGTGAGGACGGACGGGTCGACGCCGAGCGTGGCCGTCCCGAACCGGGTCAGCGCAAGACCGAACCCGAACAACTTGAACCGGAACAACGCAGTTCTGAATCTGAGCAGCGCAGGACCGAATCTGAGCAGCGCAGGGGACTCTCCGACGGCGGCAGCGTCGCGGTGCCGGTCCGGCTGGCCACCGGACCAGAACATCCCAGGGTCCGGATGCGGCAGCGGATCGCGCGCTTCGGCAGCAGCCGGCCGCAGACCCCGGTCCTCGATCCGTTGTTCCGAACGGTCCGGGCGAACCATCCGAAGGCGGACACGGCGCTGATCGCGCGTGCCTACGCCACGGCCGAGAAGCTGCACCGCGGACAACTGCGGAAGAGCGGCGACGCGTACATCACTCACCCGCTGGCCGTCACCCAGATCCTGGCCGAGCTGGGCATGACCGAAGCGACGCTGTGCGCGGCACTGCTGCACGACACCGTCGAAGACACCCCGTACACGCTGTCCCAGCTGAGCCGCGACTTCGGCGAGGAGATCGCGCTGCTGGTCGACGGCGTGACCAAGCTGGACAAGGTCAAGTACGGCGAGAGCGCGCAGTCCGAGACGATCCGCAAGATGATCGTGGCGATGAGCCGCGACATCCGCGTACTCGTGATCAAGCTCGCCGACCGGCTGCACAACATGCGGACGCTGCATCACCTGCGTCCGGACAAGCAGAGCCGGATCGCCACCGAGACGCTGGAGATCTACGCTCCGCTGGCTCACCGGCTGGGCATGAACACGATCAAGTGGGAGCTGGAGGACCTGTGTTTCTCCACCCTGCATCCCAAGGTGTACGACGAGATCGTCCGGCTGGTGGCCGAGGCGGCGCCGAAGCGGGACGAATTCCTGAACCGGGTGATCAACGAGGTCACCGGCGACCTGAAGGCCGCGAAGGTCCGGGCCACGGTCACCGGCCGGCCGAAGCACTACTACTCGATCTACCAGAAGATGGTGGTCCGCGGTCGGGACTTCTCCGAGATCTACGACCTGGTCGGCCTCCGCATCCTGGTCGAAACCCCACGCGACTGTTACGCCGCGCTCGGTGTGATGCACGTCCGCTGGAACCCGCTGCCCGGCCGGTTCAAGGACTACATCGCGATGCCGAAGTTCAATATGTACCAGTCGCTGCACACCACCGTGCTGGGACCCGGCGGCAAGCCGGTCGAACTGCAGATCCGAACCGAGGAGATGCACCGGCGGGCCGAGTACGGCGTCGCCGCGCACTGGAAGTACAAGGAGAAGACGCCGGCGGCGGGCGGCAACGACCCGAAGAACCAGGACATGGCCTGGCTGCGCCAGCTCGTGGACTGGCAGCGGGAGACCGCCGACCCGGCGGAGTTCCTAGACTCGCTGCGGTTCGAGATCGGC
>DATCVL010000486.1:0-2188 GCA_036566865.1 Microlunatus sp.
GCTGTCTCCTGGTCGAATGTTGCCTCGGCGAGGTTCGACCCGGTATCGGTCCAGAGCCGACCGACGTGGGTCCCCTTGTTTCCGGGACCCTTGTAGAACTTCAGCCCACTGATGTAGCCGGCCTTCGCAGACCGGAACTTCACGCCGACCTCGATGCTGCCCTGATCATCGGCAGACGTGACAGACGGCACGATGCTCTCCGGCCAGATCGAACACGGGAACTCGCGCGGCCCGGCTGTCAGCGCGATCGTTGCCGGCTGGCCGATGTTGCAGCTGTCATCGATGGCGCGGACCTTGATCACGTTCGTGCCGGGAGTGAGCAGCGTGAACACATGGCTCCAGGTCTTCGACCCAGTGATCGGATGCCAGCTGTCGCCCCCGTCCGTGGACACCTCGACGCCGGCGACGACTCCGCCGACATCGCTGGCGGTGCCGGTGATCATCGCGGCGGTGCCGAGCGGGAGGGTGCTGCCATCGGCCGGCGAGGTGATCGTCACGGTCGGTGCCGTGGTGTCGGTGGACTTGTGTGCGGTGACCAGTCCGCTCATCAGACTGCTCGGCTGAGCACCCATGTCAGCCAGGACGTTGACCGTCGCCTGCTGCATCGCCGAGTCGGTCGGAGTTCCCTGATCAGCTTCGTGATACTCGTCCAGACCGTACGACCACTGCACGGTGCCGGTGCCCCAGACCAGCGCGCCGCTCGGCGCCCGGTACAAGGTCATGTTGTGGGTGGTGGTTCCTTCGGCATAGTTGGTGCCGTAGTCGCGAAGGATCTGCGGCACCGTCACGGTCGTCGAGGACAGCCGAATACTGCCCGGCGGACGGTAGCCGTTGTCCTCGTCGCAATCGAACTCGTAGCCCAACGTGCTCGGTGCCAGGGCCCGACTCTGTCCCGGGCCCAGGTCGGCGACCTCGGTGTCGCGCCAGAAGCGCAGCGCTGAGTACTCCGCGGGGACGGTGATGGTGTCGTCGAGCTGACCGGTCGGCAGGATGACGCGGAAGAACTGGCCGGTGAGCTCGTTCTGCGGCCGCCCGCCGTCACTCGGAGGTGAGAAGCGCGGATCGGCCCAACTGCCGGTCCACTTCGGCGACGGATCGATCTTGGCGTTGGCGTGGGTTTCCTTGTAGCACACCAATGTTCGGTCGGTGGTGTTGCTGCCATCGATCGACGGTTCGAAGCGGACTTTCCAGAAGTACTCATTGCCGGTCATGAAGATCAGGTTCACGCCGGCATCGCGAGCACTGGTGACATGGGTCCGTTGCTGGTCGGAGTTGTACTCGTCGTGGCCGGACGAGATGAAGACCTTGCGGTTCAACAGCAGGCCGCCGTCCTGATGGACATCGATTCCGCCGCAGTAGGAGACGTCGTATCCGTTGCGTTCCAGGAACCGCACCAGTGAGACTTCGCCACCGAGGAACATGTTCTCGATACCACCGCCGAAGATCGGCCGGTTGTAGCTGACCTTGTACGCCCGCGGCAGGTCTGCGCCTTGCTCGCTGAAGTAGAGGCTGTTGTCGCCGTACAGGTTGTACGCCTGCCAGGTCATCTCCGAGGTCTGCACCAGGATGTCGGACGCGCCGGTGCTCCGTACGACGAAGATGCAGTGGTTGGAATCGTCGTTGTCGAGTCGCTCCAGAAGCGCGTAGTAGATCCCCGAGACCGCCGTGGTCGGGATCGTCCAGGACGCGGACACCGCCCAGTTGCCGTAGTCCTTGAGCAAGGTGTCGGCATTCAACACCGGATTGTCGGGCTGATGCTGGGGCAGTGACACCGACGGGGTGACGTCGTCCATCCTGCGTGCACCGTCGCCGCCGTACCAGCCCATCCGATAGACCCGGATCCGCCAGTCAGGTGAGTCGGTCTTGACCTTGAAGTCGACCGTTTCGCCAGGCAGATAGCTGAACTTGGTGGTGTAGCCCTGAATCGTGTCGCGGTTCCAGGAGCCCCATTCGTCCGGATCGGAGCCCTTCAGCGCGTTCTCGGCCTGGATGGAGTTCGTCCCGGTTGAGGCGATTGCCTTCGTCGGGCTAACGATCGGCGGGATCGATCCCGCCGCGGCCGTGAACCCTGCGGCCTTCAGCAGTCCGCGGCGACTGAACGTCCACCGGCGCGCATCTGTGCCCTGGCGTACGTCCGAATGCGCACGCTGCTTCCCGTCGTAGCTGTCCTTCACTACCGTTGCCCCCC
>DATCVL010000487.1:0-30007 GCA_036566865.1 Microlunatus sp.
ACCGTCACCACCTGGTACGGGGTCAGGTTCAGCGACGCGGCACCCGCCGGCAGATCGACCTCGGACGACACCTGGTTGAACCGGCCGGTCATCTGCTGCAGCACCGTGGTCGCGGTGGCACCGTCGGTCAGCTCGTAACTGTCCGGGAAGAGGAAGCCCTGCGGTCGGTTCTTGGCCCAGGCAGGCAACCCGAGATCAGCCGGTTTGGCCAGCGCCGCCCGGTACTTCTTGGCCGGGATCTTGGTCGCCTTCGCCAGCGCCGCGACCTGCTCGCTCAGCCGCAGTCCCTCCAGAACCTGGATCTGATTGCGGATCCGGTACTTCTGGGGCGTGGTCAAGCGCTTGAGCGCGACTGCGGCCGGGAGTTGGGTCCGCATCTTGTAGCTGCCGGCCTGCACGGTCGGCTGGCCGTCGTAATCCTGGATCGCCTTGCTGAACGCCTTGGTCGACTTGATCACATCGACATCGGCGAGCTGGGTGCCGATCGCGGTCAGCGATGCACCCTCCGGCACGGTCACCTTGACATCGGCGACGCCCCGCTTGGTGGTGTAGTCCGGTGTCGCCAACGCGTTCTCCACCGCGCCGGACACCTTCTGCCAGGCCAGGAATCCGCCGCCAACCAGGATCGCCAACGCGACCAGGACCGCGAGGCAGCCCTTGCCGCGGCGTGCGGCGGTCCGGCTGCGCTTCTCCGGCTCCTGGTCGAGGAGTGATGTCACGGTGGATGAGTCCTGTTCGGATGGCGTTCGGTGGGCAAGGGCACTCGGTGAACGGTGGGCCACGAGCGAGCTACGAATCGGTGCTCGATAGTAGCTGCCCGGGCGGAATTCCACGGGCGCGTTCGGCATCCAAGGCTCGATCCAGGATCTCCCGGGCCGCCTCGGAGTCAATCAAGGCACGCTGTGCTTTGGCCGATTTTCCGCTGGCGCGCAGTCGGCGACCGGCAGCCACGGTGGACAACCGTTCGTCGACCAGCCGGATCGGCGGCGCGTCCGCGCCGAACCGGACCGCGAGCTGATCCAGCAGACCGACGGCCTTGGCTCGGACCTTGATCGCGGCCGGCCCCTCGGTCCCGTTCAACGATCGGGGCAGCCCGACAATCACCTCGATCGGCTCGTACTCGCCGATCACCGCGGACAGCCGGTCCAGCTCGCCGTCGCCGGCCGGTACGAATTCCAGCGGCACTGCGAGCAGCCCGTCGGGGTCGCTGACCGCGACCCCGATCCGGGCATCGCCCCAATCGAGGCCCAGTCGGCGACCCCTGCGGCTGTGCCGAAGCTCGGACACGTCAGGACTGCAGCGTGTGGCCGATGGCGTACTCGACGTCCTTCAACGCATCGGACGCCTTGCTGGCATCACTGCCACCGCCCTGTGCGATGTCGTCCCGACCGCCGCCCCGACCGCCGAGGGTCTGGGTGGCGACCTTGACCAGTTCGCCCGCCTTCAGCCGGCGGTAACGGGCGCCGTCGGTGGTCGCGATCACCACACTCGGCTTGTCCGCCGTGCCGCCGATCAGGCAGACCACCGCGGCCTGATCCTGGACCCGGTCGCGGACCTGGGTGACCAGGTTGCGCAGGTCGCCGCCGGTGACGCCGTCGACCTTGGCGCCGATGTAGTTGACGCCCCACATGTTGTGACCCTTGGCCAGGATCGGATCCACGGTGGTGGACAGGTTCGCCGACTTGAGATCGGCGATCTGTCGCTCCGCATCCTTCAGCTGGGAGACCATCCGGTTGATCCGGTCCACCAGCTGATCGGGCTGGACGTTCAGCGTCTCGGTCAGGCCGTGCACCAGCGCCCGTTCCCGGGCGAGCTGCTGGAAGGCTTCCATGCCGACGAACGCCTCCACCCGGCGGATCCCGGAACCGACCGAGGATTCGGCGTTCACCGCGATCAGGCCGACCTGGGCGGACTGCTGTACGTGGGTGCCCGCGCACATCTCCCGGGACCAGCCCTCGCCCATGTCGACCACTCGGACGACATCGCCGTACACCTCGCCGAAGAGGCCGATCGCACCGGACGCACGCGCCTCGGCCAGCGCCATCTCGGTCGCCATCACACCAAGATCATCACGGATCGCGGTGTTGGCGATCTGCTCGATCCGTTCACGTTCACTGTCACTGACCTGGTTGCCCCAGGCGAAGTCCAGCCGCATGTAACCGGGCCGGTTGAACGAACCCCGCTGCAGCGCGGTCGGGCCGAGGATCTCGTGCAGAGCTTGATGGATCACATGCGTTGCCGAGTGCGCCTGGCAGGCGCCGAGCCGCCAACCCGGATCGACGTCGGTACGCACCACTTGCCCGTTGCGCAACTCGCCGTCCAGCACCTTCGCGTGATGAACCAGCAGCCCCTTCACCGGGCGCTGCACATCGACGATGTCCAGCACGGTGCCGTCCGGGGTGGTGATCCGGCCATGATCACCGGACTGACCGCCGGACTCGGGGTAGAACGGCGTCTCCTCCAGCACCACCTCGACGGTGTCACCCGGCTGCGCCACGTCGGTCAGCTCACCGTCGGAGATGATGCCGCGTACCGCCGACTCGCCGGACAGGGTCTGGAAGCCGGTGAACGGGGTCTCGCCCCGATCCCGCAGCTCGGCGTAGGCCCGAACCGCCTGGGCATCGCCCTTCTTCTGTTTCGCGTCGGCCTTCGCCCGCTGCCGCTGCTCGTCCATCAGCCGGCGGAAGCCGGTCTCGTCGACGTTCAGCCCCTGTTCGCCGGCCATCTCCAGGGTCAGGTCGATCGGGAAACCGTACGTGTCGTGCAGCTGGAACGCCCGCTCGCCGGTCAGTGTGGTCTGCTGCTGCCGCTTCGCATCGGACACCGCCAGGTCGAAGATCTGGGTGCCCGCGGTGAGGGTGCGCCGGAACGCCTCCTCCTCGCCGTAGGCGACCTCGCTGATCCGGCCCCAGTCGGACTCGACCTCCGGGTAGGACGCCTTCATCACGTCCTTGCTGACCGGAAGCAGCTCACCGAACACCGGATCGCCGACGCCGAGCAGCCGCATCGAGCGGACCACCCGGCGCAGCAGCCGGCGCAGCACGTAGCCGCGGGCCTCGTTGCCGGGCGTGACGCCGTCGTTGATCAACATCAGACCGGACCGGACATGGTCGGCCACCACGCGCAGCCGGACGTCGTCGTCGTGGTTGGCGCCGTACCGCTTGCCGGCCAACTCCGCCGCCCGGTCCAGCACCGGGTAGACCTCGTCGATCTCGTACAGGTTGTCCACGCCCTGCAGCAGGTACGCGACCCGCTCCAGCCCCATGCCGGTGTCGATGTTCTTGCGCGGCAGCGGCTTGGCGACGTCGAAGTCGTCCTTGGCCCGGACCTTGGACAGCTCCTCCTGCATGAAGACCAGGTTCCAGATCTCCAGGAAGCGGTCCTCGTCCACCACCGGGCCACCGTCTGGCCCGTACTCGGATCCGCGGTCGATGTAGATCTCGCTGTTCGGGCCGCCCGGTCCGGGGATGCCCATGTGCCAGTAGTTGTCCAGCAGACCGCGGTTCTGGATCCGCTCGTCGGGCAGCCCGGCGATCGCCTTCCACAGTCCGCGGGTCTCGTCATCGCCTTCCAGCACGGTGACCCAGATCTTGTCCGGGTCGAAGCCGAAGCCGCCGGACTCCTGGGACTTGGTGATCAACTCCCAGGCGTAGCTGATCGCTCCGTCCTTGAAGTAGTCGCCGAAGGAGAAGTTGCCGTTCATCTGGAAGAACGTGTTGTGCCGGGTGGTCTTGCCGACCTCTTCGATGTCGGCGGTCCGGACGCACTTCTGCACACTGGTCGCGCGCGGCCACGGGTTCGGTTCGACGCCGGTGAAGTACGGCTTGAACGGGACCATGCCCGCGTTCACGAAGAGCAGGGTCGGATCGTTGTAGACCAGCGGCGCGCTGGGGACCTCGTGGTGTCCGCGTTGGATGAAGAAGTCCAGGAAGCGGCGCCGGATTTCGGCGGTTTTCATGTCAGTGGTTCCTTATCGGTGATGCGAGTGCGATGTCGGGCCGGTCGGCACTCACCGTGATCTTGGTGGTGAGTGATTCGGCCACCGGTCTCAGCGCTCGCGTGGGTCGTCGGTGGGCTGGGGCTGGCCAAGCGCGTCGCGGAGCTCCGCTTCCCGCTCGGCCATGGCAGCTCGTGCCCGATCGACGAACGATGACGCGCGGTCACCGAGGCTGCCGGCCTGGCCGGCCAGCCGCTGCCCGATCGCCTCGGGCGTCGACTTCGCCATGTAGTCCCGTACCTTCTTGATCACGTAGATGCCGACACCGGCACCGATCGCGAACCACACCAGTCGCTTGATCATTTCTTGCGCCGCCCCACCGTCCTGGCGGTCCCCGTCGTCTTGGCGGACTTGGACTCGCCGCGCAGCGCCTTGCGAATGCCGTAGGTGAAGGCCGCAGTCTTCACCATCGGCCCGCCGACGGTGGCGGAGAACAGGGTCGCCATGTTGGCGGCGTTCTCACTCACCACGGTGGCATGCTGACTGACCTTGGCCAGGTCCTCGGTCACCACAGACAGCTTGCCCAGCTCGTCGTTGGTCGCCCGGACCGTGCCCTGCATCTCGGTCAGGATCGGAACGCTCTCGTGCCCGATGTCGCGAACTGCCAGCCGGACCTCCTCCAGCACCCGGCCCAACTTGAGCAACGGCACCGCGAAGAGGATCACCAGGATCGCAAAAGCGATCGCCGCAATCAGACCGGCAATCTCTCCTATGGACATCGGTTCCTCTCCTGCCATCGGGTTCGGGGTGCGCCGCTACGAACGTCGCTGCAGAACCCTATCGTGCGCGACCCGCTGCGTTCGTCGCCAAGGCTACGGGCGTGGCCCCACAACCGGCGAACCGATTGGGTAACGGCCGGTCCCGATCGGGCGTCGGCACTCAGCCGACCAGCGCCTCGATCGCCGGCCGCAGCTCGGCTGCGATCTCCTCTGCCGACAGCGCGGTCAGTTCTTCGACCTGCAACAACTCCCGGGCCACCGCTACTCCCAGGCTGGTGGCCAGCAGCAGCTGAGCTCTGGCGGCGCGGTTCGGGCCGGTGAGTTTGCCGGACAACACCCCCGCGATGGCGCCGAGTTCGGCCCGGGCATGGTCACCGGCGTCGGCGTTGGTCAGCATCGATCGCAGCCGGGCCAGGGTCCCGGCCGCCTGATCATCGAGCTTGGCGACCAGTCCGTCCAGGACGAAGTCGGTCGGATCGTCGGCTCGGTCCTCGACGGCCGCCACCTCGCCCATGACCTCGACGAACAACGCCCGTTTGGACCCGAAGTAGTGCAGCACCAGCGCTGGATCGACACCGGACGACCGGGCGACCTCACGGATCGAGGTCCGGTCGAAACCGTGTACCGAGAAGAGGGTCGCCGCATGGTCGGCGATCCGGGCTCGCGTCTGCTCCCGCTGCTGTGTTCGGCTGCTCGGAACCATGGGCTCACTCTACGGCCGTTGACCGAAACCGGAATTCGTTCTACATTCGTTGAATGAACTCCGTGGACACCCGAACGCTGCTGCAGAGCTATCACCAGGCCATGATCAACTTCTCGGCGGACGCCTTCGCCGACCTGTACGCCACCGATGCCGTCCATGAATTCCCGTTCCGCAATCCCGACGGCGTGCAACGCCTGGCGGGTCGAGAAGAGATCCGCGACTACTACCGCGCGCTCTGGTCCGACCCGGCGGTGATCTTGGAGCAGATCGACGAGCGGGCGACCCACCAGCCGTCCCCGTCCATGATCATCAACGAGTGGCACGGAACCGGTCATCGTCGCGCCGACGGCGCTGCGTTCCAGTTGAGCGGTGTGATCGTGCTCGCCGCAGACCGAGGCATGATCACCGCCGTACGGGACTACATGGATGTGCAGGGACTGCTGTCGCAGCTCGGCTCTCACTGACCGGGCCGCCGGTTGATCGTCAGTAGCGGCCGACGTGGCAACGGAGGACCTCACTCACCTTCCGCGGCAGTGCAGCTTGATCAACAGGCGAGGACTGCGGCCTCCGCGGGTCAGTCGTCGCGCCCCAGCAGCTGGTTGATGATCTTCAACCGCTCGGTGACCCCGGCCTCGTTACCGTGCGTCGTCGGCCGGTAGTAGTCGGCGCCTTCAAGATCATCGGGAAGGTACTGCTGAGCCGCGATGCCGCGCGGTGCATCGTGAGCGTACAGATAGTCGACTCCGTGCCCGTAGTTCTTGGCGGTGGCGTAGTGGGCATCCCGCAGGTGTGGCGGTACGGTGCCGATCTTCCCGGCCCGGACATCGGCCTGGGCCTCGCCGATCGCGGTCACCACAGCATTCGACTTGGGTGCCAGCGAGCAATGAATCACTGCATGGGCAAGCGTGATCGCGCCCTCCGGCAGTCCGATCAGTTGTACGGTCTGGGCCGCGGCCACGGCGACCTGGATCGCTGTCGGGTCGGCCATGCCGATGTCCTCGCTGGCCAAGATCATGATCCGGCGGGCGATGAAGCGCGGGTCCTCCCCTGCCTCGATCATCCTGGCCAGGTAGTGCAGGGCGGCGTTCACATCCGAGCCCCGCATCGACTTGATGAACGCGCTGATCACGTCGTAGTGCTGATCACCGTCCCGGTCGTATTGCACGGCGGCCCGGTCGACGGCTCGCTCCACCACCGGCGGATCGATGATCAAGGAATCGGTGGCGGCGGCGCCGGCAGCCGATTCTTCCAAGTAGGTCAGCGCTCTGCGCGCATCGCCGCCGGCCATCCGCAACAGCGCCGACCGGGCATCATCGGTCAGCTCGAACACACTGCCGTCGGGACGCTTCAGCCCGCGCTCGTCGTCGATCGCCCGGTCGATCAACCCGGAGATGTCGTCGTCGGTCAGCGGCTTCAGGGTCAGCAGCAGCGATCGCGACAACAGCGGGGAGATCACCGAGAAGCTCGGATTCTCTGTGGTGGCGGCGATCAGGGTGACCAGTCGGTTCTCCACCGCCGGCAGCAGCACGTCCTGCTGGGCCTTGGAGAAACGATGCACCTCGTCCACGAACAACACCGTCTGCGAGCCGGTCCGAAGATCACGCTTGGCCTGATCGAGAACCGCCCGGACCTCCTTAACGCCGGCGGTCACCGCGGACACTTCGACGAACCGTCGGTCCGTCTGCCGTGACACCACCGAGGCGATCGTGGTCTTGCCGACCCCTGGCGGTCCCCACAGGAACACCGACATCGGCTCACCGGCCGCCAGTCGGCGCAGCGGCGATCCCGGTGCCAGCAGGTGTTGCTGGCCGACGATCTCGTCCAGGTCGCGTGGCCGCATCCGGACGGCCAGCGGCGTACCGGCATGATCGCCGGCACCGAGACTCCCGCCGGCTGGGGCCAGCCCGGTTGACCCCTTGGGTTCGGCTATCGGATCACCGAACAGATCCTCGCTCATCGATCTCCCTCTTGACTCGTCGCAGCGAACGATAGTCCGGGCCGACCCCATCGCAGATGTCGCGTCAGCCGGGCCCGCGGACGACCCGGACCAACCGTCCGGAGACGGCCGAACCGGCACCCGTGGCCGCACCCACAAGAGGGGCTGTTGAACCGACGGCACTCACCGCGAAACCGCCACTCACACAGGCCTCTCCAGACCGTCGGCCGGTCAACGACCCACAAGCTGAGCCAGTGCCTTGTTCAAGATCAACACGAGGGCACGAGCGCGGCTTCGACATCGATCTGGTCACGAAAACGAGAACTGTTGACCAGGTCACACCGCTGCGCTTACGCTAACCGCACCGTGAACCGTTTCAACCGGTTTGCTCTCAGGGGGTCATTTCCCTGATCACTTTTACAGGGAGGTAAGAGTGTTCGATCTCAAACGTGCGCGACTCGCGCTGCCCGCCATCGCCGCGTCCATGGCCCTGGTTGTGGCTGGATGCTCAGTGGGATCCATCGGAAGCACTGACGACGCCGGCAGCGGCGAGAAGGTGACGATTCGGATGCTGGTGCCGGTCTCGGCCGACGGGCAGACCGACACCCAGGAGGCGTTGATCGCCGCGTTCACCAAGCAGAATCCCGACATCAAGATCAATCTCGAGACCCAACCGGGTGGCACCGAGGGCGACAACCTGACCAAGACGAAGTTGAGCACCGGCGAGATGCCGGAGTTGTTCAACTACAACTCGGGTTCGCTGCTGCAAGCACTCAGTCCCGACACCCAGCTCGTGAACCTGTCCGACCAGCCGTGGGCGAAGAATCTCGACAAGACCTACGTGCCCACCGTGAGCACCGACAAGGGCATGTACGGAGCCCCACTGGGCACCACCCAGGCCGGTGGCGTTCTCTACAACAAGAAGGTGTATTCGCAACTGGGGTTGAAGGTTCCGACCAGTTGGGCCGAGTTCGAGGCCAACAGCAAGAAGATCAAGGCCGCCGGCAAGGTACCGATCGTCCAGACCTTCGGCACCGACTGGACAGCACAGTTGTTCGTGCTGGCTGACTTCGCCAACGTGAGCGCGCAGGATCCGGACTGGGCCGACGCGTACACCAAGAACCAGCGCAAGTACTCCGAGCAGCCCGCGCTGCAGAGTTGGCTGAACCAGGAAGAGATGGCCAAGGCCGGCTACTACAACAAGGACGCGGCCTCGGCCGAGTACGACCAGGGCGCCACCCTGCTGGCCAGTGGTGACGGCGTGCAGTGGCCGATGCTGTCCAGTGCTTTGCTGTTGATCAAGCAGAATCATCCGGAGAATGTCGACGACATCGGCATGTTCGCCCTGCCGGCCCAGGACGCCGCCGACACCCGGCTGACGATGTGGCTGCCGAACTCGTTCTACATCCCGAAGACCGCCGAGGGCGCGAAGCTCGACGCGGCGAAGAAGTTCATCGACTTCGCCATGTCGGACGAGGGCTGCAAGATCGTCAACTCCACCGGCGTGCCGACCGGACCCTACGCGATCTCGACCTGCTCCCTGCCCGATGATGTCGCTCCGGTACTGACCGATATCCAGAAGTACACCGACGCAGGGACAACGGCACCGGCCGCCGAATTCCTGTCTCCCGTCAAGGGACCGGCCCTGCCCAACCTGACCGTCGAAGTCGGTCGCGGCATCAAGGGCGGCGCCGCGGGTGCGAAGCTCTACGACGAAGACGTCAAGAAGCAGGCACAGCAACTCGGCCTGCCGGGTTGGTGACCACCAACAGGAGTGCTCAGTGACCACCTCGACATCTCACGTCAAGGTCGGCGAACCGGCACCGCCAACCCCCAGCCAGGCCCGACACAAGCGTCGGGCCTGGCGACGGGACCGGGCCTATCCGACCTGGTTCTTCATCCCGGCAGCACTGCTCTTCGTGGTGCTGTTCGCGATCCCGACCTTCGCGTCGTTCTACTTCAGCCTGACCCGCTGGACCTTGTTCGACACCGAGTTCATCGGGCTGGACAACTTCAAACTGTTCTTCAGCGAGCCGAGCTTGGTGCAGGGCTTCATCAACACCTTCATCTACGGCTTCATCACCTCAGCGGCGAAGGTCGTGATCGGCCTGCTCCTCGGGCTGGTGCTGACCGGCCGCTTGTTCGGTCGCAACTTCCTCCGCTCGGTGATCTTCTTCCCGGTGCTGGTCTCCACCATCGGTGTCGGGTTCACCTTCAAGGTGCTGCTGGACCCGTTCCACGGCCTGGTCAACGGTGCGCTGGCCTGGGTCGGCATCAACGGTCCGGGTTGGCTGACCGATCCGCAGTGGGCACTGCTCACGGTGGCGGCGGTGGACATCTGGAAGGGCCTGGGCATCGCCACCCTGATCTACATCGCCGGCATCGTGGCCATCCCGCAGGAGTACTACGAGGCAGCCAGGGTCGACGGCGCCGGCTGGTGGCAGAACTTCTGGAACATCACCCTGCCGCTGGTCAAACCGGCCAGTACGACGGTGATCTTGCTGTCCTTGATCGGCGGGCTGCGCTCCTTCGATCTGATCTGGGTGATGACCAAGGGCGGTCCGGGCTTCACCAGTGACGTGATCGGCTCAGTGATCTACAAGCAGTACCAGGCCGGCTTCTACGGCTTGTCCACCGCCGGCAACGTGGTGCTGTTCATCGTCGTGTCGATCATCGTGATTCCGCTGTCGCACTACTTCAACCGGAGGGAGGTGGATCGATGAGGCGTCGGAGAATGACCGAATTCACCGCAGGGTTGATCTCGCTGCTCGTGGCCATGATCGTTTTCCTCGTACCGTTCGCGTTCATCCTGTTGACCGCGGCGAAGAGTCCGAAGGAAGCGGCCGAATTCAAGTTCGCCCTACCCAGCCAATGGCAGCTCTGGCAGAACATCTCCGACGTCCTGACCACCCGCGACTTCGTCGTGTTGCGGGCGTTCATCAACAGCACCACCCTGACCGTCTTCAGCGTTCTGCTGATGGTCATCTTCGCTGCCATGACCGGATACGTACTGCAGCGCCGGACCTCTCGGTGGAACGGCTTGATCAACTTCATGGTGCTGGCCGGGCTGATCATTCCTCCGGCCGTTGTGCCGACGATCTGGATGATGCAGTCACTGGGCATCTTCAAGACCATGTTCGGGATGATCTTGATCGAGGTCACCTTCGGCCTGAGCTTCTCGATCCTGCTCTTCCGCGCCTTCGTCAGCACCATCCCGCGGGAACTGGACGAGGCCGCGATCGTCGACGGTGCCGGCCCGCTGCGGCTCTTCTTCACCGTCGTGATGCCGCTGCTCCGCCCGGTGGTGATCACGGTGGTCGTGGTGCAGGCGGTAGCGGTCTTCAACGACTTCCCCGGACCGCTCTACTTCCTGCCCGGGGACGAGAACGTCACGGTCCAGCTGACCCTGTACAACTTCCAGAGTCAGGCACTGAACCAGTGGAACCTGCTCTTCGCCGACGTGCTGCTGATCACGATCCCGCCGTTGATCATGTACATCTTCTTCAACCGCAAGATCGTCGCCGGGATGACCTCGGGAGCAGTGAAAGGCTGATCGCCGCGCGGTGGCCGGAAATCCCAACCAGACAAGGATTTCCGAGCCGACCGCGGCTGCGGCGCCGAGCTAGCTGGCAGTCTCGGCCGACTTCTCCGCCGACTTGTCCGTCGGCTTGGCGTCGACGCCGGCTTCCTTGCGCTGCTGGGCGGTGATCGGGGCCGGGGCCTCGGTCAGCGGGTCTACACCGCCGCCGGACTTCGGGAAGGCGATCACCTCGCGGATCGAATCGGTGCCGGCCAGCAGGGCGACGATCCGGTCCCAACCGAAGGCGATGCCGCCGTGCGGCGGTGCGCCGAAGGAGAAGGCGTCCAGCAGGAAGCCGAACTTCTCCTGCACCTCGTCATGATCAAGACCCATCACCGCGAACACCCGCTCCTGGATGTCCCGGCGATGGATACGGATCGAGCCGCCGCCGATCTCGTTGCCGTTGCAGACGATGTCGTAGGCGTAGGCCAGGGCCGATCCCGGATCGGTGTCGAAGGTGTCCAGGCATTCCGGCTTCGGCGAGGTGAAGGCGTGGTGCACCGCGGTCCAGGCACCGGATCCGACCGCGACATCGCCGGCCGCGACCGCCTCCGAGGCGGGCTCGAACAGCGGCGCGTCCACCACCCAGACGAACGACCAGGCCGACTCGTCGATCAGACCGACCCGATGGCCGATCTCCAACCGGGTCGCGCCGAGCAACGCCTGGGCCTTGCTCCGCTCGCCGGCCGCGAAGAACACGCAGTCGCCGGGCTTGGCGCCGACGGCCTCGACCAAGCCCGCCCGCTCCGAATCGCTGAGGTTCTTGGCGACCGGTCCACCGAGCTCGCCGTCGGCTGAGACCAACACGTAGGCCAGGCCACGGTGTCCGCGCTGCTTGGCGAACTCCTGCCAGGCATCGAGCGTGCGGCGCGGCTGATCCGCTCCACCCGGCATCACCACGGCACCCACGTACGGGGCCTGGAACACCCGGAACGGGGTGTCGGAGAAATACTTGGTCAGCTCGGTGATCTCGAGGTCGAAACGCAGATCCGGCTTGTCGGTGCCGTACTTGTTCATCGCGTCGGCGTAGCTGATCCGCTCAATCGGTGCACTGATCTCGTGCCCGACCAGCTTCCAGATGTTGGTCAGCAGTTCCTCGCTCAGCGCGATCACGTCGTCCTGATCGACGAAGCTCATCTCCACGTCGAGCTGGGTGAACTCCGGCTGTCGGTCGGCGCGGAAGTCCTCGTCCCGGTAGCAGCGGGCGATCTGGTAGTAGCGCTCCATGCCGCCGACCATCAGCAGTTGCTTGAACAACTGCGGGCTCTGCGGCAACGCGTACCAGGAACCGGGCCGGAGCCGGGCCGGCACCAGGAAGTCCCGGGCGCCCTCCGGCGTGGACCGGGTCAGCGTCGGCGTCTCGATCTCGACGAAGTCGTGGCCGGCCAGCGTGCTGCGGGCGACCCGGTTGACCTCGCTGCGCAGCCGGATCGCGTGCGCCGGCGCCGGCCGCCGCAGGTCGAGATAGCGGTACTTCAGCCGGGTGTCCTCGCCCACGGTGACCCGCTCGTCGATCTGGAACGGCAGCGGCGCGGCCGGGCTGAGCACCACCAGATCCTTGGTCACGACCTCGATGTCGCCGGTGGGCAGATCGGGGTTGGCGTTGCCCTCCGGACGCAGCTCGACCTCGCCCGTCACCTTGATGCAGTACTCGTTGCGCAGGTCGTGAGCGCCGGAGGCTTCGAGGATCTCGTCCCGGACCACGACCTGGGCGACACCACTGGCGTCCCGCAGGTCGAGGAACGCGACCCCACCATGATCACGCCGCCGGCCGACCCAGCCGGCGAGGGTGACGGTCTGTCCGGCGTGCTCGGCGCGCAACGTACCGGCCTGATGGGTGCGAATCACTGGTTCCTCCGTACGGGATGGTGCTCAGAATCGGCGGGCGCGGCTCATCGGAGGAATTCCTGCCGGCACTACCCGGCAGCATCTTCCCCGGTCTCGGAGTCACGAAGCCCGTGGGCGATCCTACGGGCATCCCGAGCGCGGCTGGAATCCGGCCGCAACGGCCGGCCCGACCGCCAACCGGATCGCCAAACGTGCCGCCAACCGTCAGGATTCTCCCGTGACCGTCCCTACCCTCTATCTGCTGGTCGGGCTGCCGGGCGCCGGCAAGACCACCGAGGCGCTCCGGCTGGCCGAGACCGAACGCGCCGTCCGGCTCAGCCCGGACGAGTGGATGCTGCCGCTCTTCGGCGAGTCCGATCCGAACGGTCTGCGGGACGTGATGGAGGGCCGGTTGGTCTGGGTCGGTCTGCAGGCGCTGCGTGGCGGGGCGAATGTGGTGATCGACTTCGGACTGTGGGGCCGGGACGAACGCACTGCGCTCCGATTCCTCGCGGGGTCGGCCGGTGCTCGGGCGGTGGTGATCTTCCCCGATCCTCCGGAGTCGGAGCGGCGGCGCCGGATCGACCGGCGCTACGCGGCCGCCCCCGACAGCACCTTCGCGATGAGCGAGGCCGAGATCGCCGAACACCTCGCGGCCTTCCAGCGCCCGGACGCGTCGGAGCTGGCCGACGGTCCGCTCGATCCGGTGCCGGCCCGATTCAGCTCCTGGGCCGACTGGGCCGCCGACCGGTGGCCGTCCCTCCGACCGGGCACCCGGTAGCGGGTTCCGGCCGCTGCGTCACTGCGCAGCGAGATCTCCGACCACCACCGTGCCGTCGATCTCGTCGTCGATGATCATGCTCGCGGCGAACCCGGCGGTCCGCAACAGCTCAAGATCAACATCGGCCTGGGCGCGGCCGGCTTCGATCAGCAGCGAACCGCCGGGCGCCAACCACTCCGCTGCCCCGTTGATGATCTTGCGGTGCAGCTCCAGACCGTCGGTGCCTCCGTCGAGGGCGGCGGTCGCTTCATGATCACGAGCCTCGGCCGGCATGAAGACGATCTCCGCTGTCGGCACGTACGGAGCATTGGCGGCGATCACCCCGAAGCTCCCCCGCGACCACACCGGCAGCGGCTGATAAAGGTCACCACCCAGAATGGTTGCGGCCTTGCCCAGGTTGCGCCGGGCGCAGCCGGCCGCGACCGGATCGATCTCCACTCCGTACGCCACCACCCCGGGCACCCGGTCGGCCACGTACCCGGCCACCGCGCCGACCCCGCAGCAGAGGTCGAGCATGGAACTCCCCGGAGCGCACCGCTCGGCGGCCGCCCGCGCCAGCAGCTCGGTGCGTCGTCGCGGCACGAAGACGCCTTCGGCGACCTCGTACCGTCGACCGCCGAATTCGGCCCAGCCGACGATCTGTTCCAGGGGTTCGCCGGCGACCCGGCGGGCGACCCGACGGTCCAGCTCGGCAGCATCCGGCGCTTCCGCCAGCAGCAGCTCGGCCTCGTCCTCGGCGAACACACAGCCGGCTCTCCGTAGTCGCGCGATCACCGCAGCACGCTGCCGATCGGTCCAGGTCACGAGCGCTGACGCTACTTGGTGTCGCGGGCGGTCGCTTGTCGGTTTGCCTAAGATCTGCGGGTGAGGTCAGACCAGGACGTACGACTCAGGGCGCGCCGACTCCCGAGCCGGATGCGGGCCCGGGTGCCCGAGGCCGGGCCGGTCGACCAGTTCTTCTTCATCGTGGCCGGCATCGCTGCGATCTGGCTCACCGTCTACCTGCTGCGTCAGAGCTTTCACTGGGACTGGGCACACTGGCTGCTGTTGTTCGTCTTCTGGGGCATGGCGGCGTACCTGACGCTGCCGCGGCTGCATCGCATCCTGTCCGACATCTACGTGCCGAACTACTTCATCGGCCGGACCCGGACCAGCGACGGTCTGCTCGGTGACCCGATCAACATCGCCTTCCGCGGCGACGAGCAGCAGTTGCATCAGGCGATGCACAAGGCCGGCTGGACCCTGGCCGACGAGCTGACCTTGGAATCTGCCTGGGAGATCGTGAAGGCGACGCTGTCTCGGCGCAGCTACCCGGAGGCGCCGGTGTCGCCGCTGCTGTTGTTCGGTCGGCAGCAGGACTTCGCCTATCAGCAGGAGGTGGACGGCAGCCCGGGCAAGCGGCACCACGTACGGTTCTGGCGCTGCCCCGAAGGCTGGATGCTGCCCGGAGGTCATCGGGTGGACTGGCTCGCCGCCTCCACCTACGATCGCGCGGTCGGGCTGAGCCTGTTCACGTTGCAGATCACCCACAAGATCGACGCCGACATCGATGTCGAACGCGACTACGTCACCAGCTCGATCACCAACACGGTCGCGGGCAGCGACATCGACCTGCTGGAGGACTTCACCACCGGCTACCACTCCCGCAACGGCGGCGGTGACTCGATCCACACCGACGGTGACCTACCGGTGGTCGAACTCCCCGACGCCGACGACACCCCGCTCGAGGTCGGCCGGCACCAGGAACGCATCCTGCGGCCGATCAGCCTGGCCAACGTGCTGGACGAGACCCGGGCGTCGCGACGCCGGCCCTTGTCGGTGCTGGCCAGCGCAGTGCTGTTGCTGGCCAGCGCATCGATCCTGATCGCGCTCGGCATCTCCGACCTGATCCAGAACGGCGACTTCAGCCTCGGCTATCACGCCCAGTACGCCGACGTCGCCGGGGTGGTCGGCACCGCGGCGCTGGTGGCCCAGGTGATCTTGATCATCCTCACCCTGCGGGGCAGCCAACTCCCCCGGCTGATGCTGATGACCATCCTGTTGATCAGCATCACCGTCGGCATGCTCGACCACTTCGGCTTGTTGCCCAGTCCCCTCGGCACCAGCATCCCCGCGATGGGGTTGCAGATCGCTGCGTTGATGATGCTGTCCAGCAACTCGTCCCGGGAGTACGCGGTGGCCGCCCGGCAGTTGCGCAAGGACGCGCGGGCAGCGATCACCGACGTGACCAGCCGTTTGGGCTGACCCGTCGATTCGCCGCAGTCAGTCCTGGCTCGGACCGTTGCCGGTGAGCACCCGGATGTTCCCCGCGTAGCCGATCATGGTCGACTCGTGCCCGTCGTCCCAGCGCACGTGCAGCCGGTCGCCGTCCTTGTCGATCACTTCTCCGCAACGCGTCGAACGGCCCACCGTTTCGGACTCGACCTCGATCCGATCGCCGACGTTGATGATCATGACTGGTCCTCCTGCCCGACGAGATTCGGAACCCCTCCCAGCCTCGTCGGATCCCCCGCCCCACGCAAGGTGCCCACACCCGAGCGATAAAAACGCGACCACAGTCGGGCCCGACCCCCGCGTCAGCAGCTGTTCAATCAATCTGAGGTCACATTCTTATCGGTCTCCCCGAGCCCGCGACGGACCCACGGCGGGAGCGCGAGGGTCGCCCCTCGCAAGGGCGAGCCGCCAGACCAGATCGCGGCAGCGGCACAGATCCGACCGCGTCAGCTAGACAGCCACCCGAGATAGAAGACGCCGACACCGATCACCATGAAGAGTCCGGCGAGGATCCAGAACCGGATGGTGATGGTGACCTGTTCCCAGCCCTTGAGTTCGAAATGGTGATGGATCGGACTCATCCGGAAGATCCGCTGTCCGTGGGTGACCTTGAAGTAGGCGCGTTGGATGATCACCGATCCGGTCTCGATGATGAAGAGGCCGCCGATCACGATCAGCAGCAGTTCGGTGTGGGTGAGGATGGCCAGGGCGCCGAGGGTGCCGCCGATGGCGAGCGAGCCGGTGTCGCCCATGAACACCTGGGCGGGACTGGCGTTCCACCACAGGAAGCCGACCAGGCTGCCCGCCAGGGCGACCGAGACGATGGTCAGGTCGAGCGGATCGCGTACCTCGAAACAGCCGCGGGCGGAGGCGCCGACGTTGTGGCAGGCCTGCTTGAACTGGAAGAAGCCGATGAAGATGTACGCCGACAAGGCCAGGATGGTGGCCCCGGTCGCCAGCCCGTCGAGCCCGTCGGTGACGTTGACCGCGTTGGACACCGAGACGGTGAGCAGGTTGATCCAGAGCACGTAGGCGATCACACCGATCACCGGCCCGAGCGCCATCAGGTTCAGCCAGCCGATATCGCGGATGGCAGAGATCGCCGCGGTAGCCGGGGTCAGGTGACTCTCCGGATCGCGGAAGGCGAGCGCGAGCAGGGCGAAGACCGTCGCCACCACCACCTGGCCGCCGATCTTCTGCCAGCCGGTCAATCCGAGGCTCTGCTGCCGCCGGGTCTTGGTGAAGTCATCGAGGAACCCAACCAGGGCGAGCCCGACCATCATCAGCACGACCAGCAGCCCACTGGCGGTGATCGGCGTGCTCGAGCCGACCACGAGATGGCCGATGAAGTACCCGCCGACTGCACCGATCACGAAGACCAGTCCGCCCATCGTCGGCGTACCGCGCTTGATCTGGTGGGTGGTCGGTCCGTCGACCCGGATCGGCTGTCCCCAGCCGAGCCGGTGCACCAGCCGGATGAAGAAGGGCATGGTCAGCAGGGTGAACGCGAGCGCGAAGGCGCCCGCGACGATGAGCGCGATCACCGACCGCTCCTCCGATGCTGCCGAGTCGGCCGGCCACACCGGGACGCCCGGGCGGCCTGGGTACCACGACGGGCGGCGGGCGTCGGATCGACGCATGGCCGGTGTTCGGTTGAGGAGCGGCACAGCCGCTGACGAGCGGTCATCGCGGCTTAGCGTAGGGGTTCGGCGCGGAGAACTCCGAACCACCCGCGGGCGTCACCCGGGACCGTTACCGGTTCGAGTCCCATCACGGCGAGCCCGGGTCAGGCCCGGACGTCGGAGGTCCGGATCACTTCCCAGGTCTCCTCGTCCAGCCACTCGGTCTGCATCTGCGGAGCGGCGTGGATGTTGACCATCCGCAACGGCTGGTCGCCGGAGTTGCTGAACTTGTGTGGCGTCATCGCCGGCGCAACGGCGATGTCGCCCGGTCCGCCGCGGAGTTGGTCCCGACCGAGGGTGAACGTCACCTCGCCGGACAGCACCACGAAGGTCTCCGAGTACGGATGACGGTGCAGTGCCGGTCCCTCACCCGGCAGCGCGTATTCGACGAAGAAGGACACCCCGGACTCGTACGCTTCCCCGATGAAGGTGACGTGCTCGCCGCGGCGGTCCTGTTCGGCGACCGGTATGAAACCCATGACTACTCCCCTGTGAGTGTGACGAATCGGCAGCTCCCAACCTGCTCGGGGTGGCCGATCAGGGCAAGGGGTTTCGTCCTAGCGCCCGGTCGGGTCGCACAGTCGGTGCAGCCGATCGACGAGGTCGGCCGGCTCCGCGGCCAGGACATCCAGGCCATCCGAGCCGAGGTCCAGGTAGAAGTCGATCACCTCGCTCGGGTAGCCGTGCCGGATCGTCCAGTCGACCTGACGCAACGCCATGTGCGCCCACCAACGCCGTACTCGCTCGATCGGTGCCCGGGCCAGCGGGCCCAGGACGACCTTCCAACCGCCCCCGCCGAGGCCGTCGTACTCCGGTCGGAACTGGGAGCCAAAGCTCAGGTCGAAGGTGAGAGTCACGTAGGCCGCCCGCCGATCGCCGCGGCCGATGCCGTCCCAGTCGATCACACCGCTGATCCGCCCGTCAGCCACCAGCACGTTGGCCGGATGGAAGTCCAGATGGACGAGGTCATCGCCCTCCTCGATCCCCGCCGAACGCCCGATCTCGCGGACCCGCTGCAGCAGCAGACGACTGCGATCCTGGTAGTTCGCCAAGGTCTCGTGCAGACAGAACCCAGGGCCGCTGGAGCTCAGGTGGAGGTCAAGTTCCGGGGCACCGAAACCCTGCCCGGCCCACTGATCCGCCACCTCGACCAACTGCTCCACCAGCGCGTCGTCGACCCGGGACGGTACCGAACCGGGGAGCCGCTGCTGGACGATCGCGCGGTCGGTGCCGAGGTCGACGATCGTCTGATAGCGCGGCACCGGCAGGCCGGCGTCGGCCGCGCGTCCGAGCAGCATCCCGATCCGCTCCAACTCCTGCATCGCGGCAGCCGATCGAGTCAGCACGCCCTCACGCCCGTCCGGCCAGCTGACAAATGCAGCGCCGACCTCGCCGTGGTCGGCTCGTCCGAGCAGCCGCATTCCTGCGCCGGTACGCCGATTCAGCTCGGCCAGCATCGTCTCCGGATCCAGCCGCGACACCCGCGCGGGCAGCTCGTCATCGGTCACCCTCGGACGTTAGCGGTGACCGGTCGGCCGGCGCGATCGGAATCGGTCGGACGTGCTCGATCGGACGCCTCGGCCGAGCGGGTCGGGTGTTCAGCCGAGCAGGTCGAGCAGCCGCTGGGTCTGGTCGGCGAAGCCCGCCGGGCGCTCGTCCCGCACCGGTAACAACCGGAAGAACCAGAACGAGGCCAGCAAGCGACGGCCCAACCGGAGCCTCTCCTGATCAACCTCGAACCGGTCCGCCAGCCGGTCCAGGCCGCGGCCGCGATTGCCGAGGTGCTCGGCGAAATTGGCCAGTTCGAAGCAGCGATCACTGGCTCCGGCGTCCTCGAAGTCGATCAAGCGGATCCGAACGCCGTCATAGAGCAGATTGCCGGCCTGCGGATCGCCCTGGCCCAGGATCCGTGGCCGCCGGTCCATCAGCCGATCGAGTGCGGTGCTCTCGATCCAGCCGCGAGCCCTGTCGTAGGCCTCCCGCTCGGGACCGTCGGCCGGACGCGCGGCCGCCGCGGCCAGCGCACGCCAGAAGCCGACCTCATGGAGGTCGATCGCCGGGTTGCACTCCGGCTGTGACCACAGCCGCTCCATCGCCTCGGCCAGCGCGTCCAGCTGGTCGTCGTTCCAGGTGCCGGCGACCATCTCGCCGGGAAGCGCGGTCATGGTGATCGACGGCGGCTCGTCGTCGAGCGCGGCACGTACCGGGCGTGGGGCCAGGTCCGGCTCGGCCCGATGCAGGGCCTGCAGCACCTGCCACTCACGCAGGTGTTCGCCCCGGCCCCAGGACCGGTAGGTCTTGGTGATCAAGTCCCCGTGCCGGCTGATCGCATGCGTCTGTCGCGGTGCCGAGGCGGTCATGCCTGGACCGTACGGGGTACGCCGCCGGGCCGCCCGACGACAGGCCGGATACGCACCGGATCGGGCCGGCTACCGCCCCGGACGCAGTCGACTACGCCAGATCGCGTACCGGTAATGCCGCTCGGATGTCGATGACGGGTGATGCCGTTCGACGAAACCATCGAGACAGCGAATCCGAGCCGGATTCTCCAACCACGGAGGACATCACGATGAGCACCGTCACCATCTCCCGCGCAGGGTCTGTCCGCACCATCGATCGCAGCGCCCTGCTGCCCGGAACCGACGAATACGCCGCATCGCAGGCGCGCACGGTTCCCGGTCAATACCCGGCCGCAATCGTCGAGGCCGGATCCAGCGCGGACGTCCAGCGAGCGGTGACCACCGCTGACCGGCTGGGCGTCCCGCTGACCGTCCGCGGCACCGGGCACGGGTCGGTGGTCGGCGTCGACGGCCGCCTGCTGCTCAGTACCGCCGCGATGACCGGTGTCGTCGTCGATCCGTGGCGCCGAATCGCCCGGATCCGGGCCGGGGCCCGCTGGTCGGACGTGATCGCCGCGGCCGGCCCGTACGGACTGAGCCCGACCTCAGGCGACTTCCCCGGCGTCGGCGTTGTCGGCTTCACCACCGGCGGCGGCATCGGCTGGCTGTCGAGGACGTACGGCTATGCCGCGGACAATCTGGTCTCGGCGACCATGATCATGGCCGACGGGCGCCAGCTCACCGCGAGTGCCGCTGATCACGCCGACCTGTTCTGGGCGATCCGCGGCGGCAGCGGCAATTTCGGTGTGATCACCGAGTTGGAGATCAACCTGGTGCCGGTGTCTCGGGTGTTGTCCGGGATCGCCACCATGCCGATCGACCGGGCAGCCGACTTCCTCCGCTGGTTCGGAGATCATGCCGACGAGGTGCCGGACGCGTTGACCCTGGCGCCGACGCTGCGCCGGCACGCAGCCGATGATCATGGCCCGGTCCTGACGGTCGGCGCGGTCTGGGCCGGTGATCATGATCAGTTCCCGGCGGCCGCAGCTACGGTGCTGCGGGCGACCGGGCTCGACCTCGACTCGGCGATCCGGCCGACACCGTACGCCAAGATCAACATCCCCGGCACCCGGCCGCGCGGCTTCGAGATGTACTCCGGGCTGAGCGAGGAATTGATCATGGCCGCGGTCGATGCAGTCAGTGCCTCCGACGGTGACGCACAGGCACTGGAATTCCGCCATTGGGGCGGTGCTACTGCGCGACCGGCAGTTGATCATGGTCCGGTCGGCCACCGGGAGGTACCGTTCTCGATCAAGCTCGACGCCGAGCCGTCCACCGTCGATCGGCTGGCCCAGACGGCGACCGGGAAGCAGTTCCTGAACTTCCTCGCGGACCCGAGCCGGACCCGTACCGCGTACAAGATCACCGACTACTACCGGCTGCGGGAGCTGAAGCGGCGCTACGACCCGGCCAACCTGCTCCGGCCCGCCCACAACATCCTTCCCGCCTAGCGCGTTCGCGTCGCCAACCCGCGGACGACGACGCGGCGCCCCAGGGCCGGGTAATCAGAGCGTGGCTTCGGCGGCGGCGACGGTCTGCTCGAGCAGGACCGCGATCGTCATCGGGCCGACGCCGCCCGGGACGGGGGTGATCAGGCCGGCCCGCTCGACGGCGACCGACTGCTCGACATCACCGAGGTTGCCCTCGTTGTAGCCGGCGTCGACCACCACCGCACCGGGCTTGAGCCACTCCCCCTTGATCAGCTCCGGCGTGCCGACCGCGGCCACCACAAGATCGGCGAGACCGACCTGTTCGGCCAGATCGGCGGTCCGCGAGTGACAGTAGGTGACGGTCGCGTCGCGGTTCAGCAGCAGCATCCCGACCGGCTTGCCGAGGATCGGGCTGCGACCGACCACCACGGCATGCTTGCCGGCCAGCTCCACGTCGTAGGCGTCCAGCAACCGCATCACGCCGCCCGGCGTACAGGAATCGAAGCCCGGCAGGCCGAACGCCATCGCAGCGAAGCTGTGCATGGTGACGCCGTCGACATCCTTGCCCGGCGCAATCGCCTCGAACGCGGCTCGTTCGTCGATCTGGTCCGGGACCGGATGCTGCAGCAGGATCCCGTCCACCTCGGGATCGTCGGACAGCTCGGTGATGGCCGCGACCAACTCCTCGGTGGTGGCGTTGCCGGGCAGCTCGACCGCGCGGGAGCTGATGCCGTTCTTGGCGGACCGGTTCCGCTTCATCTTCAGGTAGGTCTGCGAGGCCGGGTCCTCGCCGACCAGGACCGTCGCCAGGCAGGGCGCTCGCCCGGCCTTCTCGGTGAAGGCAGCGGCCCGCGCAGCGGTCTCGGCCAGCAGCTTCTTCGATACCGCAGTGCCGTCGATGATGCCGGCTGTCATCTTGTTGCCTCCTGGTCGCACCCGGGCGCCCGATCTCCGACGACGCCGGGATCAACCTACGACACCACCGTCGTCGGATTCTTCCTACTTGCGGGCAACCGGGCGGCTGCCGGCCGGGCCACCTCAGGCCGACCAGGAGTTCTGCTACGCCGGGCTCAACTGCTTCGACCGGAGACGGCGTCGACGCTAACGTGAGCTCGAGGTGATCTTGATGAGCTTCACGGTGGATGTCATCAACGGCGGGCCGAATCGGCATGCGGTGTTGCTGCCCGGCGGTGGATACACGGTCGACAGCCCGGTGCTGTGGTACCCGGCGACGGCTCTGTCCTACCTCGGCTGGACCTGCCACCTGATCCGTTGGGCGGACGGCATGACCCGCGAGCAGGTGCCGACGATCGCCGCCGAGATGATCAACCGGGTCCGCCGCGAACACCGAGCCGCGCAGATCCTGATCATCGGCAAGTCACTGGGCACCCTGTCGATGCCGGTCGCTGCTGCTTCGGTCCTCCCCGGCATCTGGCTGACCCCGCTGCTGACCGAGCCGGAGATCGGCAAGCTGGCCCGGCGGCTCGGGCCAGAGCATCTTCTGATCGGCGGCACCGCGGACCCGTACTGGGATCAGCAGATCGTCGAGAGCACTCAGGCCCAGGTGCTGCAGATCCCCGATGCCGATCACGCCTTGCAGATCCACCGCAACCTCGGCCGGACCATGGCGGCGATCACCGCGCTGGCCAACGGGGTGGACACCTTCGCCCGCTCGCTGTGATCCGGGCTACTCCGCCGCGTCGGCGCCGTGCCGACCCTCGTCCGTTGCCCTGACCTGGGGCAACGCTGCCACGATCGCCAGCACGCCGAGCACGATCAAGATCACCCCGACCAGCTGGGTCATCACCGCCAGGCTCTTCTCCGGCCAGACGATCACGATGATGCCGGCGATCAGGCTGCACAGACCGAAGATCGTCTGACTCACCCTCGACCGACCTTCCTTCGGCGCCAGGAAGGCCGACAGCACCGTCGCCACGCCGTCGACGATCCATCCGATTCCGACCAGAATGGCCAACAGCACCAGGGAATCCTGTGGTCGCAGCAGGCAGATGATGCCGACGACGGCGGTCAGTCCGCCGGCGATGATCACCATCGCCCGCCATCGGGTCGAGGCGCCTTTACCGGTGATCGCCGAGATCACGCGGACCACCCCGACGAACAGCAGCTGGATGCCGACCAAGATCGCCAGCAGCAACAGTGATGCGCCCGGTCTGATCAACACCAGGATCCCGACGATGATCAAACACACGCCGAGTCCGACGCCGAACCAGCCCAACCGGCGGGCGAATCCGGCAGCGCTGCGGATCGTGGAACCTTGCTCTGACATCCTCGTCTCCTTCTGGCTCGACTCCCCTGCTGGGCTAGCGGACCGGCTGATCGGTCAACGTGACGTTGGTCGTCTGCTCCTGTCCATCCCGGGTGTACTTCACCTGCACGGTATCGCCGGCCTTCTTCTGCAGGGTGATCAGCCAGATGCTGTCCGCGGTCCGCGTCGCCTTGCCGTCCACCTCGGTGATCACGTCGCCACGCTGCAGCCCGGCCTTCTCCGCCGGTCCCGGCGAGGACACGTCAACCACCACCAGCCCGCCGTCCAGACCGAGACGACTGGCCGCGTCGGGGCTGATCGGTGTCGTCTCCGCTCCGAAGTAGGCCGGGGCGAAGTTGCCGGTGTCGATCAACTGCTCCGCGACCTGCATGGCCAGGTCGACCGGGATCGCGAAGCCGATGCCGACGTTGCCGCCACCGGATTCACCGGAGGCGTTCGGAACCGTGGCGATCGCCGTGTTGACGCCGACCAGCCGGCCGGAGCAGTCCACCAACGCGCCGCCCGAGTTGCCGGGGTTGATCGCCGCGTCGGTCTGGATGGCGCCGGCGATCACGGCATGGCCACCGCTGTCCGTGGGCACCGGCACGTCCCGCCCGATGGCACTGACGATCCCGGTGGTCACCGTGTTGGACAGTCCGAGCGGGGCGCCCAGCGCGATCACCTGCTCGCCGACGCTGAGACTCGACGACTGGCCGATCTTGATCACCGGCATCGAGTTCTGCGGCTCGATCCGAACCACTGCCAGGTCGAGTTCCGGCGCCCGGCCGACGACCGTGGCCGGTACGGACCGACCGTCGTTGAAGATCACGTCGATGGTGCCGCTCGAACCCGCCGGCGAGATCACATGATCATTGGTCAGCACGTTGCCGTCGTCGTCGATCACCTGGCCGCTGCCGTTGCTGGCTCCGCTCGGCCCCTGCACGGCCAGCGTCACCACGGTGGGCAGTACCGCCTGCGCGGTCTGCTCCACCGCGCAGCCCGAACCCGAGGTAGGTCGCAACTGCAACGCCACCAAGCCGCCGATCAGCCCGCCGGCTGCGATCAACGCCAACGCCACCACGCCGACAACGATCCAGCGCCACACCGGCCATGATCCGGTGCCTTCCGGCTTGACCTGCTCGCCCGGATCAATCTGCCCGGCCCGCTCGCCGGTGTCGCCTTGTTCCTCAGCCATCAGAGTCCTCACGCCGGTTCGTCGGGTCCCGCAATCCTGTGCTGCCATAGTCACGCAGGAAGATCACCATCGCCACGATCGCCTTCTCGATCTCGTCCACCAACACCCGTTCGTCTTCCTGGTGCAGCCGGGAGTAGCCGTCGGTGGCGCCGAACATCACCGTCTCCGCCGTCGGGACCGCCCGGTGCAATGCCGCCACCACGGGAATCGAAGCACCGCCGGCCATCACCTCGACCGGTGTGCCCCAGGCCCGATACAGAGCACGCATCGCTGCGCGTTGGCCGGGTCCGCCGAGCCGGGCCGCGAATCCGGCGCTGACCGGCCCGGGGGTCACCTCGAGACGCGATCCGTGCGGGTGTTGGCGCCGGAGATGATCCACCAGTGCGGCTTGTGCCTCGGCAACGTCCTGGTTCGGGTGCACTCGAAGGCTGATCATCGCCCGAGCAGTCCCGGCGATCAGATTCTGCGGAGCGTCGGCAGGCGGCGCATCGAAACCGGTCACGGTGATCGCCGGGCCGGACCAGATGCGTTCGGCGACCGTACCGGTGCCTTGCAGCGCAACACCGTCCGGCACCTCGACGAGCCGGCGGAACTCCTCGTCGGAGTAGCCGGCACCCGGCCACGGTTCGCGGAGCAGACCCGGCACGGCGACATTTCCGGCATCGTCATGCAACGAGGCCAAGGCTCGGATCAGCGCGAGCCGGGCGTCCGGCGCCGCACCCTCGTACCGACCACAGGGCAGATCGTGCTCGAGAGAGCGCACCCTGACTTCGACCGAGGCTGCGCCGCGCAGAGCCACCGTCAGTGACGGTGTGCCGGGACGGATGCTGCCGACGTCGGCAATCACCATCGCGTCGGCGTGGAACAACTCGGGATGCCGTGGCGGGAAGTCGTCGAACGGGCTGCCGAACTCCTCCTGCCCTTCCAAGATCAACTTCACCGTCACCGGCGGCCGATCACCCAACACCTGCAGCATCCCCGCAAGCATCGCGATGTTGGACTTGGAGTCGGCCGTTCCGCGGCCGAACACCGCGCCGTCGGTCCGCACCGGCGTAAAAGGTGGCGTACGCCAGCGGCCCGGATCTCCGGCCGGTGCGACGTCGTAATGGCTGTAGATCAAGACCGTCGGGGCCGTCGCCGGACCGGGGATGGTCGCAGTCAGGATCGGAGCCGTGGTGCCGGGGACCACCAGCCGGCCGATCCCGGCAACACCGCAGCGAGTCAGCAGATCGACCACCGCTCGATGCGCGTCGAACAAGGGCTCGGCCGGGAAGCCGTTCGCCGCGACCGACGGAATGGCGGCCAACTCGACCAGGTCGGTCACCAGGCCCGGCAGCAACTCCGCGACGGCACGGCGAATGCCGTCGTCGGAGAGATCGGCGGCTGCCATGCGCCCAGCCTCGTCGGCGGCGCCCCGACTCGGGTCACCCTTTGCTGGTGACCTTTCACCGCTCCGCCGTCGACGACGGAGGCGTCCAGCGATCACGTCGGGCGGCGGCTTCACCCGTCGAACGGCCAGAACACCGGTACCAGCAGCACGGCCACGACCAGATAGACCACCATCACCGCTCCGCCGAGCTTCCAGTAGTCGCCGAATCGGTAGCCGGCCGGCTGCATCACCATCAGGTTCGCCGGCGTGGCCACCGGAGTGAGCAGTGCCGCCGAGGAGGCGACACTGATCGCCATCAACACGGTCAGCGATGAAATGTCCGCCTCGGCAGCCACCGATACTCCGATCGGGATCAAGATCAAAGCGGTAGCCGTGTTGCTGATCAACTGGCCGAGGATCGCGGTCACCAGGGCCAGTCCGAGCAGATAGAGATACGGGCTGGTGCCACCGACCAGCTCGACCATCTGGTGTGCGAGCAGTTCGGCCGCTCCGGTGTCCGTGATGGCCGCCGACATCGGAATCATCGCGGCGACCAAGATCAACGTCGGCCACTGCATCGACCGATGAGCCTGCTTCGGCGTCACCACCCGAGTCAGCACCATCGCAATCGCTGCCAGCACACAGGTGATCGCCGAGGGGATCAGGTCGGCCGTCAGAGCGGCCACCATCAGCACCAGGATGATCAACGCCGGCCTGGCCCGCGGCCCGAGCGGGACGACCTGCCGACGGATGGCGTCCGGAGAGTCGACCAAGATCACGTCGTCGCCGCTGGTCTGCTCGTCCAAGTCATCCCAACGCCCCTGCAACAGCAGGCTGTCCCCGGGCTCGACCGTGGTCGGGTCATCGCTCGGCTGAGCCCCGACCCGATGGTGTGCCAACACCACCAGTTGCTGGCTCGCGGTCACCATGCCCGGATAGACCTCGGTCCCGACCAACGAGGATCGTGGTGGGACCAGCACCTCCGCGACTCCGAACTCCTTGTTGATCAGGCCGTTCTTCAACAGCACGTCCTTGTCGGTGCTGTCGACCTCGAGCCCCAACCGGTTGCTGAACGCCAGTAGATCGGTGTCCCGGCCGCGGACCACGAGTTGATCACCGACGGCCAAGTGCCGACCGCCCAACGGTTTGCCGCCAGCAGACTGCGGGCAGAGCACATGCACGGTTGCCGGCTCGGGCAACAGCCTGCGGGCCGCCCGGCCGATCCACGGCGTCTGGCCGATCAGGGGTGATCCCGGAGCGATCCGCAGCCGAGCCAGCGCTTGATCGCTCAGATAGTGCTCCTTGAGTACCCGTGGATGCGACGACAGATCGCGCGGGACCTCACCGTGCCGATCCGGCAACAACTTCTCGCCCAAGATCAACACCACCAGCAGGGTGCCGACGAAGACCGGTACACCGACCAGTCCCCATTCGAAGAAGTTGATCTCGCCACCGCCGGAGTCCTCCGACGCTTGGGCGACCAGGATGTTCACCGGCGAGCCGGTCAACACCAGCAGCGATCCGGCATGCGCGGCGAACGCCATCGGCAGCAACAGCTTGGACGGCAGCCGCCCCAGGCGTACACACAGCACCACGATCATCGGCAGCATCGCTGCCACCGCGCCGTTCACGCTGATCAACGCCGTCAGCAAGGCAACCGCCGACATCACCAAGATCATCAACCGGACCCTGCTGGTACCGGCCAGCCGGACCAGCAGGCTGCCCAGCCAGGTGGTGATGCCCGCCGCATCGATCCCTTCAGCAATCACGAACAATGCAGCAATCAAGGCGAGCGTGGGACTGCCGAATCCCTCGAAGACCTGGTGGAATCCGATCACACCGGTGCCCAGCAGGGCCAGGCTGACCAGTAGCGCGACCATCTCGACCGGCAGCCGGTTCCAGACGAAGACGGCGACGGCCAACCCGAGGATCGTCAGCGTGATCACGATGTCCACCGGCCAACGATCGGGCATGCCGGTGCCGAACTGCTTCGCCCGCTGCGGGTGGTAAGTCGTACCCAGCACCGCGATTTTGCACTATCTTGATCAAAGTCTGAGTACTTGATGTCAACCCGAACGGCTACGGGGTGAGCCGACAGCCTCGGAAGATTGGTACCCGATGAGCCGCGCAGACGGACCGACCGGCAGTCGCTCATCGCTCCATCCGACGGTCAAGATCACCCCGCCCCGGGTGCCCGCCGGCCAGGTCAGCCGCGATCGGCTGCTGGCCACCCTTGACGATTCCTCGGACGACACGGTGGTCCTCCTCAGCGCCCCTGCGGGTGCCGGCAAGACACACCTACTCGCGGAATGGGCGGCCAACCGTCGCGACCCAACGGCCTGGGTGACTCTGGACCACGCGGACAACGACGAGCGCCGCTTCTGGTCAGCCCTGGTCTCGGCGCTGCGGGGTTGCGCCGCGGTCCCGGCAGCGATCCCGTTGGCCAGGGCCGGACTGCCCGGCACCCGCAGCCTCGACGTCGCGTACGTGACAGCCATCGCCGAGGCGATCCACCCGGCGCCGGTGACTTTGATCTTGGACGACATCCACGAACTCACCGACCCGCTGTCGCTGCAGGGACTCGGTGACCTGATCACGTACGGGTCACCGCAGATCCGGTTGGTGCTGTCCGGCCGGTTCGATCCGGCCCTCCGGCTGGGCCGTCTCCGACTGGACGGTCGTCTGCTCGCCTTGCGCGGTGCCGATCTTGCCTTCACCGCTGATGAGACCGAGTTGCTGCTGGGCCGCGCCGGCTTGTCCTTGAGCAGCGAGCAGATTCGAATGCTGCAGGACCAGACCCGCGGCTGGGCGGCTGGGTTGCGGCTCGCCGCGCTGGCGATGAGGACGAGTGAACCGGCGACGGTGCTGAAGGATCTGGTCGGTACGACCCACACGATCTCGGAGTACCTGGTCGGCGAGGTGCTGTCGAGCCTGTCCTCGGACGCTCGTTCGTTACTGGATGCCACCGCGATCTGCACTCGCTTCACGACCGGGCTGGCGCAACGCCTGTCCGGTCTGACCGAGGCCGGGTCGGTGCTGGCCGAACTGGAGGCGACCAACTCGTTGATCACCAGCTTCGGCGACGGGCGCCTGTGGTTTCAGGTGCATCCGCTGCTACGCGCGCACCTGCAGATGGACCTGCATCGGTTCCATCCCGAGCGAGAAGCTCGGCTGCATCGCGCGGCAGCGGACTGGTTCGAGGGACAGGGCCAGTACGACCAGGCGCTGCGGCAGGCGATCGCCGCTGCCGACCAGGACCTCTGTCGGCGGGTACTGGACCGGCACGCGGTCAGGCTGTTGATGACGGGACAGCATGCGTTGTTGCGCTCGGCGGCTGCGGAGCTGCCCCCGTTGTTCCAGACCGAGCCGAGGCTGGCTCTGGTCCTGGCGGATGCCCACCTCGAGGTCGGCGATTTCGAGGCGGCCCGCCGGTTCGCCGAGGCGGCAGCGGCCCACTGGCCGGTGCCCCCGGATCCGGTGCTGACCGAGCTGTGGATCCTGGTCACCGGACGCCTGAACATCTTCGGCGGGGAGCGAATCGGTCTCGGCCGCGATCCCGTACGTCCGGTCCGCACCGGGAGCCGGGTCCGAGGCGACCCCGAAACCGAGGCGCTGGTCCTGCTGGCACGGGCGACCGGTGCTGTCGGTGACGGCCGAGACGGACCGAGTCGACAGTTGGCCGAAGCCGTGACGGTGCA
This sequence comes from Microlunatus sp., assembly GCA_036566865.1. Lineage (GTDB taxonomy): Bacteria > Actinomycetota > Actinomycetes > Propionibacteriales > Propionibacteriaceae > Microlunatus. Next base: position 29,857 of record DATCVL010000487.1, read on the forward strand.
CGGCCGCAACACCGGCAACGGCTACCTCGCCGCGCGCGGCACCGCATTGCAGGCTCTGGCCGCCGCGCGTACCGGTGACCGGGCCGAGGTCACCGAGCTGTCGATGCGGGCCTCGACTCTGGTGGCTCCGCAGCTGTGGCGGGGCACCGCC
>DATCVL010000488.1:0-6865 GCA_036566865.1 Microlunatus sp.
GGCCACAAGACGTGATAAGCGACCGATCTCCTCGGACGGCGCGTTCGATCGGCGCAGCCTCGATCTCAACCAGTTGCGTACCTTTCTCGCCGTCGCCGACCAGCTCAGCTTCTCTGCTGCGGCCCGGCGCCTGGGACTCAGCCAGTCCGCGGTCAGTCAGCACATCCGGCGGCTGGAAGACAGCATCGGCCGACCGGTGCTGGTCCGTGACACGCACCGGGCTGCGCTGACCGCCGAGGGTGAGGCGCTCACCGGCATCGCGCGCTCGATGCTGGAGTTGAACGACGACGCCTTCCGTACGCTGACCGGATCCGAGCCGCGCGGACGCGTCCGCTTCGGGGTCTCGGAGGATTTCGCGCTCTCCCGGCTGCCGGAGCTGCTGCGCCGATTCCGGCGGGCCCACCCGGCCATCGATCTCGAGCTGACTGTCGGCCTCAGCGTGCATCTGCATCGCCGGTTGTCCGCGCGCGAACTGGACCTGGTGCTGGCCAAGCGACCATCGGCCGAGACCGAGGCCCGGCTGATGTTCCATGATCGACTGGCCTGGATCGGCGCGCCGGATCTGGATCTACCGCGCCATCATCCTGTCCCGCTGATCGTCTATCCCCCGCCCAGCCTCACCCGCCAACACGCCGTCGAGGCACTGGAACGTGTCGGTCGGGGCTATCACACCGTCTGCACCTCGGGCAGCCTGAGCGGGCTGCGTGCCGCCGCGCTGGCCGGCCTGGGGGTGATGCCGTTCGCCCGTTCGCTGATCCCGGCCGGCCTGGTCGAGCTCAGGAATCGCAACCTGCCGCGGCTGGCCGACACCGAGTTCGTCCTGACCAGCAGGCATCGAACGGTGCCCGCACCGGTGCAGGCGATGATCGATTCATTGCTCACCGATCATCGCGATCTCTACCCGGACACGGATCTACGGCCGCAGCCGGGCACGCTGTAACGCCGCCGACCGCGACCTGCGCGGTCGGCGAACCAGATGGCCAACGGGTTCCGGCGGTCAGCGGCCACCGAAGGTCTCGAGCAGCAGATCCCGCTCGGCATCGGTCAGGTTGGTGCTGATCAGGGTGCGATTCACACCGCGGAACCGTTCACCCAGCAGATCCAGATCGGCGTTCTCGGTCACCATGAACAGCGCCGACGTGCCGGGGACGACCTCGGTCCGGATCCGCTCCAGATCCTCCTTGCTGATCCCGGTGCCCTCGGTCGACTTGCTCAGCGCGCCGATCGCCACGCCAACCGCGCCACCGACGATCGGGATGGTGAAGAGTGCACCGGCCAGGATCCCCCACAGGGCACCCCAGGCCGCGCCCCGTTTGGGATCGTCATGGGCGTGCTCGGTGGTCGGTTTCTCCTCGTCGAGCGGCCAGGTCACGACAGCGTGGTCGACGATCTCGACCAGGCCATCGGCCTGCGCGTCCTTCAACACCGACGCTGCCCGCCGGGCACCGTCCGGATCCTCGAACCTCCATACGGTGAAAGCCGTCATGTTCGCTCCTCGATGATCGACCGCGCCGGCCGGGGTGGGACAGCACCAGATTCCTCAGGGTCCGGGTGGTGTGACACCACCCCTGCGAGGGTGGGTTCGGTCGGGACCACGGGTCCGTCGGGTGGTCGGAGCAGAGCTCTCGGCCCGGGCCAGCACGTCGTTTCGTCGACCGCCGAGAGCACGTCCGAGGGGCCCGGCGCCGATCAACCTGCCGTACGAGCCCGACGACGTTCGCGAATCCTGCTCCAGATCTGGTCGAGAAGCACGGCCAGCAGCAAGATCGCGACGATCGCCACGAAGGTCACCGGCTCGGTCTGCACCGTCTGCACCAGGAACAGGATCAGCACCCCGGCGGTCGCGAGGATGCCCACCATGATCATCGCCAGGCTGGATTCGGTCTGATGGCGCAGCCGGAGCGCGGCGAACGACGTGATCAGGAAGATTCCCAGAGCGACCGCGCTGCCCAGCGAGGCGATCGCGCTCAGGTCCACCAGCAACGCCAAGGCCAGCACCAAGATCGCCGAGATCACCAGTCCCCGAGTACTACCGATCCGAGCCCGCTGACCGAAGATGGGCGGGAAGGTCGTCTCCTCGGCCAACTTTGCCGTCGAGCCGACCGCGGCGTAGAGGTTCGCGGTGACCGATGACGAGGTCGCCAACAGGGCGGCGACGGCCATCAGCGCGAAACCGGCGTCGCCGAGGACCGGCCTGACCGCCTCGGCCAGCGCGGTGTCACCGTGTCGGATCACTTCCTCGACCGGCAGGGTGCCGAAGACACCGATCGATACCAGCACGTACAGCGCGGTGGTCACCCCGAGCGCGATGAACATCGCCCGCGGGAGACTTCTCGCCGGGTCCGGCAGATCGCCACCGGTGAAGCTGATCACCGCGAAACCGAGAAAGGCGAAGAAGGTCAGGGCGACGCTACCGATCACGTCCGAGGCCGGCGGGTACGTCGAGGGTGCCAGCAGCGACACATCGATGGTGGCCAGCGTGACCACGATGAAGACGACGAAGACGGCCAGCAGGATGATCACGATCGCCGACTGGATCCGGTCGATGAAGCGCGCCCCGGCGATGTTGATCACACAGACCAAGATCACCACGCCGATGATCAACAACCGGGAGACGAGCGGATCCGCATCCGGACCGGCGAACAGGGCCGCACCGTAGTTGCCGAACGAGACCGCGACCATAGCGGTGACGATCAGTGAGGCGAAGTACAGCAGCCAGGAGGTGACCGCGGTCAGGTGCCCGGAGCCGAACGCCTTGAGCAGGAACGTGACCAGGCCGCCGGAGGAGGGATAGGTGGCGCCGAGCTTCGCGACGGCGTACCCCTGCAACATCGCGATCGCACCGGCGATCAGAAACGAGATCCAGACCGCGGCTCCGGCTACCGCGCCGGCCTCGCCGAGCAGGGCGAAGATGCCTGCTCCGACCATCGAGCCGATGCCGAGGAATGCCGCACCTCGAACCGTCATCCCGTGGCCGCCGCCCGAACCCCGGGCGGTCGCCGGCTCATCGGTCATCGGAACGCGCCAGCTTCGTCAGCAGGAGCGCTTGGCTGACCACCATCTTCTCGATCTCGTCCGGATCGACGCTCTCGTCGGAGGCATGGATCCGCGCTGCGGCGACATCTTCGGGACCCCAGAGGATGAACTCGGCCTGGGGCGCGACCTGCTGCAGCGTGCCGAGCAGCGGAATCGAGCCGCCGGAGCCGGCCTCTCCGGTCGGTCGGCCGAACGCCTCCGTCATCGCCTCCCGAGCCGCCGCGTAGGCCGGTCCGTCGGTCCGGCAGCGGAACGCCGGAGCCGCCTTGGTCCGCTCGACCTCGACCGTCGCTCCCCACGGAGCGTGGGTCTGCAGATGCTCCACCAAGGCATCCAGCTCGGCGTCCGGATCCGAGTCGGGCACGATCCGCATCGACAGCTTCGCCCTGGCCTCGGGGATCAGCACATTCGAGGAGCCCGCGATGGTCGTCATGTCCACGCCGATCGCCGACACCGACGGCCGGGCCCAGAGCCGCTCGCCGACCGGGCCGGTGCCGACCAGACCAGCACCGTCGACCAGATCGGCAGCCGCACTGAATTCCTGCTCGGACAGATCGGCACCCGCCCAGGTGCCCTGGGACACTCCCTTGACGGCGACGTCCCCCTGATCGTCGTGCAGCGTGGACAGCAACCGGGCCAGCGCCATCATCGCGTCCGGCGCCGGGCCGCCGAAGACGCCCGAGTGCAGCGGATGCAGCAGCGTCTTCACCGTCACCACGCAGGCGACGTCACCGCGCAGAGTCGTGGTCAGCACCGGCTCACCGACATGCAGGTTGCCCATGTCGCAGACGACGAAGAGGTCGCAGTCGAAGATGTAAGGATGCGCCCGGACGAACTCCTCCAGGTTGCTCTCGGTCTCCTCCATGCCCTCCAGCACCAGCCGAACGGTGCACGGCGGTTTGCCGTCGAAGATCCGCATCGTGCCCAAGTGGGTGATCAGGCCGGCCTTGTCGTCGTTGGCGCCACGACCGTAGATCCGGCCGTCCTCCTTCCGGGTCGCGGTCCACGGGTCCGAGACCCAACCCTGCTCGACCGGCGCGGGCTGCACGTCGTAGTGCGCGTACAGCATCACCACCGGGGAATCGGGTGGCCCGGGAATCTCGCCGTAGATCGGTGGATAGCCGGACGGTACCGGCATCAGTTCGGCGTTGCTGAATCCGACATCGCGGAATTTCTGCAGCGTCACCCGCGCCATTTCGTGCACCGATTCGGCGGGATACCCGGGAAAGGCGATCGACGGGATCGCGACCAGGTCCTCCAGTTGTTTCACCAAGTCGGGCATCATCGCCGCGGCTTTCCGGGAAATCTCTGTCGTCTGCATAACGGCCTCCGCGGCAGTAATCAGTAGAACAGCAGAATCAGTAGAACAGCAGAATCAGTAGAACAGGGCGCCGATTGCCGCACCAACGGCAACGGTCACCACCGCCATGATCAACATCGGCACGAAGAAGCTGTGGTCGAGAAGCTTGGTGCCGAGCTTGGTCGTACCGGACAGGTCGAAGTTCGCGGCCGCGATCTGGGTGCCGTTGGCCGGCAGCGTGTAGACACCGCTCAGTGCGCCGGCCCACATGCCGGTGACCAGTCCGGGCGCCAGCCCGGACGCCAGCCCGATCGGGACGATGGTCCGGGTCGCGGTCGACTGACTGGTGGTCAGCGCTGCGATCAGGAACACGGCCAGGGCGAAGATGAACTTCCAGTCGCTGACCCAGCCGCCGATCGTGTCCACGATGAACGCCTCGTGTGCGGCGATGAAGGTCGCGGTCAGCCACGCGATGCCGAACAGCGCGATGGCCGAGATCATGCCGGCCTTGAACACCGATTGTTCCGGGACGTCGTTGACGTCGGGACGCCCGACGAACAGGATCGCGACCCCGACCGCGAACATCACGATCACGATCGAGGTGGTCATGTCGATCGGCTCCAGTCCGTCGCCCAGGTCGAAGGCGGGACGCAGGCCCGGGAACAGCCCGAGGGCGACGATCAGCAGCACGCCGGCGAAGAAGACCAGCGCGGAGTTGCGGCCCCGGGTGGTGGCGGTGAGCCGGGCCGATGCCGGGAGGTCCGAACCGTTCCCGTTTCCGTTGTCGGCATCGAGGTCCGGGCTGGTCACGGTGGTGCCGCCGGAACCGCCGCCGGCCGGCACCGTCGCCGGCGGCGTGGCCCGTCGGGCCGGAGCCCCTGCGGGTGCCAGCACCTGCCCCGGCGCCACCAGCTCGCCGGAGGCGATCTTGGCCTGGACCTCGGGGTCGTCATCGAGTTCCTTGCCCATCCGGTTCACGATCAGCGAGGTCACCACGATGCCGACAACACAGGCCGGCAGCGTGATCGACAGCACCTGGGTCAGGCTGAGGTTGTACGGCGGGACGTCGGTCAAGGTGATCATCGCGGCCATCGCCGCGGACACCGGTGAAGCCGCCAGCGCCATCCCGGACTGCACCACGGTGACGGTCAGCGGCCGGCTGGGCCGGACATTGTTGCGGTAGGACACGTCGTAGATCACCGGCAACAGCGGATAGAGGATGTTGCCGGTGCCGGAGCCGATGGAGAAGGCGAACGCCGTCAGCGGTGCGATCACCGTGATCTGCTTCGGATGGCGTTCGATCACCCGCGCCGCCACCTTCACCATCCAGTCGATGCCGCCGGCGGCCTGCATCATCGAGGCTGCCGTGACGACGGCCAGGATGATCGCCATCGCGCCGCTCGGCGGTGCCCCGGGTGCTTCACGGAACACGAACACCAGGACACCGACGCCCAGGCCGCCCCACAGGCCGACCCCGACGCCACCTGCCCGCGTGCCCATCACGATCGCTCCGAGGACAACCAGCGCCTCGAGCACGAAGAAGATGTCCACGATGAATCCTTTCTGCCCGACGCCGTTGGTCGCCGGCGTTCGGATCGCGCGGCAGCACGGAGGACAACATCGACCGGGCCCGATTCGACAGCCGGGGACCTGCCCGCGATCCGGGATCGTTTGTCACATCGTGGAGAGATCTCGGGTGGGTTCGCCCCACCCGAGATCGGGTGGTCCACCGGTCGCCCGCTGCCCGATCACGCGGGACCGGGCCGGCCGGCCGCGCGGATGATAGGTTCGCGGTTGCTTGATCGCCGACCGGAGAGAGTACGTGTCCAGCCCGACCGCGCCTGTCGCCTCCCGCCCCACGACCCGCTATGCCGGTCTTTCGGTGATCCTCATCTGGTTGATCACCCGGGCGGTGATGCTGCTGTTGGCGATCACCATCGAGAACGTCGCCACCGGTGACGTCAACTACTACTGGCGCAAGATCGACTCCCTCGGCAATGTCGGCCTGGCCCAGACGCTGAACGAGTACCCGACGCCGGTGGTGTGGCTGCTGGCAATCCCGTACGCCCTCGGCATCGGCAGCCAGACCGGCTACCTGATCGCGTTCATCGGTCTGATGATGTTGCTCGACGCCGCCTTCACCTTCGTGCTCTATCGGTCCGCCGGTAACCGGCGCGACCCGGCCGTACTCTTCTGGCTGTTCTTCGTCTTCCTGATCGGCCCGCTCAGCTATCTGCGGTTCGATCTGGTGCCGGCGGTGCTGGCCGGACTGTCGCTGCTGGTCGCCCGCCGACAGCCCTGGCTGACCGGCGCGTTGACCGGGCTGGGCGCGGCGATCAAGCTCTGGCCGGCGCTGCTGATCGCGCCGTTCGCCAGCTATCGCCGCGGCCGCCGGGCGACCCTGATCGGTTTCGTCGTCGCCGGCTTCGGGCTGGCCCTGATCAGCTTGATCACCGGTGGACCGAAACGGCTGTTCTCACCGCTCACCTGGCAGTCCGACCGGGGTCTGCAGATCGAGTCCATCTGGGC
>DATCVL010000489.1:0-9006 GCA_036566865.1 Microlunatus sp.
CCGGACCTGCTGGTGATCAACGGCGACTTCGTCGACGAGGGATCCCCGGCCGATCTCCAACTGGCGCAGCAGATCCTGACCGAAGAGGTCGGGGACAAGATCCCCTACGTCTACGTGCCCGGCAACCACGAGATCATGGGCGGCAAGATCAGCAACTTCACCGATGTCTTCGGGCCGGCGGCGACTCATCGTGATCTTGGTTCAACCAAGATCATCACCCTCGACTCGTCCTCCGGCACGCTGCATCCCGGCGGCTCCACCGAGCAACTGCAGATGCTGCAGGAGCAACTCGCCGACGCGGCTGCCGATCCCGGCATCACCGGGGTGTTGATCTTCAACCATCACCCGGTCGACGACCCGCAGCCGGACAAGGCCTCGCAACTCGGGGATCGCCATGAGGCAACGGCTCTGGCCCGGCTGCTGTCGGACTTCAGTTCCCGTACCGGCAAGGCAGCCGCGCAGCTGAACGGGCATGTCGGGATCTTCTACGCCGATGCCGCGGACGGTGTCACCCGAGTGATCAACGGCAACTCGGGCAAGACTCCCAGCGGTACCGCGGCGCAGGGTGGCTTCACCGGTTGGACCATGCTCGGGATCGATCCGCGGAAGGGCCGGATCGGAAAGGTGCCGCGGCCCGGTGCACGGCTGGACTGGCTGCGGGTCGAGACCCGTGCCCGGGTGGACGACCTCGAGCTCGAGGCACTCAAGAAGTTGGCCGTCGGTCAGATCGCGGAGGTAGCCGCCACCCTCACCCAGGACGGCGACCGGCGAGTCCCGGTCGGCTGGCCGGTCAGCGCCCGGTGGTCGGGAGAACACGTCCGGATCGGTGACGGCCGGCGCGGCCGCGAGGTGCTCGCCTTCGACGCCGCGACCGGGAAGCTGACCGCACTGCGGACCGGATCGGCCTCGCTGTCGGTCACGGTGAACGGGGTCACCAGCACCGCTGCGATCACCGTCAGCTGACCGGGCCGGACCGGATCCTGCTGCGCAACCCTCCCCGAGGCCGTCCGTTCACCCTGCAGTCGCACGGTAGCGGCGCGCTGTCGGGGTGAGCGTCCTGGTGTCAGCGGGAGCGGGGGATCGAGGAGGTCGAGCGGCGATCGACGTTGTTGATCATCGTCCCCAGTACCGACTCGAAGAGCTCCCGGTCGGCGGCGGGGATGCCACGTCGAAGATCACGATCGAAGCGGCCGGCGACCTCGCGCAGCCGCAGGAACATCCGTTCGCCGGCCGGGGTGAGCTCGACGATGTGCACCCGGCGATTGTCCGGATCCCGGCGGCGGGTGAGCAGCTTCTGCGTCTCCATCGCGTCCAGGTGGTGGGTGAGGGTGGCACCCCGGATCCCGATCGAGCCGGCGAGTTCGTTCTGATTCCAGCCGCCGTGCGACTTCAGCGCGATCAAGATCGACCACATCGGTGCCGACCCACCTGCCTCGGCCATGGCGTCGTTGAAGGCCCGCTCGATGATCTTGGCCGAACGAGTCAGGCGGAGGCCGAGCGGAGTCTGGCGGGGTGGTCCTGCAGGCACGGACCAAGATTAGGCGGCTCCTGCCGGGCGCGTCCCGCGAACCCGCCATTCCGTACGCCACCGGGCGACATCGGGTACGCAGCTCGACGTATTTTCCTGCCCCAGCACGGATTCAGCGATCGAATCGTTTGATCCCTAACGGTTAGCCGTCATAGCGTGGTGAGTACTTCGGTTCGTTCGTGTCGATCAAAGGAGATGAACTGCGATGAGTGAGAAGCAGGCAACGACCGCCGAGCAGGACGTGCTCGAATTCGGCCGACGTTGGGCCGCTGCCGAGGTGGCCAAGGACCTGGGCACGCTGGATGCCATGGCGCACCCGCAGCTCCGGCTGGTCGGACCGCTCGGGTTCATCCTGGATCGGAACGGATGGCTGTATCGCTACCGATCCGGGGACCTGGACACCACCGAGCTGACCTGGGACGAGGTCGAGGTGAGGATCTTCGGCGACACCGCCGTGACCATCGGCGTACAGCACCAGAAGGTGACCTTCCGGGGACGACCCAACGACGGCGACTTCCGGATCAGCCACGTCCTGGTCCGGGATCCGCAGGCGCGTTTCGGCTGGCTGATCGTCAGCATTCAGCTCAGCACCATGGCCCCAGCACCGCCCGGAGCACCGCCCGGAGCACCGACCGGGCCACCCACCGGGGCCGGCCGATGAGCACGCCGACCGGCTCCCGGCCGACTCATCACCTGACCGGTCGGGTCGCGCTGGTCGCGGGGGGCAGCCGTGGCATCGGTGCCGATGTGGCTCGGGCGTTCGCGGCGGCCGGTGCCGCGGTGGTGATCGGCGCTCGGGACGAGCGGTTGCTGCACCAGTTGGCTGCCGAGATCTCGGAGGCCGGCGGCCATGCAGTGGGTGTACGCACTGACGTCACCGAGCCCGACCAGTGTCGGACCCTGGTCGATGTGGCGGTCGAACACTTCGGCCGGCTGGACTTCGCCTTCAACAATGCGACCGGCGGCCATCGACCCGCGCTGTTGGCGGACTTGGAGATCGAGGACTTCGATCGGGAGCTCGCCACCAACGTCCGGGGCACCTTCCTCGGGATGAAGTACCAGATTCCGGCGATGCTGGAGACCGGCGGCGGTGCCATCGTCAACATGGCATCGGTCGCTGGGCTGACCGCGACCGCGAGGTTGGCGCCCTACGTTGCCGCCAAGGCCGGCATCGTCGGGCTGACCCGGGTGGCCGCGCTGGACTATGCCGACCAGGGCGTCCGGGTGAATGTGGTCGCCCCCGGCCCGATCCGGACCCACCACATCGAGGCCGCCGGGCAGCGGGCCCAGGAACTCGCCGCGCAGTCGGTGCCGATCCAGCGGATGGGGATGCCGGCCGAGGTCAGCGAGGTCGTGTTGTGGCTGTGCTCCGAGGCGGCCTCGTACGTGACCGGTGCTGTGATCCCGATCGACGGTGGTCAGTCGGCCGGTTTGCGGCCCTCCCGGACCTACGAGCCGGGAAAGCCGATGGACTAGTCGAAAAGTGATCTGGATCACATCAACGGAAGCCGCGCGCTGAACGGCTTCCGGGCAGGATCGTGCCAAGGGGCGTGCTGGGCCATCCGCTCTGCCGCGCGACGATTCGCACCGTCATGCGCTCGCGACGAGCGGAATCGCCGGCGCCCTTCTCGGGGGAGGGACGATCGCGTGCTGAGGATCAGATTCAGCGGCGAGGATCTCGGTCGGCTGCGGCTGGCCCGGGAATCATCGCCGTGGTGGGATGTCGTGCTGAGTCTGCGTACGCTGCGGGGCGAGCCGGCGCATCCGCAACTGAGCCGATGGCGGCAACGGGTGCTGGACGACTGTCCCGACGTCGGCGGGATCGATGTCGTCGCACCGTTGCTGACGTCGATGGAGTCCGACACCGACCTGCAGAGGACCTTCGCGCAACGGTTACCCGGGCACCAGCGGACGCTCACTGCGGCTGCACCGGTCGGCCATGATCAACTACTGAAGCGGATCGCCGGTTACTACGACCTGGCCGTGCGCCCCTATGCCGCCGCGATCAGCCAGGCGCTGCGCACCGACTGGGAACTGCATTCGGCAGCGCTTTTCGATCATGGTGTGCAGGAGCTCTTCGCCGGCTTTCCGCCCTCGATGCTGCACTGGCAGGGATCCACGTTGGTGGGCGCATCCGATCACCATCGCGATCTCGAGCTGACCGGCCGCGGTTTGATCATGATCCCGTCGGTCTTCTGCTGGCCGCATCCGATCCTGGCCGCCGAGTCCGCTACGCCGATCTTGATCTATCCGGCTTCCGGATCGGCTCGGGCAGCGCTCGATGATCATTGCCCGCAACCGGACGAACAGGACCGGTTGGCGGGCTTGGTCGGCCCGGTCCGGGCTCAGATCATCCGCAGCCCGCAATGGCCGGTCACCACCGCGGCGCTGGCTGAACACCTCGGGCTCGCCCGTTCGACCGTGTCCGAGCACATCCGGGTGCTCCGCAGGGCCGGCCTGGTTGAGTCGACCCGACGCCGCAATGTGGTGCAACACCGGCTGACGGATCAGGGGCGGCAGTTCCGAGGCCAGGGCTGACGGGCGATCGCGATCACCGAGTTCCGGCTGCCGATTCAACGCCAGCGGCGGCCGCGGGGCGGGTCGTCCTCGTCGCTGTCCTCGCGCAGGTCGGCGAAGTTGAAGGATTCGTCGTCGTGGGCGCGGCGAGAGCGGCGACCCCGAGCTGACTCGTCCGCCGGTACCACCGGATGGGTGCCGGTGCTGTCCTCGTCGATTTCCGCGGCGTCGCCGGTGTCGTCCGCCGACCCGGCGGCCGTGGATCCGATCGGGTCCGACCCAGTGCCGCCGGACTGTACGTCGGTGGTGTCCTTGGTACGCCGGATCCGCGGCAGTTCGGTGGTCTCCCGTTCCTCCATCGGTGCGGCGGTGGCTGCCGTCGTACGGACCCCGGAGCCGGCGGCGTCCGCTGCGGGCAGCTCAACGGCGCCGACCGGGCGGGCCTCGGCCCGCGTCGAAGAGGGCCGCCGGCTGCTGCCGCTGGTCGGTGCGGAAGCCGGCGAGGCATGGGGTCGCCCGAGCTTGCCGGCCCGCACCACGGCAACGGCGATGGCGGTGGTCAACGGCATCGCCAGCACCAGTCCGATGGCGCCGACCAGGGTCCTGATGATCTCCTCGGCCAACGCCTCGGTCTGCGCGACCTGGGTCAGCGGCCGGCCGTACACGGTGATCAACAACAGCGCCGACAGGCTGGCGCCGGCGGTGGCGAAGGCGATGGTGTAGACGCTGGAGGCGACGTGATCGCGGCCGATCCGCATCGCCCGGGAGAAGAGCTTCTTCTGATCCGGGTCGGATTCGGCGAGCTCCCAGACCGCCGACGCCTGGGTGATCGTGACGTCGTTCAGGACGCCCAGTCCGGCGATGATGATGCCGCACAGCACCACCGAGTTGAGCGTCATGTCCGGCGCCGAGGCCGCCAGCAGGTAGTCGTCCTCGGTGGCCACGCCGGTCAGATGGGCCCAGTTGCTCACGGCCCAGCCGAGTCCGGCGGTCAGCAACAGACCGAACAGTGTGCCGACCAGCGCGGTGGTGGTCCGGGCACTGAAGCCATGTGCCGTGTACAACACCACGAACATGATCGCGGCCGAGCCGATCAGCCCGATCAGCATCGGATTCTGCCCGCTGACCAGCGCCGGGAACATGAATTCGATCAGGATGAAGCCGGCGAACGCCAGTCCGATCAGGGAGGCGAAGCCACGCCATCGCGCGACCGCGATCACCGCAATGGCAAAGGCCACCGCGAGCACGATCAGCGGGATGCTCCGGTCGAAATCGGAGAACTGGTACGACGCCTGGCCCTGACCGCCCTGGGCCGGGGGCACCCGGAAGAGTTTGACCTTCTGCCCGACATCGACGCCGGAGCCGTACTGGGCCGAGGTCAGCACCACATCGACCTGTTGGCCCTCCTCCGGGCCCTCCAACAGCTTCACCGTGATGGTCGCGCACGACGGCTGCTCACCCTGGCCCGGCGCCGAACCGGCCTGTCCCTGGCACGACATCGTCTGCACCTTGGTGATCTCGCCCTTGGGCAGGGTCACGCCCTTGGCCGAGTAGGTCGAGGTGTCCTCCCGGATGTGGTCGCTGGTGTTGTGCGGCCACAACCAGACCAACCCGACCACGGTCCAGATCGCGACCGGGATCAAAATCACGATCATCAGGCGCAGCGCCTTCAACTGACGGACCGAACTCTCGGCCGTCGTCGGGTGGTCGGAGGCGTGCGTATGCGTCACAGGTCCTAGTCTTTCCTCATATGGGGCCTTCCAGCGGACAAGGGAACCGTACAGACCCGACCCCTGGTCCGCGCGAATCCGCGACTGAACGGCGTCCTCGCCGGGCAGTTCGCGCCGCCCGACGTGTCGGTCCGGTACGCCTCTGGCCGACCGGCGCGGCGCTGCTGGTGGTCGCCGTCGGCCTGCTCGCGCTGATCCTGATCGCCGCGATGACCGCTTCGGGCCAGCCCAGACCCATCGCCGAGGCCGGCTCCGCCGCCGGCGCCGCGGCCGATTCGTCCGCCGGCTCGCCGGCGAAGTCGCAGACCTCGAAGGCGGACAAGAAGGCCAAGCCGAGCAAGCGCCCGACTGCCGCGAAGGTGCCGAGCAGCGGGCCGAGGCAGTATCGGGCGGCCAAGATCAAGGCCGCTCCGAAGGGTAAGCGCGGCGCGCTGATCACCTACAGCGTCCGGGTGCAGCGTGGTCTCCCGTACGACCCCGATCAGGTCGCCCGGTTCATTCACGCCGTGCTCAACGATCCGCGCAGCTGGGGTCGATCCGGTGACTGGCGGCTGAAGCTGGTCGGGCCGGACGCGAAGGCCGACATCAGTGCCTACCTGGTCACTCGCACCACCACCGACCGGTTGTGCGCGCCGCTGGAGACCGAGGGCAGGGTGTCCTGCTTCAACAACCACCGGGTGGTGCTGAACGCCGACCGCTGGGCCTACGGGGCGAAGTCCTACGGCAAGGACGTGACCGGCTATCGTCGCAACGTCGTCAACCACGAGTTCGGCCACGCGCTCGGTCATGATCATGTCGGTTGTCCCCGGAAGGGCAAACTGGCGCCGATCATGATGCAGCAGACCAAGGGCCTGCACGGTTGCAAGAAGAACCCGTGGCCCTACCCGAAAGGATGATCGGCTGTCCATGTTGATCTTGCTGCCGCCGTCGGAAGGCAAGGCCGGACCGTTCCGACGTGGCCGTTCGGTCGATCTGGACTCGCTGTCACTGCCGGAGCTGACGTCTGCTCGGCGGAAGATCGCCGACGCCCTGATCGACTGCAGCAGCGGACCGGACGCGGCAAAGATCCTCGGACTCGGCCCGTCCTCGCTGCCCGAGCTGCAGCTGAACCGGACCCTGTTGGAGCAGCCGAGCCGGCCGGCCGGTGCGATCTACACCGGGGTGCTGTACGACGCACTCGATCTTGGTTCGCTGGATCCGACGGCGCGCCGCCGGGCCGCTGCCGCGATCCGGGTACAGAGCGCACTGTGGGGACCGATCAAGATCACCGACCGGATCCCTCCGTACCGACTGTCGATCGGCACCCAGCTGCCCGGAATCGGCGGCCTGGCGGCGTTCTGGCGAGATCAGCTGTCCGGCGTGTTGGACCGGCAGACCGGTTCCGAGTTGATCATCGACTGCCGCTCCACTGGCTACGCCGCTGCTTGGCGGCCGGCGGGCGCGGAGAAGTTGATCAAGGTCACCGCGGTGACCGAGAAGGACGGCAGCCGCAGTGTGGTCTCGCACTTCGCCAAGCACACCCGTGGCGCGGTGGCCCGGCTGCTGCTGCAGGCACCCCGACTGCCGCGGACGCCGGCCCAGGTCGCGGCCGTGGTTGGCGAGCATGCCCGATGCGAGCTCACCGGCCCGACCCGTACCGGCTGGGAACTGACCGTGATCACCGATCCGATCGGGCAGCTCTAGGTCGAGTCGCCCGTTCCCGCCCGGATGGCGATGCCGCGACCGTCCGCCGCGGCGTGCATGATGGCGGGGTGACCGTCGCCGAACCGCTGCCGCAGCACCGTGACAGCAGTCGGTCGCGGACGGTCGTGCTCGGCCGCCCGGTGCTGCCGGGGATGGTGGGCTGCCTGCAGCGTGGTGGACATGATCCGAGCCATCGGCGGATCGGCAGCGGTTGGCTGCGGGCGTCGCTGACGCCGCACGGTCCGGCGTTGATCAAGATCAACCCGGCCGCCGACAGGGTGCACGCGCGGGCCTGGGGCACCGGCGCGGAGTGGGCGCTGGATCAGCTGCCGGCGCTGCTCGGAGCAGACGATGATCCGACCGGCTTCCGGCCGCAGCATCCGGTGCTGGTGGAGGCCGCCCGCAGGTTTCCGGACCTCCGGATCGGCCGGACCGAGTTGGTGTTCGAGGCGCTGAGTCCGTCGATCATCGAGCAGAAGGTGACCGGGCTGGAGGCGTACGGCGCCATCCGACGGCTGATCAACCGCTACGGCGAGCCGGCCCCGGGCCCTGCCCAGGATCCGAGCTCACCGGCGTACGGGATGAGGGTGCCGCCGACACCGCGGGCCTGGGCGACGATCCCGAGCTGGCAGTTCCTCCAGCTCGGACTGGAATCCAACCGCAGCCGGACGCTGGTGAACGCCGCCCGCCGCGCGACCGCGGTGGACCGGCTGGTGGCCCGCTCGGCGAGCGACGCGGATCGGGCCCTGCGCAGCCTGCCCGGTGTCGGCGCGTGGACCTCGGCCGAAGTCCGCCAGCGCAGTCATGGCGACGCCGACGCCTGGAGCATCGGCGACTACCACGTGGGCAAGGACATCTGTTGGGCGCTGACCGGTGAGGTGCTCGACGATGCGGCGGCCGAGGAGTTGCTGGAGCCCTACCGCGGGCATCGATTCCGGGTCCAGACCCTGCTCGGTCTGATGGGATTGCATCGTCCGCGCCGCGCTCCGCGGATGACGCTGCCGACCCACACTCCGTACGCCACCCGCGGCCGCTCCTGACCGACCCGGCCAAGAAGGCGATCATCGGCCGGTGTCAGCGGCGTGCCAGCCCGATGCCAGCGGATGCGACCAGGTTGGTTGCGCGCGGAACGATCAGCGTTCCGACGAATGATCAGGAGTTTCGAGATGGCGCTGCAGGTGATCGGGGCCGGCTACCCCCGTACCGGGACAACCTCGCTGAGGGCTGCGTTGGGGCAGCTGCTGGGCGGGCCCTGCTATCACATGAAGGAGCTGTTCCAGCGTCGCGAGCATGTGCCGATCTGGCGGGACGCGTACGCCGGACAGCTGCCGGACTGGGACACCTTGCTGGCCGGGTACGCGGCCGGTGTCGACTGGCCGATATCGCACTTCTGGCGGGAGTTGGCCGATCACTTTCCCGATGCGTTGGTGTTGCTGTCCCGGCGGGAGAGTCCCCAGCAGTGGTACGCGAGCATGGATCGGACCGTGCTCGGCGGCCCACGGGCCATCAAACAAGGGACGAGCTGGCTCACTCGCCGGCGCGAGGATC
>DATCVL010000490.1:0-2135 GCA_036566865.1 Microlunatus sp.
TGACGTGATACCAGCGGACGTTGAAGTCGGTGAACGGCAGATCGGCGAAAACGTCGCGATAACTCGGACCGAGCCGCTTCAGGATCACCACCACGAGCATGTTCACGAGCGCGCCGGAACCGCCGACAATGCCGAACCGGATCAGTTGTGCCCAGTTGTGGCGATGCCGCACGAAGAGGAAGTGTCCGAGACGTCTCACGATCGCCTGAGCCTACCTTCCAGCGGCGACATCACCGGCCCGCCACCAGGCCGTGCCGCCGCACATGTGACCGGAATCGCGCGGTGATTCGCCTCACCCCGGCCGGCAGTCAGCTGCCGCTCAGCTGGTCGGCAGCCAGTACAGCCTCAGCTCGCCGACCTGGCGCTCGAAGACTCCCCCGGTCGCCTCGATGATCTTGCGGGACCCGACGTTGTCGGCATCGCAACTGACCAGCGCCGGATCGATGCCGAGCCGGGCGGCGTACGGCAGCGCGGTGCGCAGGGCGGCCGCGGCATGGCCCTTGCGTCGTTCCGAGGGCCGGATCCAATAACCGATGTGGCCGCCGCCGGTGCGTAACCGGTCGTTCAGCCGATGCCGGATCGCCAGCCGACCGATGAAGTGGTCACCCTCGGCCCACCACAGGTTGGTCCCGGGCACGTGGTGGTCCGGACGGGGTGATTCCTCCCGTTCGTCGGCCCGCAACATCGCCACATAGCCGGCGAATACCGTCAGGTCGGCCAGGGTTTCCTCGTCGCCGTGGAAGAGATAACTGGCCGCATCGGGTTCCTCCCGGGTTGCCTCGAGGAAGGATCGATGGAACCGAACATCCGGCAGGACGAGATCAGGCACCGGGACACGGTAGACCACCCTGCGCCGACTCGATTCCCGACCCGAATCAGGCGCCGGGTCGATCGCGTCGAGCTCGGTTACAGGCAGTCCCAGTGGTAGCGGATCGAGGCGGTGTCCCCGTCGGCCAGCGCAGCCGGGTTGCCGAAGAGGTGAGCCACGCCCGAGTCACCCCAGCCGCCGACATCGATGGAGTCGAGCTCGATGATCAGATCCGACTGCCCGGAGTCGGTCGCCGGGTAGCTACCGGTGCCGCGCGGATCATGCTGGGTGAAGGACGGGTAGCCACCGATCTTGCTCGCCGTACGCAACTCGTCCAGCAGCGACGATCCGCCGCGGACGTACTCCTCGTACAGGAATTCGGGATCGGCCCGCCGCTCTCCCAGAGCGTTCGCCAGCCGCTCCCAGATCGAGTCGGTACGGAGCCCGGCCGGCAGGTCGGGCCAGGCCGGAATGCTGATCGCCGGGCGGAACTCCAACGCGGTCGGGCCGACGAATTCCATCGGCAGATCGTCCACGGTGCC
Source organism: Microlunatus sp. (assembly GCA_036566865.1). Taxonomy (GTDB): domain Bacteria; phylum Actinomycetota; class Actinomycetes; order Propionibacteriales; family Propionibacteriaceae; genus Microlunatus. The sequence goes on from DATCVL010000490.1 coordinate 1,351, forward strand.
GGTCGGCGTCGGCGCGTCCGGCGGCGGGCTGCTGTGGGCCGCGGCCGACGGATCGGCGTACCAGCGGATGCTGAAGCCCGCCGCCCCGGCGGTCCGATCGAAGGTCAGCCCGTACGTGTCGTCGGCGTCCACGAACCACTGCAGCAACCCGGACCGCGGAAATCCGGGGAGCTTGCCGATCTCGGCGAAGTTGAACTGGCCGATGAAGATCTGCGGACCCGCCTCGCCCTCCGGCCAGGGCACACCGGCCGGCAGATACGGATGTCCGGTCAGCAGGCTCTGGATCGGCGATTCGGCGGCGCCCGCCAGCGCGATCCCGGCACAGGGCCGCATCACCGGAGCCAGCACCTGCTCCAACTCACTCGCCAACGCGGTGCCCACCCCGGGCTCGCGATCACCGGGACGGCCACCCGGGGCTCCGGCCGGGACCGACTCCCACGCCAGTTGCTTGCGCCAGCGATTCCAGAACGCGTTCACGCCGTCCAAGTTACGGCGTGTGGAGCGGGCAGCCGGGCAGCCGGCAGGGTGATTCGGCGGGCGGATTCGGTCGACCCGATCGGGCGACCAGCCCGGCGGCGGCCACCCGAGTTGTCGGCGCAGGTCACCAACGGGGGTGACGGGGTGTGCGCTGGCAATGCGGACAGCGGTACGACGACCGGTTCATGAACGGCTCGCGCCGGATGGCATGCCCGCAGCGCGGGCAGGGCCGATCCTCCTGGCCGTAGACGTGCAGCGAGCGATCGAAGTAGCCGCTGTTGCCGTTCACGTTGACGTACAACTCGTCG
>DATCVL010000491.1:0-13882 GCA_036566865.1 Microlunatus sp.
CCGGACGTGATCGTGGTCGACATCTCGTCGGTGTACGAGACCGCGCCGGTCGGCGCCCCGGAGGGCAGCCCCGACTTCCTCAACCTGGTGATCGTCGGCGAGACCACGCTGGAGCCGCGGACCTTGCTGGAGCGGGCACAGGCGATCGAGGACGCATTCGGACGGGAGCGTTCGGAGCCCAATTCGCCGCGCACCCTTGACGTCGACCTGGTGATGGTCGGCACCACCGAGACCCAGCAGGGCGACTTGAACCTGCCCCACCCGCGCGCCCATGAGCGCGGCTTCGTCCTCCTGCCCTGGGCCGAGGTCGATCCGGCCGCCGTGCTGCCGGGGCGTGGACCGATCGAACCGCTGATCGCGACGGTTGAGACGACGGGCGTGGCCAAGCGCGACGACCTCGTCATCGAGGGTGACTGACTCTGCGTGATTCGCACGATCCGCAACTCGGAGACAACGGACCCGGAGACACCGATCGGAACGGACCCGATCGGGATGATCGTCCGCCCGAAGGTCGGATCCGGCGTACCTCTGCACGGCTGCTGATCGTCGCCGCGCTGATCGGTGGCCTGGTCGGCTGGACGGTGGCCGCGGTCAGCGGCCAGGACGGGGTCCCGATCCGGGTCGCCTGGTCCGGGCCGATCACTCTGGTGGCGGCCGCGGCCGTCCTGGGCTGCATCGCCGTTCTGCTGCATCAGCGTTTGCAGGTGAACCACAACCGGATCGACGACCGGCAGGCCGTGGCCTGGCTGGCGTTGGGCAAGGCGGCCGCCCTCGGCGGCATCCTGATGGCCGGCGGTTATGCGGGCTTCGCAGTTCGCTTCCTGGCCGATCTGGCCACCGAAGCTCCTCGCGAACGGGTGATCCGCTCGGCGGTCGCGATCGTCGGCGGGGTGGTGATCAGCATCGCCGGTCTGCGGATCGAACGCGCCCTGATGGTGCCGCCCGATGATCATGAGGACGAGTCCGACCAGGTGTCCTGACCGGTCGGCGGTGATTGCGTACCGGGCAAGGAAATGGTGACCGAATCGTCATCGCCAACTCGGTCGCGTCGTTGCGCCGAATGTCGCATCCGGCCAGTTAGGGTCTGGGCGTGAGTTCGACTTCCCCTGCACGTCATCATGCCTCCATGCCTCGGCTGCTGCGGGCCAGCCAGATCGTTCTGATCGTCGGCGCCGTGGTCTGCGCAGCCGCCGCACTCGGCCCTGGGTGGATGGTCCGGATCGGTATCGGATTGGCCATTGCGACCGGTGTGGTCGCGGTCGTGCTGGCGTTCCGGCACATCCGGCAGATGCGGCGCGAGCACGCCGCCCGGATGCTGCGGATGACCAAAGATCACGGCACCGCGCTGACCACCGAACGGGAGCGCAATGCCGAGGTGGTGCAGGTGCTGACCGATCGGGCGCAGGCTGCGGGCGAGGTGTCCAAGAAGCAGCGGGTTCGGATCGGTGAGCTGAACGCGAAGGTCACCGAGTTGACCGGCGACAACGCAGCCCTGCGCAGCAAGGTGAAGTCGCGGGATGTCACCATCGCCGGACTGCGCGAGACCGTACGTTCCCGGGACACCGAGATCCAGATGCTACGAGCCGATCTTGATCTTGAGGCGATCGATGCACCGATCGGCGACGTACACGGGCTGCCGCGACACCTGCACGGCAGGAGTGACGACGTCGAGGTCGACCAGGACGACGAACTGTGGGGCGACGCCGATCACCCGACCGTGGTCGACATGCGCGCGATCGAGGCAGCCATGCCGAATCTCGAGGTCGATCAGACTCGGCTGGCCTAGTTCGGTCCGTCCGCTCTCTGCAGCCGCCGGCTTCCTGTGCGGCAGGGTGCTACTGGGGGCGTTTTGGGATGGGATGGGTGCATGACACTTTCCACTGAGGACCGACTGCAGATCGAGCAGCTGCTCAACCTGCACGGTCATCTCTGTGACGCCGGAGCATTCGACCGTTTCACCGAGATCTTCACCGACGACGTCCGGTACGACACGACCGCGGTCGGCGGCGAGGTGTTGATCGGGCCCGGCGGCGGACGGGACGCAGCATTGGCGCTCGGCGACAAGAATCCGGTTGCGCACCTGATCAGCAACATCGTCATCGGCAACGAGAGCGACGACGGGGTCGAGGTGGTGTCCAAAGGACTCGGCCTGCGCACGAGCGGCGAGCTGGGTTGTGTGGTCTATCAGGATCGGCTGGTCCGAACCGCTGATGGCTGGCGGATCGCCAGTCGGGTGATCACGCCGCGGAGCGCACCGCTGCAGCCCTACCCGCTCCCCGCCTTCTGACCGACGTCACTCGCCGTCGGAGTCCGCGGACTCTTCCTTGGCCCGGCGGCGCAGCGTACGCAGGCGCAGCGGGCCGACCAGACGCGGACCGGACAGTCTGCCCTCGAGCTTGCGCGCCTCACGGCGTAGCGGCTGGGCGATGTACTCACCGAGGATGACGCCGGAGGCCAGCGCGATCGCGACCCCGGCCGCGGTGACGAAGTCGACCAGACCGGCCGAGTCGCCGAGGGTGAAGAGCGACAGCGCGCGATAGATCGACAGGCCGGGCAGGAACGGCGTGATCGCCGACACCACGATGACCAGCGGCGGCACCCGGACTCGTCCGGCCAAACCGTAGCTCACCACGCCGATACCGATCGCGGCCACGGCCGAGGCCCAGGGCCGACCGAATCCCTGCGCCTGAAGGAAGTACGCCACTGCCTCGCCGATCGCGGCGATCAGCCCGATCGGCCACAACGCCCGGATCGGGGTGTACGCGACGAACCCGAAGGCGACCGCACACAAGGCCGCGCCGATCAGCATCCCGGGCACGTCGGCCAGCCCGGCGGCGCCCGGGGTCAGACTCAGCTCGACGCCGAGCACCCGGCCGACGCTCAGCCCGCCGCTGACGCCGACAATGATGCCCGCCGTCGCCATCAGCACCTCCAGGATTCGGGCAGCAGCAGTGAGGTAGAAGCCGGTCAGGGCGTCCTGGGCGGCGCCGATGAAACCGAGTCCGGCCAGCAGCACGATGATCGCGGCGCTGACCACCAGCGACGGACTGAGCGGCAACGGTGTCGCCGCCAGACCCACCGCCAGCAGCGTGGCCAGCAAACCGCCGGCCATCTGTTGATAGATCAGCGGTAGCCGCCACCTCGACAGCAGCTTCAGAAGTTGATCAAGTCCGATGCCGGCGGCCAGGGCGATGATCAACACCAGCGGACCGCCGCCGAGCAACATGCCGATGCCGAGGGCCAACGCACCCCAGCCGAGCGTGATCGCCCATCGCGGTCGGGCATGGCCGGAGGAGACGATCCTGGCCAGTTCGGCACGAGCCTCGTCCCGGGAGATTCTGCCCAGCAGCAGCGCGGTGACCAGATGATCGACTCGGGTCAGATCCTCGTAGTCGACGTCCCGCTGCTGAACATTGCGACGACGGACCAGCATCGGATCGTCAGGATCGGTTTGGTGCGCCACTGTCAAAGCGGTGTAGGTGACGTCGACGTCGGCACCGCGGAGGCCGAGATAGCGCAGGATCGAATCCATCGTGGCCGCGACGTCGGCCGCGCCGGCCCCGTTGGACAGCAACATCTCACCCACTCGCAGGGCCAGGTCGAGTGACTTGATGATGTCTGCAGTGTCCTCGGCATGCTCCGAGCGCGCTGTGTCTACGCTGGTCACCCTCCCGAGTTTGGCAGACGCGTTCGGAGTCGGCGTGATCACCGACGTCGGATTCACTTGTCGATGTCGCCGACGACGTATCCGGTGGACGCGAGCACGAGTTCGAGGTCGCCGACCCGGCAGCCCGGCAGCAGCGCCTCCAGTGCGGCGACGTTGTTGAAGCTCGGCGTACGGAGCTTCAACCGCCAAGGCGTCTTCTCCCCACGAGACACCAGATAGCAACCGGCCTGGCCGAGTGGCGCCTCGGTGGCCAGGTAGATCTCACCTTCCGGCAGCTTGACGATCTTGCCCAGCTTGACACTGACCGGACCGGGCAGATCCCGAACCCGATCGACCATGGTGATGATCATCCGGGCACTACTGCGCAGTTCGGTGATCATGATCGCCAGTCGCGCCAGCGCGGAGCCGTCCAACGCAGTGACCAGTTGATCGGTGGGCTCGAGTTCTGGGGCCAGATCGCGGTAGCAGAGATAGGGCTGCTGTCGACGAAGATCAAGATCAACACCGGCTGCCCGGGCCGCCGGGCCGGTGACTCCGTACGCATCGACAAGCTCCGGCCCCAGCAGCGGGATCCTGCCCGACGTCTCGGCCAGCGCCGGATCCATGATCAATTCGCCGGCCAGGTCAGCGATGTCCATGATCGTTTTGGCCAGCTCGGACTCGACCCCCAGCCAGCCGTGGTCGACGTCGGCGGCCAATCCGCCGAGCCGGTTGATCATCGGGTGCACCCGATTGCCGGTCCAGCGTTGCAGTTGCCGGCGGAGTTGCTCGCGGACCTCGGGCACCGGCGACCCAAGGCCTCGGCGGTGCCACAGATAGTTCAGGAAACCGAGGTGGCTGAGCGCCCGATGGTGCTCGGCCAACAGGGTGCGCAGCCACTGCGCGCGCAGCGGCGGCTCGAGGCCGAGCATCCGCTCACAGGCCGCGGCGATCGCCAACTCGGCCGCCGCAGGTGCCTGCCAGTCGTGCCGGTCGGCCAGCATCAGGATCTGCCGGTAGTCACGGACCTCGTACAGCTTCTCCGCCCCGCGATGCATCGCTCCGACGATCACCTCGGCCCGCGCGATCGTCTGTTGATCAACCTCGGTGCTGTCCTCGGCGAGCCAGATCCTCAACTCCAGCAGGCCTGCTCGGCTGGGGTGGTCGGCCCCGAGATCAAGCAGGATCACGCCGGCCGGCGGGTCGCCGTCGACCGCTCCGACTGCGATGGCACCGGCCGCGGGGGAACCGATCAGGACGCGGATCGGTGAGCGGGCAGTCACGCAGCACAGTCTGCCGGTGATCGGTCTTGACCCCCGCACCCGGTAACCTCTATGGTTAGTTACTCAAGTAACGAACCAAGTAACGTTCAGCAGGACCTTGAGTGTGGGTGCGCGGCAGCAGGGCTGCCGAGGACCACGGCGGAGAGTCGGTGATGAGTGATCGCGGATGACAGGCCGATCTTCTTGCAGATCGCCGAGATGATCGAGAGCGACATCGTGGAAGGGGTGCTCGCGGAGGAATCGCAGGTGCCGTCCACCAATGAATTCGCCGCGCACCACCGCATCAATCCGGCCACCGCGGCCAAGGGCATCAATCGGCTGGTGGACGAAGGAATCCTTTACAAGAAACGGGGGATCGGCATGTTCGTCTCCACCGGGGCGCGGACGGCGTTGTTGCAGAAGCGGCGCGCACAGTTCGCCACCAGCTACCTGGAACCGATGCTGGCCGAGGCCCGCAAGCTCGGGATCACTCCCGCCGAAGTCAGTTCCATGATCACCGGACGTGATCGGGCGAAGATCAACGGAAAGCAGGCAGAACGATGACGGCAGCTGTCGTTGAAGTACGAGATCTGGTGAAGACCTACCGCGAGACGAACGCGCTGGCTGGTGTCTCCTTCACCCTTGAGCAGAACAAGCTGTACGGACTTCTCGGTCGCAACGGCGCCGGCAAGACGACCGTGATGTCCATCCTCACCGGCCAGGGTTTCGAGACCAGCGGCCAGGTGTCGGTGTTCGGCAGGCATCCGTACGAGAGCCAGTCGGTGCTGTCGCGGATGTGCTTCATTCGGGAGTCGCAGAAGTACCCCGATGACTTCACGCCGGTCAATGCATTCCGGGCCGCGTCGATGTTCTTCCACAACTGGGACGAGGCGCTCTGCCGCAGGTTGATCACCGACTTCGAACTGCCGACCAATCGCAAGATCAAGAAGCTGTCCCGCGGTCAGCTGTCCGCAGTGGGCGTGATCATCGGCCTGGCGTCTCGTGCCGAGCTGACCTTCTTCGACGAGCCCTACCTCGGCCTGGATGCTGTTGCCCGGCAGATCTTCTACGACCGGCTGCTTGCCGACTACTCGGAGTTTCCGAGGACGATCGTGCTGTCCTCCCACCTGATCGACGAAGTGGCGAATCTGCTCGAGCACGTGATCGTTCTTGATCATGGTCAGGTACTGATGGATTCCGACACCGACGAGGTCCGCGGCAGCGCGTTCACGGTGGTCGGTCAACGCGCGCTGGTCGAGGACTTCATCGCCGGTCGTGAAGTCATCCACCGCGACGCGTTCACCGCATTCGCGTCGGTGACCGTTCAGGGCGCGCTGTCCGATCGGGAGCGGCGCGAGGCCCAAGAACTGGGGCTGGAGATCGCACCGGTCTCGCTGCAGCAGTTGATCGTACGACGTACAACCCGTCATGCCGAGGACGAATTCGGCGGGCAATCCGAACTCGAGCTGGAGGAGGTCCGATGAGCTACGTGATCAACGTCGGCCGGATGCAGTTGGTCAACAAGTACGCCTTCGTGGCAGTGCCGCTGATCATCATGGGGTCGGCGCTGGCCCTGGTGATCCTCATCGGCGCGATCTTGGTGCCGGGGAGTTCCCCCTTCTACACCGGAGCGGGACAGGCACCGTTGTGGTATTTCTTCGCCTCGGGCATCCAGGCATTGGTGCTGACGTTCCCGTTCTCGCAGGGGCTGAGCATCAGCCGACGCAACTACTTCTTCGGTACCACCGTGACCTTTGCCCTGGTGGCATTGGGGTTCTCACTGTTGTTCTTCCTGCTCGGATTGGTTGAGAAGGTGACCGACGGCTGGTGGGTGCACGGCTATGTGTTCGCGCTGCCCTGGGTGACCAGCGGGCCGTGGTACTCGACCATCCTGTTCATCTGGCTGCTCACCGTGCTGCTGTTCATGATGGGCTTCTTCGGAGCAACCCTCTACAAACGGTTCCGGCTGACCGGACTGATGATCGCGTCCCTCGCCGTCACCCTCGTCCTGATCGCCGTCGCCGGGGTGTTCACCCTGACGCACAACTGGGGCGCCTTCGCCCGCTTCGCCGCGGCGCAGACGACGCTCAGTGTGAGCGGTCCGGTCGCGATCGTGATCTTGGTGATGGCGGCAGCTTCCTACCTCGCGATCCGCCGCGCCACCCCGTGATCTCGGGTCCGCTGGCACGGCGCGGCGGGCAGGTGCATCAGCGCTTCCCGCCGTGCCGTGTCGGCTGTGGGACTACGCGCTGCAGCAGCCAGTGATGATCACCCAGCGTCTCGGTCAGCATCCGGCGCTCCGAGTCGAGCTGGAGTCGGTCGAGGACGTCGGCGGACCTTTTCGGCCCGACCCGAGGAAGCAGTCGGTTGATCGCGGTGCGCTGATCGATCATGAAGTCGGTGGCCGCTCCCACCGCTTCACCGGCGGCGGCCACCGCGTCGACGGCGACGTGTGCAGTCAGATTGATCATCGGATCCGGCCGCGCGGCCACCTGACGGCCGTCGACAAATCCGGTCAGGCTGCCGGCGAACGGCCGGTCACCGCGGGTGTGGCCGTAGTCGATCATCAACGCCAGTCCGCCGGCCCTGCGCAACCCCTCCAACATCGCCGTCCAGGCCAGGTCCCGGCTCAGTCCGGACTCGGCCCGCGCTCCCGCCTCGGGAGCCGGCCACCAGCGTCGCAGCCAGGCATCCTCTGCGGCGCGCAGGGCGCCGCCGACGACTTCCGACCCGTCGGCCCGTGCCAGCAGTTCGTGCCAGACCTCCCCGTCCCATCGCGCGACCGGACACGGCAATTCGTCCAGCCACTCCGCGCAGATGATCATGGTCGGTCGATTCAGCCCGGCCAGCAACTCGGCCGCAGGTCCCTGCCATTGGTGCCGCTGGACATCCCACTGACCGATCCGCCAGTCGACGTCCGGCCCCTCGGCCGGGTCCGTTCGCAGGTCGACGGCGGCGTACTGAAGTGTGGGGAGCTCGGCCCGGAGTCGGTTCACCAGGGACCCGTCACCGGCGCCGATCTCGATCACGACCTCGATCCCGGGCCATTGCTTGATCAACGATGCGATCGCCTCGGCGAACAGCGCCGACCCCGATGCGGTACGGAATTGCCCGACGACCCGGTGGGTCCGCCAGAAGCCGGCGGGCCCGGTGGCTGCTGCGGTCCATGCCGACTGCCAGTCGGTGATCGGAACAGCGCCGAGATCATCGCCTGCGTTATGCATGAACGTTGCCCAAATCGACTGCTCCGGATCCTTTATGGGAGACAAATATCGGCGGAAACCGACACCTGGTGGATTTCCGGCACTTTGTGCTCAATGGTTCGACCATCAGGTAGTGTCATCCGTTGGGGGGAAACACTCCAGTTGTGAGGAGGGAATTGCAGATGGCTCAACGCGTCCAGATCATACTTGAAGATGATTTCGACGGTGGCGAGGCCGACGAGACCGTTGCGTTCGGTCTGGACGGCTCGGATTACGAGATCGACCTTTCGGCGCAGAACGCGGCGAAACTTCGTGACGCACTCGCGCCTTGGGTTGCCAGTGCACGTAAGACCGGAGGGCGACGTTCCCGGCGTACTGCACGTCAGGCAACAGGTCCCGGTTCGGCCGAAATCCGTGCCTGGGCTCAGGAGAACGGGATGCAGGTATCGGCTCGCGGCCGGGTGCCTGCCGAAGTACGTGAGGCATACGCCAAGGCACACAGCTAATCGCCGGCCGCCGCGACGTTGTCGTGGCGGCGCATTCCAGCAAGGGCATCGGAGGTATCCGGTGCCCTTGGTGCATCTTGAGGAATTCCTGTCCCGGGTCTGGGAATTCTTCGAATCCTGATGTTGATCTTGGTAATCGCCGTCCGATGACGGTGATCTTGATCTTTGGGCGAATTCCGCTTACCGCCGCCAGGGTTCCGTCACCGCACCGCCACTTCCTTCCCCTGGTGTGGTCGGCGATCGAGCGCGCCCGACCGCCGCTTCGCGACCCTGATGGTTGCGCCCAGAGCGAACGGATCGACTTGCAGGCAGCGGAACAGCGCACGCCGCTCGGCGGTTGCATCAGGCGTCGAGAGCCCGAAATCGGCGCGTACACGGCGGGTTATCCGTCATCTGTCGGCCACCGGGCATTGATCTCGCAGGACCTCACCGGCCGAGGCGATTCAGCGGTCAGCGATCGGGTCGAGTCAGCGGGACATGCGACGACTAGAGTTGGCAGCGATGTGACCCGGCATCGGCCCTCGAGGTTCGGAGAAGGGGCCTGAGTCGGGTCGAGCTGCATCACCAGCGAGGAGCTAGTAAATGTTTGAGCGTTTTACCGACCGGGCTCGCCGGGTCGTAGTTCTGGCCCAAGAAGAAGCCCGCATGCTGAACCACAACTACATCGGCACAGAGCACATTCTGCTCGGGCTGATCCACGAGGGCGAAGGCGTGGCCGCCAAGGCGCTGGAGTCCATGGGTATTTCGCTCGAAGCCGTACGGGAGAAGGTCGAGGAGATCATCGGTCACGGGCATGAGAGCCCGGCCGGTCACATTCCTTTCACCCCGCGCGCCAAGAAGGTTCTCGAGCTGAGCCTGCGCGAAGCGCTGCAGATCAATCATTCCTACATCGGCACCGAACACATCCTGCTCGGGCTGATTCGTGAGGGCGAAGGCGTTGCCGCCCAGGTCCTGGTCAAGTTGGGCGCGGATCTGAATCGGGTTCGCAGCACAGTGCTGCAGTTGCTGAGCGGATTCCAAGGAAAGGAAGCGGCGACTTCCGGCGCTCCGGAACAAGGCAATGCGCCGTCGTCGTCGATGGTGCTGGACCAATTCGGTCGCAATCTCACCCAGGGCGCCCGGGAGAACAAGTTGGACCCGGTGATCGGTCGCGAGACCGAGATCGAACGGGTGATGACAGTTCTTTCCCGGCGTACCAAGAACAACCCGGTCTTGATCGGAGATCCGGGCGTCGGCAAGACCGCGGTGGTCGAGGGCCTGGCCCAGGCGATCGTCCGCGGCGATGTCCCCGAGACGTTGCGGGACAAGCAGATCTACACCCTCGATCTCGGCGCCCTGGTTGCCGGATCCCGTTACCGCGGTGATTTCGAGGAACGGCTGCGCAAGGTGCTGAAGGAGATCAAGACCCGCGGCGACGTGGTGCTCTTCATCGACGAGATCCACACCCTGGTCGGTGCGGGTGCCGCCGAGGGCGCGATCGACGCTGCCAGCATCCTCAAGCCGATGCTGGCTCGTGGCGAGTTGCAGACGATCGGCGCCACCACTCTCGACGAGTACCGCAAGTACGTGGAGAAGGATGCGGCGCTGGAGCGGCGGTTCCAGCCGATTCAGGTCGCCGAGCCGTCGATCGCGCTGACCATCGACATCCTGCGTGGCCTGCGCGACCGGTACGAGGCGCACCACCGGATCACCATCACCGACGAGGCCCTGGTGGGCGCGGCGCGGATGGCCGACCGGTACATCTCCGATCGGTTCCTGCCGGACAAGGCGATCGACCTGATCGACGAGGCCGGCGCCCGATTGCGGATCCGCCGGATGACGGCTCCGCCGGACCTGCGCGAATTCGACGAGAAGATCGCCGCGGTGCGGTTGGAGAAGGAAGCCGCGATCGACGCTCAGGACTTCGAGCGGGCGGCCGGTCTGCGCGACGACGAGAAGAAGTTGCTGGCGCAGCGGGCCGAGCGGGAGTCGCAGTGGAAGCAGGGTGACCTGGACTCGGTGGCCGAGGTCGATGAGGAGATCATCGCCGAGGTGTTGTCCACCACCACAGGCATCCCGGTCTTCAAGCTGACCGAGGAGGAGTCCTCCCGGTTGCTGCGGATGGAAGAGGAGATCGCCAAGCGGTACGTCGGCCAGCACGACGCCGTCAAGGCGCTGTCCCGGTCGATCCGCCGTACCCGTGCCGGGCTGAAGGATCCGAAGCGGCCGAGCGGTTCGTTCATCTTCGCCGGCCCGTCCGGTGTCGGTAAGACCGAGCTGACCAAGGCGCTGACCGAGTTCCTGTTCGGGGACGAGGACGCCATGATCACCTTGGACATGAGCGAGTACTCCGAGAAGCACACCGCTTCCCGGTTGTTCGGCTCACCGCCCGGCTACGTCGGGTACGAGGAGGGCGGCCAGCTCACCGAGAAGGTGCGCCGCAAGCCGTTCTCGGTGGTGCTCTTCGACGAGATCGAGAAGGCCCACCCGGACATCTTCAACTCGCTGCTGCAGATCCTGGACGAAGGTCGACTGACCGATGCCCAGGGCCGGGTCGTGGACTTCAAGAACACCGTGATCGTGATGACCACGAACCTCGGTACCCGCGACATCGCCAAGAGTGTTTCGCTGGGCTTCTCCCAGTCGGGCGACGCCGAGGGCAGCTACGACAAGATGAAGGCCAAGGTCTCCGACGAGCTGAAGCAGCACTTCCGTCCGGAGTTCCTGAACCGGGTCGACGAGATCATCGTGTTCCGCCAGCACAGCATGGAGGACATCGTCAGGATCGTCGACCTGATGGTCGCCGAGATCGAGACGCGGCTGAGGGACAAGGACATGGACATCGAGCTGACGCCGGCAGCCAAGCAATTGGCGGCCAAGCGCGGGTTTGATCCGGTGCTCGGTGCTCGACCGTTGCGGCGAGCGCTGCAGCGGGATATCGAGGACATCCTGGCCGAGAAGATCCTCTTCGACGAGCTGAAGGCGGGCGAGATCGTGGTCGTCGACGTCGCGCCGGAGGGATCTGAACTGGCGTTCACCTTCACCGGCACGCGTCGGGCCGAGGTGCCGGACACCCCGGTCGGTGTCACCTCGGGTCCGGAGGATGGCTCGCAGGAGAACGCCTCGTAGGGTTCTGACAGACACGGATCGGCCCTCGCAGATGATCATCTGCGAGGGCCGATCCGTTAGTGCTGTACGGACCCGGGCGGCTCGAGCGAGTCGTCCGGTCGGGCAGCCGGCAGCGGCGGAGATCGGACGTGTGTGATTCGCGCCGTTCCTTGGCTTCAGGTAACCGTCATGTCCTGACCACGACCTGGCCGGAGCGGATCACCGTCCGCGGATGGTGATCGTCCCAGAGCAACTCCGGGCTCGCGGTGACGTCGCCGTCCAAGATCAACAAATCGCCGATGCAGCCGGCCGCGATCCGACCAAGATCATCGCGCTGGATCAGCCGGGCGTTGGTGGAGGTGGCGGCGCGGATCGTCTCGAGCAGACCTAGGACTTCTGCCTGCAGGCGCAGGCCGTTCAGTTGTTCGTCCTCCAACTCACCCATCAGGTCCGAGCCGAAGCCGACTGCGACACCGGCGTCTCGGGCAAGCTCGATCGCGTGCTGTCCCGCGCCCAGCACCTCGGCGTTCTTCTGCATCGACACCGGCGGCAGCCCGAGCGCGGCGGCGCGCCGTCCCATCGCGTCGTAGGCCGCCAACGTCGGCACCAGGAACGCTCCGTGCTCGGCCATCAGTGTCGCTGTCGCCGCGTCGATCAGGTTGCCGTGCTCGATGCTCCGTACGCCGTTTCGAACCGAGTGCTGCACCGACTCGGCCGAGTACGAGTGTGCGACCACATAGCTGCCGCGGCGGGTCGCCTCGTCCACCACGACCCGGATCTCCTCGGCCGAATACTGCGGCACCGCGACCGGGTCGGACGGTGAGATCACCCCGCCGGAGGTCATGATCTTGATCGCGTGCGCGCCGCGACGGAAGCGATCCCGGGCTGCGACCCGCATCGCGTCCACGCCGTCGACGATCTCGGTCGGGTGCGTACAGACCGAACTCTCCGGCGAGCGACCGTCGCCGTGACCGCCGGTCTGGCTCAACGGCTCGCCGGTGTATAGGTATCGCGGGCTCGCAAACAGGCCCTCTTCGCCGGCGCGGGCGAAGGCCGGGTCGCCGCCGGCCGGATCTCGTACGGTGGTGAATCCGCGCCGCAGCGCAGCCGTCAGACGACGCGCGCCCATGATGCCGACGTAGCTCATCGGAATGCCCTCAGTGCCGGTCAGATAGGTCGCGAAGGCATGGCAGTGCGCATCGATCAGCCCCGGCAGCACAGACCGACCCGCGGCGTCCAGCACGTGCTCACCGGGTCGGAGATCGCCGCCGACCCCGGTGATCCGCCCGTCCTCGATCTTGATCGAGCCCTCGTACGGATCGGAACCGGTGCCGTCGATGATCCGGGCGTTGATCACGGTCAGCGTCGACGGCAACACCGGCGATGCCCCGCTCCGCGCACCGAGCGTCGGCTGGGATCGTGCAGCATTCATGTCGAAACCATGGCACAACCTCCTCGACGGGCGACAGCCTGATCACCCGCTACAGTGAGTCGGTGCGGGTCGGAACGTCTTTCTTCAGCAGGGTTCCGGCACCGATCCTGATCATCGCCGGCATCGTGTCATTGCAGGTCGGCGCCGCGATTGCCAAAGGTCTGTTCGGCCAGTTGCCACCGACCGCGTTCGTCTGGCTCCGGCTGCTCACCACCGCGGTGATCTTGCTCCCGATCGCCCGGCCGCGACTGCGCGGCAGGACTCGCGACGATCTGCTGGTGGTGCTGGGCTTCGGCTGCTGTCTGGCGATCATGAACTTCAGCATCTACCAGGCGATTGCGCGGATCCCGCTCGGAGTCGCGGTCACCTTCGAATTCCTCGGTCCGCTGGCTGTCGCCATCGCGGCGTCCCGCCGCCCCAGGGATTTGATCTTGGTCGCCCTGGCCGGCGGCGGGGTCGCGCTGCTCGGCTTCACCCCGCAAGGGTTGAACCTTCCCGGGGTTGCGTTCGCCTTGCTGGCTGCGGCGAGCTGGGCCGGCTACATCCTGCTCAGCCGGGAGACCGGACGGCGCTGGCAGGGGATCTCCGGACTGGCGTTGGCATCCACCGTGGGTGCGGTCGGGCTGGCCGTGCCGGCGATCGTCGACGCCGGGTCCAAGTTGCTGCAACCGAACCTGCTGATCATCGGGGTGCTGGTCGGGCTGATGTCGTCGGTGATCCCGTACAGCCTCGAGCTGAATGCGCTG
>DATCVL010000492.1:0-7130 GCA_036566865.1 Microlunatus sp.
GCGACGCCAAGATCACCCAGATCTACGAAGGCACCAACCAGGTCCAACGCATCGTGATGGCCCGTGCCCTCCTGAAATGAGGCAGCCGAGTCGGGCGGTGACGTCGGCCGTACCTGTGCTGTCCGCCGATCCCGCTGGCCAACTCACCGCAGCGAAACCATGATCAACTCCTGGATGCGACCGCTGCCGGTTCGGCGGGTGGTCGAGGACCACTCGGAGCCGCTGGACCACAATGCCTGGCCGGCAACGTTGCCGCCGGTCCGCCGACTCCTGGAGGATGGACTTGATCTTGATCGGGTGACGATCCTGGTGGGGGAGAACGGGTCCGGGAAGTCGACCCTGATCGAGGCGATCGCGATGGCGTACGGACTGTCGTCGGAAGGTGGCTCGACGGGGGCGATGCACAGCACCCGAAGGACCGAATCCGAGCTCTGGAAGGCGATCCGACTGGAGCGCGGTGCCGGCGCGTCCCGCTGGGGCTACTTCCTGCGGGCAGAGACGATGCATGGTCTCTACAGCTATCTCGAAGATCATCCCGGCTCCGATCCGGACTTTCATCGGATGAGCCATGGGGAATCCTTCATGGCCATGCTCGCTCATCCCGGTCGATTTGATCATGGTGGACTGTTCCTGATGGACGAGCCCGAGGCCGGGCTGTCCTTTGTCACCCAGCTGACCCTGCTCGGACAGTTGATCGAGTTGGCGGCCGACGAGCGCACGCAGATGATCATCGCCACCCACTCGCCGATCATCGCCGGACTGCCGGGCGCAACCCTGCTCCAACTTGATCAGGCCGGCCTGACGACGATCGACTGGGACGATCTTGCTGTGGTCAACCACTACCGCAGCTTCCTGGAGAGCCCGGAACGCTATCTTCGCCACATCGTGGATACCTGACGGATCCGGCCCGACGTGCAAGAGCGCCTGGCGTGCAAGAGTAGCTGCATGGCGACGCTCGAGGACGTACGACGGATCGCGATGAGCCTGCCGGAGACCAGCGAGAAGCTGTCCTGGGGCTCGACGTCGTGGCGGGTGAAGGATCGCGGTTTCGTTTGGCAGCGGCCGCTGCGTGCGAGCGACCGGGAGGCGTTGGGTGATGCGGCGCCCGATGGCGAGATCCTCGGGGTCCGGGTGGCCGACGAAGGTGAGAAGGAAGCATTGCTGCAGAGCGAACCCGATCGCTTCTTCACCATCCCGCACTTCGACGGCTACCCGGCGGTGCTGCTCCGGCTGAGTGAGATCGACGTCGACGAGCTCTCCGAAGTGATCATCGACGCCTGGCTCGACCGCGCCCCGAAGCGGCTGGCCGCAGCGTTTCTCGCCGACCGCGGTTGAGTCGGTCGCTGGGTCGCCGCCCGGCGCGGCTCAGCTCATGCCAGGTCGAGGTCGACCGTGCAGAAGCTGTGCCGGGGGAGCTCGACGGTCAGCACACCGTTGGTGATCTTGACCTGATGGTCGGCCGGGGCGACCGTATCGGTGGCTGCTGCGGTGTTGTGGGCCTGCGGCGAGTCGGCGGTCAGGATCCGGGCGTGGTGGCCGTCGACCCCGCGCCCCCGAAGATCAACAGTGAGGGTGGTTGCGGAGTCCACCGACAGGTTGCTGACCGAGATCAGCGCGTGGCCGTCCCTGGTGCTCGCCGACATCGAGATCGGGACCAGTTGATCGTCGCCCAACGCGACCGACTCAGGCTGCTCGATCAGGTGCACCGGCAACCGCTGCGCGTCCTGATGTCCCTTGTTCATCTCGAAGACGTGATAGGTCGGGGTGAGCACCATCGCGCCGCTGTCGTCGGTCAAGATCATCGCCTGCAGCACGTTCACCGTCTGGGCGATGTTGGCCATCTGCAGTCGTTCGGCGTGGGCGTGGAAGATGTCGAAGTGCAGGCCGGCCACCAGAGCATCGCGCAGTGCGTTCTGCTGGAACAGGAAGCCAGGGTTGGTGCCCGGCTCGACCTCCCACCAAGTGCCCCACTCGTCGCAGATCAGGCCGAGCTTGCGGTCGGGATCATAGGCGTCCATCAGTGCGCTGTGCCCGGCGATCACCCGGTCGATACCGGCCGCCTTGATCATGGTCCGGTAGTACTGCTCGTCGGTGAACTCGGTCGCCTTGCCGTGCCGGATGCCCGACATGCCGGCGGTGTAGTAGTGGAACGAGATGCCCTGGAAGGTCGACCGGGGATCTCGGCCGCAGTTCAGGCAACTGACCGCCTTCAGCAGCGCCTGGGTCCATTCCAGATCATCGTCGGCAGCGCCGGCTGCGATCCGGTAGAGCTTGTTGTCGCCATGATCACGACAGAAGGTGGCGTAGCGACGCGCCTCGTCCGCGTACGCCTCCGCGCGCATGTTGCCGCCGCAACCCCAGGCCTCATTCCCGATCCCCCAGAACGGCACCCGCCAGGGCTTCTCCCGACCGTTGGCCTTGCGCAACCGAACCATCGGCGAGTCGCCGTCACGGGTGAGGTACTCGACCCAATCGCTCATCTCCCGTACGGTGCCGGAACCGACGTTGCCGTTCACGTACGGGTCGGCGCCCAGCAGCTCGCACAGCGCCATGAATTCGTGGCTGCCGAAGTGATTGTTCTCCTCGACGTTTCCCCAATGGGTGTTGACCATCGTCGGTCGTTGATCACGAGGACCGATGCCGTCCATCCAGTGGTATTCGTCGGCGAAGCAGCCACCGGGCCACCGCAGGTTGGGGATGTCCAGCGCGCGCAGCGCCTCCACCACATCGGTGCGAATGCCGCCCTGATTGGGAATGGCCGAATCCTCGCCGACCCAGAATCCGCCGTAGATGCAGCGACCGAGGTGCTCGGCAAAGTGTCCGTACAGGTGCTTGTTGATCTTCGGTCCGGTGACGTCGAGGTCGATGACGGCACGGGCGTTCGAGCTACTCATGGCTTCCTTCGGCGAACGGATGACGCTGGTCCCGGCGTACGTTATCGGCGGCCTCCCCGGTAGGTGAAGGAGGAAGCCACGACTCGGACTCGATCCGGATACACTCACGGGCCTGCGGGATCTGCTGATGAGGGGGCCGAGCATGTCCAGTGCGTCCGGTGACGATCGGTCCGACCGCCGATTCGCGGTCGTCTTCAACCCGACCAAGATCAGCGACGGGCTGCCGAAGTTGATCAACGAGGCGGCCGAGCGCGATGGCTGGACCGATCCGCTCTGGCTGGAGACGACCGAGGACGACCCCGGTCACCAGATGGCGCAGCGAGCCCGAGAAGCCGGCGTTCAGGTGGTCCTCGCGGCCGGCGGTGACGGCACGGTTCGAGCCGTCGCCGCGGAGTTGGCCGGCTCAGGCATCCCGCTCGGCATCGTGCCGGAGGGGACCGGAAACCTGCTCGCCCGCAACCTCGGCATCCCGTTGACCGAGCCCGAGGCGATCGCGGTCGCACTCGGCGACTCGGCCCGCGAACTGGACATCGTCAGCATCCGCACCGACGACGCCGAGGCGTCGGACCGGTTTGCCGTGATGGCAGGGCTCGGCCTGGACGCGGCGATCATGAGCAACACCGATGACGCACTGAAGGCCAAGATCGGTTCGGTAGCCTACGTTGCCTCCGCACTGCAGCACCTCGGCCGGGAGCCGGCTCGGATGCGGATCACGGTCGACGATCGGCGGACGCTGCACCGGCGGGCGATCCTGTGCCTGATCGGCAATGTCGGCGCCGTGCAGGGCGACATCGAACTGATTCCGGGCGCGTTGCCCGATGACGGGCTGCTCGACGTGGTGGTCGCCAGCCCGCGCCGGTTGCGGCACTGGATTGCCGTCGCCCTCCGGCTGATCACCCGGCGCGAACGCAGTGGCGATCGGATCGACCAGCTGACCGGGCACCGAGTCGTGATCGAGGTCGATCGACCGGAGGAGTACGAGCTCGACGGCGACACCATCGGGAAGTGTCGTCGGCTGGTGGCCGAGGTCGAGCCGGGTGCGCTGTTGCTGCGGGCGCCGGCTAGTTCGCGTACTTCTTGAGACCGCTGGTGTCGCCGCGGGCGATGTCGTTGAACATGTCCTTCGCCTCGGCCTTGTCCCACAGCACCGAGGAGCCGGCCGGGGTGTAGGCATTCGCGTCGGCGATCGGAACCGTCAGGGTCAGCCCGTTGCCGCTCGACACCTTGCCCATCCCGATCATCATCCGGGCCATGCTGAACATGGAGGCGTTCTCGCCGACCCCGAGTGAGTCGGTGCCGGAGTTGGCGAGCCGCCAGTACCGCACCGGATTGAGGATGCTGAGCGGTGAGGCAGCCTTCTTCGCCATCGCGCTGACCACCTGCCGTTGGCGCTTCACCCGACCAAGATCACCGAGCGGATCGGCCTTGCGCATCCGGACGTAGCCCAACGCGTCCTTTCCTTCCAGGGTCTGGCAACCCTTCTTCAGGTTGAGGTGGGAATCCTTGTCCTTGATCGGCTTCTTCAGGCAGACCTCGATGCCACCGATGGCGTTGATCACGTTGACGAATCCGCCGAAGCCGACCTCGACGTACTGATCCATCCGCAGGCCGGTGTTCTGCTCGACCGTCTTGGTCAGCAGCTTCGGACCGCCGAAGGCGTAGGCGGCGTTGATCTTGTTCGATCCGTGGCCCGGGATCGGCACATAGGAGTCGCGGGGGATCGAGATCAGCGCGGGGTCGCCACCCGGCGGTAGATACAAGATCATGATGGTGTCGGTACGGCCGCCGCTGACGTGCCCGGTGCCGTACTCCTTCTGCTCCTTCTTGGTCATCCCGGAGCGGGAATCGGAGCCGACCAGCAGGTAGGTCGTGCCGGGTTGGTCGTCCGGCCGGGAACCGCTCGGCTCGTAGGCGACTCGGTCGACGTGACTCCAGGCATAGACCGGTACGGCGATCAGCCAGACGATCAGGGCCAGCACCAGCGCGCCGAGGATCGCACAGACCCGACGGACCGGGCGCTGGCGACGCGGCGGCTTGGCGGCCCCGGCCGGCGGTTGTGCCGGACGCTGCGGCGACGACGGCTGCCGCGGCGGCGGTACCTGACGTTGCGCCCCCGGATCACTCTGTCGGGGATCAGTCTGTCGCGGATCAACCTGGCGCGGATCGCCCTGTCGCGGACCGCTGTGGGACTGTCCGGACGCGGCGGCCGGCTGCTGGGGAACCTGGTCTGCCGGGAGCACTCGGGTGGGCTCCGGCTCAGGCTCTCCCGCCGGTTTGTTTCCGCGGTGGTAGAGCCAGTCGAGGTCGTCGTCGTGACTGGATGCCATGGGCGTCAACGTACCGGCGGAATCTGAGGAGACTGTGATGTCGGCCTGAACGGCACGTCACGCTCAATCCAGCTCTCCGCCCCGATCCGGCCCTCTGGCCAATCCGGGCCGGCCCGGCGTGGCGGACCGATCGGCGGAGGGCGCGGTCGGAATACTGGGCGGCATCTGTGCGACGGCCGACCGAGCGGGTCGCGTGCGGACACCTTCCCCAACGAAAGGCCCGCCGGTGACCTCAGCCACGCTGCCCCCATCCGCATCGCGCCCCGGCTCCTCCTCGGCCGGGCGTTCATCGCGGACGAACGAACCCACCGCGACCGAGCGGCGAAGTCATCGGGTGAAGTTGCGACGCGGACTGACCTTCCTGTTGATGACGCTGGTGTTGCCGGGTTCGGCCCAGATGGCGGCCGGAAACAAGCGTGTCGGCCGGATCGCGCTGCGCTGTTGGGCCGTGCTGGCCGCCTCGGTGATCGTGACCGCGATCCTCGGACTGGTCTGGCGGGGCGCGTTCATCACCCTGCTGTCGAGTTCACTGCCACTGCGCATCCTGCAGGTGTTGCTGGTGGTGGTGGGTATCTGCTGGGCGCTGCTGATGATCGACGCCTGGCGGATCAGCAGGCCGCCGGAACTGGCCCGCAAGCACCGGCTCGGCTTCGCCATGCTGAGCACGGCGCTGGTCTTCATCGTCACCGGTGCGCTGTTCGCCAGCGCATCGATCGTTTCCTCCCAGCGCGACTTCATGGCTTCGGTGTTCGCGGGCGGCGGCGATGGCAAGGCCCGGGCCGGACGGATCAACGTCCTGCTGCTCGGCGGTGATGCCGGCAAGGATCGGGTCGGGCTGCGGCCGGACAGCATGACGATCGCCAGCATCGACGTCGATTCCGGCCGTACGGTGCTCTTCAGCCTGCCGCGGAACATGGAGGACGTGCCGTTCCCGGATTCGTCGCCGCTGCACAAGAAGTTCCCCAAGGGCTACGGCTGCGCGGATCACAGTTGCATGCTGAATGCCGTCTACACCTACGCGATGGCGCACAAGGATCTCTATCCAGGGGTGAAGAATCCCGGGGCGCAGGCCACCAAGGAGGCGGCCGAGGGAGCAACCGGGCTCAAGATCAACTACTACGCCCTGGTTGATCTGAAGGGGTTCCAGCAGCTGATCGATGCCGTCGGCGGCATCACCCTGACGGTGAACTCGCGGCTGCCCATCGGCGGTCAGACGCCAGGTCAGAAGGTGAAGAACTACATCGAGCCGGGCAAGCAGCACATGGACGGCTTCCACGCGCTCTGGTACGCGCGGTCCCGGCACGCGGACAGTGACTACGCCCGGATGGCGCGGCAGAAGTGCGTGATGAACGCGATGCTGAACCAGCTCGACCCGGTCACCGTGCTGACCAAGTTCAACGACATCGCCAAGGCAGGCAAAGAGGTGATGGAGACCGATGTTCCGCCGTCGCGGATCAACCAGTTGATCGAACTGGCCGGAAAGGCCAAGCAGCACAAGATCGCCAGTGTTGCCTTCGTGCCACCGATGGTCTATCCCGGCAGCCCCGACTTCGCGCTGATGCACAGCACCACTCAGGCGGCCGTTGCCAAGGCGACCGACGAGGGGGCCGCGAAGGCCAAGGCCGATCGGAAGGCCAAGAAGCAGGCAGAGCAACAGCAGCGGTCGGGCTCGACGTCCAGCGCCGGGTCGACCGCCTCGAGCGGATCGGCGAGCAACGACTCCGGTTCGGGCACCTCGACCTCGGGCGCGTCGACCTCCGGCGCCTCGACCTCCGGCAGCTCGACTCCCGGCACCAAGAAGTCCGGGGATGCCGGGTCGCAGGACCTGGAGCAGGTCTGCTCCGCGTGACGGTTGCCGGTCGCGCCTCGACCCCTGACACAATGGCGCGGTGATCGAAGAGTATCCGGG
>DATCVL010000493.1:0-31305 GCA_036566865.1 Microlunatus sp.
GTTCACGTGCACGATGCCGTTCGCGTCGATGTCGAAGGTGACCTCGATCTGCGGCACGTTCCGCGGCGCCGGCGGCAGTCCGGTCAGCTCGAAGTTGCCGAGCGACTTGTTGTCGCGCGCCATCTCCCGCTCGCCTTGGTAGACCTGGATCATCACCGACGGCTGGTTGTCCTCGGCCGTGGTGAAGATCTCCGAGCCCTTGGTCGGGATCGTGGTGTTGCGCTCGATGATCTTGGTGAACACGCCACCCTTGGTCTCGATGCCCAGGCTCAACGGGGTCACGTCGAGCAGCAGGACGTCCTTGACCTCACCCTTCAGCACACCGGCCTGCAGGGAGGCGCCGACGGCGACGACCTCGTCCGGATTCACGCCCTTGTTGGGCTCCTTGCCGCCGGTCAACTCCTTGACAAGATCAACAACGGCCGGCATCCGGGTCGAACCGCCGACCAAGATCACGTGATCGATCTGGCTGACGCTGATCTTCGCGTCCTCGATCACTGCGTGGAACGGGGCCCGGGTCCGATCGAGCAGATCGGCCGTCATCCGCTGGAACTCCGAACGGGTCAGCCGCTCCTCCAGGTGCAACGGGCCGGACTCACCGAGGGTGACGTAGGGCAGGTTGATCTGGGTCTCGCTGGCGGAGGAGAGCTCGATCTTCGCCTTCTCCGCGGCTTCCTGCAGCCGCTGCCGGGCGAACTTGTCCTGAGCCAGGTCGACGCCGTTCTTGTTCTTGAACTGGGTCACCAGCCACTCGACGATCCGGGCATCCCAGTCGTCGCCACCGAGCCGGTTGTCGCCCTTGGTCGCCTTCACCTCGAAGACGCCGTCGCCGATCTCCAGCAGGGAGACGTCGAAGGTGCCACCGCCGAGGTCGAACACCAAGATCGTCTGCTCGGTGTCGGCCTTGTCCATGCCGTAGGCCAGCGCGGCCGCGGTCGGCTCGTTGATGATCCGGTCGACGGTCAGACCGGCGATCTCACCGGCTTCCTTGGTGGCCTGGCGCTCCGCGTCGGAGAAGTACGCCGGGACCGTGATCACCGCGTTGGTGACGGTCTCGCCCAGGTACGCCTCGGCGTCCCGCTTCAGCTTCTGCAGCACGAACGCGCTGATCTGCTGGGGCTTGTAGTCCTTGTCGTCGATCTTGACATGCCAGTCGGTGCCCATATGCCGCTTCACGGAGCGGATGGTCCGCTCGACGTTGGTTGCGGCCTGGCGCTTGGCGACTTCACCGACCAGCACCTCGCCGCCCTTGGCGAATGCGACCACCGACGGAGTCGTACGCGACCCTTCAGCGTTGGGAATGACGGTGGGTTCCCCACCCTCGAGTACGGCGACGACCGAGTTGGTCGTGCCCAGGTCGATGCCGACTGCACGAGCCATGGTGTGTGTTCCTCCGGTTTTGCTTGACGTTGGTTCTTGTTGCTTGACGATCCGCCAACTCGGCGGTCACCCAATTCAACAAGCGA
Organism: Microlunatus sp.; assembly: GCA_036566865.1. Taxonomy (GTDB): domain Bacteria; phylum Actinomycetota; class Actinomycetes; order Propionibacteriales; family Propionibacteriaceae; genus Microlunatus. The sequence continues at coordinate 1,467 of DATCVL010000493.1, forward strand.
GGGTTGAGTCTATTCCACTCAACTTGACCCTTGAGCGGGCCGGGCTCAACTATGCCCGATGCCCGGGGCAACTTCAACCGATGGTTGAGTTGAGTCCGCTCAACCGGTGCTGGCAGTCCTCGGCCGCGGCTGAGTTCCCCGAGATGGGCGTGGTTGTCCGACGAACCGACGGCCGGGACGTCCGACTGTTCAGCGGCCCGGCACGTCCGGCGTTCGGCGGCCAGGGACATCCGACGTTCGGCGACCAGGATTGCCCAACGCGGCGCTCGAACTGACGAGGGCTCTCGTTTGGCAGCCCTGGTTGCCGAATATCGCGCCGTCGCCGCGTTTCCCGGGCCCTGGCGCCGCCGTGGTCACCAAACGACGCGTGCTCCAGTGATCGGCCGACTCCGCCGACACCAGGAAGTTGGTGCGCGTCGCACTCCCGACCGACCGAGCGCGCACCAAAGTCCACCCCGGTTGGGAAACGCACAGACCCACAAGACCCGAAGCGCCGGAATCCCAACTGCGGGTGGAATCCGTACGCGTCACCGGCCGAGTGCCGACCGAGGCCGACAGCGGTGGAGAAACACATGACACGGCACCGGGCTCCACCATCCAGCGGTCGGGTCACGTACCCGCGGGACCCGGAGGGCCGGAACTCAGCCGCGGCTGGATTCCGTACACAGCCCACCGACCGAGCGCGGGCAAAGTCGAACCCGGTTGGGAAACGGACGGATCGACAGGACTCGGGAGCATCCGAACCCAACTGCGGGTGGAATCCGTACGCAGCCCACCGCCCGAGCGCGCACCAAGGTCGACCCTGGCTGGAAAACGTACGGGGTGCGCGGGTGCCGCGGCTGGAATTCGTGGCGTCCGCTGGTGGCGGCGGATCGAGGAACGGTGCCGGCTGGAGGCTTAGATCTGCTGACCGAACGCAGGTCGGGCACGGCCTGATCAATTCCGAGGACGGGAGGGGTCGGCCGATGCCAGGAGCCGACTGACGACCAGCGGTGAGCGGGTCGGGATCGCCCCGGCGTGGGGGCGGGTTCAGCGGGTCGAAGTCGTCTAGATTCGAGGCCGTCGATTCCGATGCGCACGATGGCGCGGCCCTGCATCCCGGGAGTGAGTTCCGATGGCTGGTTTCCTTCAGATCTCTCGCGACCTGGCGTTGCTGTTGGCCCGCGTCGGGTTGGGTTTCGTGTTGATCATGCACGGCTGGCGGCGGTGGCAGGTGCTCGGCGTCGACAGCCAGGTCGCCTATCTGCGGCGGTTCGGTACACCGTTCGCCGAGTACGCGGCCTGGGGCGGCACCCTGCTGGAGTTGATCGGTGGCGTGTTCCTGATCGTCGGCGCACTGACCCCGCTGGTCGCGGCAGCGATCGTGGTCGAGCAGGCGTTGATCATCGCGTACACGACCTGGCCCAAAGACTTCTTCCTGAACACCGTCCAGGACGGCACGGTGGTCTGGCGGGGCGGCTACGAGTACAACCTGCTGATCGGACTGCTTGCCCTGCTGCTGGTCGTCTTCGGCAGTGGCCGGATCGGCATCGACCGACTGTTCCGGCGCAACCGGACCGAGAACGACGAACTCACCACAGATCCCGCCTGAGCCCGGCCGGGCCGCGCGAACGCACGCCGTTACGGTGGACGAAGAGCCGCTTCACAGATAACTCACAGTTCGCGCCCAACCTGGCCGCAGACTGTGCTGGGAAGGTGATGATCATGGCGCGATCAGAGCAATTGGGGGTCCCGGCCCCGGCAGGCATGTCCCGACCCGGCACCCCGACCCGGAATTCCACCTCGGCAGCAACACAGGCACCGATGACGCGGCCGGACGGTACGCCGATCCGCGTGCTGGCCGTCGACGACGAGCAGAGCCTGACCGAACTGCTGTCGATGGCGATGCGGTACGAGGGTTGGCAGGTCACCACCGCCGGTTCCGGCAATGACGCGGTCCGGGCGGCCCGCGAGGTGCGACCGGACGTGATCGTGCTGGACATGATGTTGCCCGACTTCGACGGGCTCGAGGTGATGCGCCGGATCCGTACCGAGGATCCGGACGTGCCGGTGATCTTCCTGACCGCCAAGGATGCGGTGGAGGATCGGATCGGCGGGCTGACCGCCGGCGGCGACGATTACGTGACCAAGCCGTTCAGCCTGGAGGAGTTGATCGCCCGGTTGCGCGGGCTGCTCCGCCGCAGCGGTGCCGGCGCAGCCCGTGACGACTCCAGCCTGGTGGTCGGTGACCTCGTACTGAACGAGGACTCGCACGAGGTCTATCGGGCCGGTCAGGAGATCCATCTGACCGCGACCGAGTTCGAACTGTTGCGGTACCTGATGCGCAATCCGCGCCGGGTGCTGTCCAAGGCCCAGATCCTGGATCGGGTCTGGAACTACGACTTCGGCGGGCAGGCCAACGTGGTCGAGCTCTACATTTCCTACCTGCGGAAGAAGATCGACGCCAACCGGTCGCCGATGATCCACACCATGCGCGGCGCCGGCTACGTGCTGCGCCCGGCCGTCGATTGAGAAACCACCTGTGACCGACGATCGCCGGAACGCGGTCCCCGATCAGCCCGGGGCCGGAACCACTGCGTCATCGCAGCACCAGCCCGGCGCCCCGGCACCGTCATCGACGGGCCAGGCCGGCTCGGCCCGTGTTGCCGGCTCCGAGCGGGCCGAGACGGCGGACCGGGCCGGTGCGTCGGACCGGGCCGGTGCGGTGCCGCCGCAACCCACCGTGTTCGCGCGCGGCACCCTGGGCCGGCAGTTGCTGGTCCGGGTGGTGCTGATCGTGGCGGCGATCGCCGTCCTGCTGACCGGCGCGAGCCTGTTCACCACCCAGCAGCTGATGTTGAAGAACGCCGACTCCCAGTTGCACGGCGTGGTCGACCGGCTGCAGGCACCTGGCCAGCCGACGGCCGACCGGTTGGCCCAACCGGGCCAGCCGCAGGGCACCCTGTACGCGATCTTCACCGACGGCGACGATCCCGCCGAGTCCGGGCTGCTGGTGAAGTCGCAGGGCCAGGTCGGGTTGCAACGGACCACCCTGAGCGATCCGGCGCTGGCCATCCTGGGCGACGTCCCGGTCGGTTCGTACACCACGGTGCACCTGGGTTCGGGACTCGGCTCCTACCGGGTGGTCGCCTACTCGGTCACCTACATCCCCGACCGCAACGACCCGAATTCGACGGTCCCGGCGACGCTGGTGGTCGGCACCTCGCTGTCCGAGCTGAACCATGTGCTCCGGCAGATCATCCAGGTCGCGGTGCCGCTTTCGGTTCTGGCGATCATTGCCGCCGGGGTTGCGGTCGGCATCGTCGTCCGTCGCAGTCTGCGTCCGCTCAATCGGGTCGCCGCCACCGCGCAGCAGGTGTCGCAACTCGAGCTGGACCGCGGCGAGGTCGCGCTGGCGATGCGGGTGCCTGCGGCCGATGCTGATCCGGCTTCGGAAGTCGGCCGGGTCGGTCAGGCACTCAATCACATGCTGGACAACGTGGACGGTGCACTGGCCGCACGCCAGGCCAGCGAGACCAAGCTCAAGCAGTTCATCGCCGATGCGTCGCACGAGCTGCGCAACCCGCTCGCCTCGATCCGCGGCTACGCCGAGCTCACCCGACGCGGACGTGATCAACTTCCGACCGATACCGCGTACGCGTTGGGCCGGGTGGAGTCGGAGGCGAGTCGGATGTCCCGGCTGGTCGAGGATCTGCTGCTGCTGGCGCGGCTCGACTCCGGTCCGAACATCGACATCGGTCCGGTGGATCTGACCGAGTTGTTGATCAACGCGGTCAGCGACTCCCGGGTGGCCGGTCAAGATCACCGCTGGATTCTTGATCTTGACAGCGCCTCCGACAACGGCCAGCCGATGATCACCACCGGCGACCGCTACCGCTTGCATCAGGCCGTCCTGAATCTGCTCACCAACGCCCGAACTCACACGCCCACCGGCACCACCGTGCGCGCCGGCCTCCGGGCTGACGGACCGGAGGCCGTGATCACGGTCGCCGATGACGGCCCGGGCATCCCACCAGAGTTGCAGGGGCGAGTCTTCGAACGCTTCACCCGGGCCGACAGCAGCCGGGCCCGGACCGGCGACGGCAGCACCGGCAGTACCGGGCTGGGGCTGGCCATCGTGGCCGCCGTGGTCGAAGCGCACCACGGCCGGTTCGCCGTACGGAGCGTCCCGGGCGACACCGAATTCACCATCAGGTTGCCCTTGTACAGCGAGTGATCGCCGACCCGGTCCATGATCAGATCCCTCATGATCCTGACCTCGGTGATCGGGGCAGTGATGATCAAGGCAGTGATGATCAAGGCAGTGATGATCAGGAGATGATCATCGGCGCCGGTCAGGATGCCGAGACCGGTTCGTCGTCGGCCCGGCCGGTGAGGAACTGTACGCGGTAGAGCTCGGCGTAGCGGCCGTCGCGAGCCATCAACTCGGCATGGGTGCCTCGCTCCAGCACCCTGCCCTCCTCCAGTACGACGATCTGGTCGGCCGCGTGCACGGTGGACAGTCGATGCGCGATCACCAGGGCCGTCCGCCCCTGCAGCGCATCGGCGAGGGCCGCCTGGACAGCCGCCTCGGAGGTCGCGTCCAGGTGCGCGGTGGCCTCGTCCAAGATCACCACTCGGGGCTGCGCCAACAGCAACCGGGCGATCGTCAGGCGTTGGCGTTCACCGCCGGACAACCGGTAGCCGCGCTCCCCGACGACCGTGTCCAGGCCGTCCGGCAACTCGGAGATGAGGTGCTCCAACCGCGCTTGCCGCAGTACCTTCCAGAGTTGATCATCGGTTGCATCTTCTCTTGCCAGCAACAGATTCTCCCGGATGCTGGCGTGGAACAGGTGACCGTCCTGGGTGACCAGGCCGACCGTTCTGCGGATCGATTCGGCGGTCAGTTCACGGACGTCGACGCCGGCCAGCCGGACCGTGCCGCTGTCCACGTCGTACAGCCGTGGCAGCAGTTGAGCCGTGGTCGACTTGCCGGCGCCGGAGGACCCGACGAGTGCCACCAACTGGCCGGGCTCGATCCGCAGGTCCAACCCGTGCAGGACTTCTTCACCACCCCGGGTGTCCAGCGAAGCGACCTCCTCCAGTGAGGCCAGCGACACCTTGTCGGCCGACGGGTAGCCGAAGTGCACCCGGTCGAATTCGACCGACACCGGACCGTCCGGCAGGTCGACGGCGTCCGGCCGTTGGGTGATCAACGGCTGCAGGTCGAGAACCTCGAAGACCCGCTCGAAACTGACCAGCGCGCTCATCACCTCGACCCTGGCGCTGGCCAACGCGGTCAGCGGCGCGTACAGCTGGGTGAGCAGAAGAGCCAGTGCCACCACCGTTCCGGCATCAAGATCACCGTGCAGCGACAGCCAGCCCCCAAGGCCGTAGACGAGCGCCAGGGCCAGTGCCGAGACCAAGGTCAGCGCGGTGACGAAGGTCATCTGAACCATCGCCGTCCGGACCCCGATGTCCCGTACCCGACCGGCCCGAAGGGCGAACGCCTCCGACTCGCGTTCGGGTCGGGCAAACAGCTTGACCAGGGTCGCTCCGGGGGCGGAGAACCGCTCTGTCATCTGGGTACTCATCACGGAGTTGTGGTTCGCACCCTCGCGCTCCAACCGGGCCAGCCGACCACCCAGCCGGCGAGCCGGAATCACGAAGATCGGCAGCAGGATCAAAGCCAGCAAGGTGATCGGGACCGACAGCGACAGCATCACCACCAGGGTCAGGATCAACGCCACCACGTTGGTCACCACGCCGGAGAGGGTCTGACTGAAAGCGCGTTGGGCGCCGATCACGTCGTTGTTCAACCGACTGACCAGGGCCCCGGTCCGGGTGCGAGTGAAGAAGGCCACCGGCATCCGCTGGACATGATCAAAAACCTCACGCCGCAGGTCGAGGATCAACCCTTCGCCGATCCGCGCGGACAGCCACCGAGTGATCATCCCGAAGCCGGCTACGGCCAGTGCCACCAGAGCGATGATCACCGCCAGCCGGAGCACCTCGGCAAACGGACGGGATCCGACGATCGCGTTCACCACCCGGCCCGCCAGCAGCGGCGTGATCACTCCGAGGACGGCAACGGCGACACTGAGCACACCGAACCAGATCAGCTCGGCACGGTGCGGCCGGGCGAACGTCAGGATCCTGCGCAGCGTCCGGCGTGAGAACGGGCGACGATCCGACTGTGCGTGCATCGCGTTGTAGAGCGAGTTCCACGCCGTGACTTCCATGCTCATGACCACGAACCTAAAAGTTGAACCTTGGATGAGGTCAATGGAATTCGCCGTCGGCGGAACGGGATGATCACAATCGGCGCCTGTGCCCTGGCGAGATCCTGGCAATTCCCATAGGGTCGTTATCGGTCTCGGGGAGTTCCTGCTCAGCTTGAGGACTCGCGATGAAGAAGACTGCCAAAGGCGCCATTGCCGCTTCGGCCGCGGTGGTACTGCTCCTCGGTGGCGCCGGCTCGTTGGCCTACTGGACCGACAGCGCACCGGTCGACGGCGGCACGATCGACTCGGGTCACTTGCAACTGGTGACCGACGACACCAACACCGGTTGTACGGACTGGACTCTCGACGGCGGCGACCCGTTCGTCGAAGGCACCACGAAGCTGGTTCCGGGCGACACGGTGACCAAGACCTGCGCCTTCACCTTGGACGTCACCGGTGATCACATGGAAGGCACGGTGGAGGCGTCGGCGGCCAATGTCACCGGCGACCTGGCGGACGCGCTGGCTGTCAACGTCAGCGGGATCACGCTGGACGGCGAGGCGGCCAGCACCTTCACCGAGGCGAACAACGGGCAAGCGCTCGGTGTCGACGTCTCGGTCGCCTTCCAGCCGGATTCGGACAACACGACCATGGACGTCTCGGCCGTCCTGGACAGCATCACCGTGACGGCGACCCAGACGCACGCCTGATCGCGGCCGATGACCACGCTCCTCGGCTGGGCCGGCCGGATCCTGCTCTGGATGATCATTCTCGGTTGCTGCGGGATTCTGCTGCTGGCCGTGTTGATTCCCCGCTTCACCGGCGCAACGCCGTACGCGATCATGACCGGGTCGATGCGGCCGGCACTGCCGCCGGGCACGCTGGTGGTCGACCGACCGGTGCCCGCCGAGAAGATCGCCGTCGGCTCCGTGATCACCTATCAGCTGTCCTCCGGCGCGCCGACCGTGGTCACCCATCGGGTGATCGGACAGGGTGTGAACGGCAAGCGGGAGGTGCTGTTCCGAACCCAGGGCGACGCCAATGACGTGCCCGATCGCGACTGGGTCCGGCCGGTTCAGATCCGCGGTGAGGTCTGGTACGCAATTCCGCTGCTGGGCTACCCGACTCAACTGATCACCGGCCAACAGCACCGGATGCTGGTGTTTCTGGTCAGCGCCGCCCTGCTCGGCTACGCCGGCTACATGTTCGCCTCGGCGATTCGCGATCGCCGCTCGGCCCGTCGCCGGCCAACGAACCGGGAGGTGCACGAGGCGGCATGAGAATCGCTCGACTCGCGATTGCTGCGGTGGCGACCGCTGCCGGTCTGGTGCTGGTCGCGCCGGCGGCGCCGGCCAACGCACAGGACGAAGTCCTGGTCAGCAAGGACCAACACAGTTGGTCGTCCCGATTGGAACATCCGCTCTTCGACACGTCGGTGACCTGGGTGCCCGGCGATGTGGTCGAATCCTCCTTCTGGGTAAGAAATGCCGCCAGCAGCACCGGTGATCTCGCGCTCGGACTGGATGCCGAGCGCGATGATCAACTGCTGCAGCACGACACGATCCTGCTGTCGGCGCGCACCGCCGGCGGTGACTGGATGCCGATCAGCGCAGGGGGCCGAGATCAGCGACTGGAACCGCCCGTGCGTCCGGGCGCTGAGATCAAGATCATCGTTCGGGTGCGCTATCGCTGGCCGGCCGGCAACTCCTCCCAGTACCAGCTCAGCGCGTTGGACTTCCGCGTGACACTGACCGAGTCCGCCCCGAGCGGTCACCGGCCGCCACCGGGCCAAGATCAGCAACCGCTGCCGAACACCGGAAACGAGGTCGCAGCCTGGCTGCTGCCTGCCGCCGGACTGCTGATCGGCATCGGCCTGGTACTGCTGCGATCCCGACGTCACACCAGAGCAGGAGGACCACATGGTTGACGATCGACCGTCTCCGCGTGGCCGCGGACCTCGTTCGATCAGGATCCGCGCAGCGCTGGCCCTCGGCGTGGTCGCCTGCGTCGGCGTCACCGGCACCTACGCCTACTGGACCGACACGGCACCGGTGAGCGGAGTGACCATCTCCACCGGCACTTTGGATCTGAAGATCAACAGTGCCGATTCCCTCCCCAGCTACACCGCCCTGAACGTCAGCAACATGGTGCCCGGCAACTCGAGTGCAGCCGTGCTGACGGTCCGTAATGCCGGCACGGCAGCGTTGACCTACTACGCCGATTCCACCGCCAGCGGCACGCTCGGCAGCGCGTTCACGGTCAAGGTCACCGCGGACACGGCAACCGGTGGCTCCGGCGCCAGCAAGACCTGTCCGGGCACCGCATTGACCAACAGCGGCAGCAGCTTCGGCAACAACTTGATCGGGTCGAGCGCCAATCCGCGAAGCCTGGCAGCCAGCGCATCAGAGTCCCTGTGCGTCCAGGTGACATTGCCGAACGGGGCGGCCTCGTCGCTACAGGGAAGCAGTAGCAACATCACCCTGACCTTCAACGCCGAGCAGGTGCACTGATGCCGAAGGCCCTGCACCGTATCGGCGACGTCGCCCTCTGGCTCGGGGCGCTGATCGGCGCCTGTTGCCTGATCCTGACTCTGGCCGGGCTGGTGTTCGGCGTCCACCCGTTGATCTTCCGATCGGGTTCGATGTCGCCGACGATCAACGCTGGGAGCCTCGGCATCGCCCGTGAGGTGCCGGCTGCCAAGATCACCGGCGGAGACATCATTTCCGTTCCTGCACAGGGATCCCGGGTCACCCATCGAGTGGTGTCGATCCGAATCGTCGACGGTGAGGCCGAACTCCGCCTCAAGGGCGATGCCAACCAACAGCCGGACGATGAGACGTACCGGGTCGAGGCGGCCGATCGATTGTGGTTCGCCATCCCGGGCGTCGGCTTTGCGGTGGCCTGGTTGTCCCGGCCGCCCGGGGTCTTCGTGCTCGCCCTGTACGCCGCCGTGATGATCGCCGTCATGCTGCGCAAGCCGGTGGCCGGGTCCGGCAGCGATGATCATCCGACCGATGCCGATTCCGCGGCGGCTCGGCACGCAGTTGATCACCCGCAGCCGCGGCTCGAGCGTCGAGTCAGTGATCAACTCGACGACGCCGGCGATAGGTCACCGAGACCTGGCGATCATGGAACGTCCACCGCCAGAGCGAGTCGCCCGCCGGCAATCCGCCTCGTCGGAGCAGCCCTGGGCACAGCGCTACTGGTGACCGCACGTATGTCGGCAGCACCGACCTGGGCGGCCTACACCGACAAGGTGCCGGTTGCCGGCAGCACGGTCGGGTCCTACACCGTGCCGGTCACCACCGTCAGTTGTGGCCTGCTCGGCATCGGATCGGTCACCTTCAGCTGGACCGCGGTCACGGGCGCGACCGGGTACACGCTGCGCTACGGCCCCAACGGCACAGCCACCGCAACGACCACGTCGACCAGCTACCAGGTGACCACGACGGTCAACAACGGCACAGCATGGGTCCAGGTCAACCGCGGCTTCGGCTCGACGACCTGGACATCGGCACGCTCGAACACCCGCACGTACAGCATCGCCCTCGGCCTGCTCGGCGTGTGCAGCTGAGCACCGGCGCGGCTCGGAGGTTGCCGGCTCGCATTGTGACCGGATCGGATTTCGGCCTTGATCCGTGTGCCAGACTGGCCGGGTAAGACGAATTTGCGTGCTCTGGGGTCGGTGAAACTCCGAGCCGGCGGTAACAGTCCGCGACCCGCTCACAGCCAGTGAGCGGTTGATCAGGTGTAACTCCTGAACCGACGGTGAAAGTCCGGATGGGAAGCGCACGCGGAGATTCGATGTCGTCCTCGGTCGGCGTCGGTGTTTCCGGTCGATCCGACCGGCCCTCATCGGCGTGCAGCCGTACGCGATGGGTCGATTCCTCTCATGCCCCGGAGTCCGCAGGACCGAGGGAGCGATGATCGAGAATCCGCACGCAGCATCCATGCCGGCGATGCCGGACGCCGCCGTCACAGAGTCGGCCCACCGTGAGCAAACTCCGCAGCCCACCGTGCCCGAGCAGCAGGCGATGGAGCGCGCCCTGGAGTTGGCCAGGACCGGCGCCTTCAGCCGCCGCGGCGGGAATCCGCGCGTGGGCTGCGTCCTGCTCGACGCCTCCGGCGCGGTGATCGGGAGCGGGCACCATCGTGGTGCCGGCACCCCTCATGCCGAGGTGGCCGCGTTGACCGCGGCCGGCCCGGCGGCCCGCGGCGGCACAGCCGTCGTCACCCTCGAACCCTGCAATCACCACGGCCGGACCGGTCCCTGCAGTGCGGCGCTGATCTCCGCCGGCGTCACTCGGGTGATCTTCGCCCAGCCCGATCCGAATCCGCTGGCCACCGGCGGTGCGGATCGGCTGCGATCCGCGGGAGTCACTGTGATCGGCGGCTTTCGGTCCGCCGAGGCGATCAAGATCAACTCCGACTGGACCTTCGCCCGGGAACACGGCCGGCCGTTCGTCCGGCTCAAGCTGGCCAGCACTCTGGACGGCCGGGTCGCGGCCCGCGACGGCAGCAGCCAGTGGATCACCTCGCTGCCCGCACGTCAGGACGGACACCGGCTGCGCGCCGACTCCGACGCGGTGCTGACCGGCACCGGAACCGTGCTGGCCGACAATCCCCGGCTGACCGCGCGGCCGAACGCAGAACCGGACGCCGACATCGAGCAACCGATCCGAGCCGTCTTCGGCACCACCGCGCTGCCGGCCGATGCGGCGATCTTCGATGATGCGGCGGACACCGTGCTGTTGCGGACCCGTTCACCGGAACAGGCCCTGGCCGAGCTGATTCGTCTCGGCGCGTGCTCGGTGCTGATCGAAGGCGGACCGGGCGCGGCCGCGGCCTTCCTGGAATCTGGCCTGGTGGACGAGGTGATCAACTACGTCGCGCCGGTGATCCTGGGCTCCGGACCGGCGGCGATCGGTGATCTTGGTATCGACTCCGTCACGGACGCCGTCCGCGGCGTGATCACCGACGTCCGCTCCATCGGCACCGGAGACGAACTCTGCGTCAGGATCACGACCCGGCTGGAATGTTCCGGCCCGGCCGATGCTGATCGCACCCATCTTGATCAAGAAACTGAGGAGTAGTGGAACGATGTTCACCGGAATTGTCGAAGACCTGGGACAGGTCACCACGCTGGAGCGGCTGGGCGATTCGGCCAGGCTCGGCGTACGGACCCGGTTGCCGATCCAGCAGGCAACGTTGGGCAGCTCGGTCGCGGTCAACGGCGTCTGCCTCACCGTCGTCGAGACGACCGAGGACGGTTTCACCGCCGATGTGATGGCGGAGACCTTGTCCCGCAGCACACTCGGTGATCTTGATCCGGGCGCCCCGGTCAACCTGGAGCGGGCCATGCCGGCCAACGGCCGATTGGACGGACACATCGTGCAGGGTCACGTCGACGGCACCGGGGTCGTGGTCGACCGGATCCCCGGCGAGCGTTGGGAAGTCGTCCGGATCGCGGTCCCGGATGATCTTGTCCGCTACGTCGCCGAGAAGGGCTCGATCGCGGTCGACGGCACCTCGCTGACCGTGGTCGAGGTGACCGACGATCCGGCCGGCTTCAGCGTCGCGCTGATCCCGGAGACGCTGTCGCGGACAACCCTCGGCGTGCTGCCGGTGGGTGGCCGGGTCAACCTCGAGGTGGACGTGATCGCCAAATACGTCGAACGGCTCACCACGGCACGGGCCGGTGCAACCACCGACGCCCCGCAACGGATCGGACAGCCGGCATCATGACCACGACAGCCCAACATCCCGCACCATCGCCACATCAGCCGCGCTCGAACGACGACGATCATGATCGGCTGGATCGGACCGACGCCGCGGTGCAGCGCGCGATCGAGGCGATCGCGGCCGGCCGCCCGGTGGTGGTGGCCGATGACCAGGATCGGGAGAACGAGGGCGACCTGATCTTCGCCGCGGAGAAGGCCGACCCGAAGCTGATGGCGTTCATGATCAGATACAGCTCCGGCGTGGTCTGCGTGCCGATGCATGGCGCCGACCTCGACCGGCTGGACATCGGGCAGATGGTGCCGCAGAACGCGGACCCGATGCGGACTGCGTACACGATCACGGTGGACTCCGCCGTGGGCGTGACGACGGGCATCTCGGCTGCCGACCGGACTCGTACGGTACGAACGCTGGCCGACCCGGCCAGCACGCCGACCGACCTGACCCGACCGGGACACGTCTTCCCGCTGCGCGCCCGAGACGGTGGCGTACTGGAACGACGCGGTCACACCGAGGCCGGTGTTGATCTTGCTCGGCTGGCCGGCCTGCGCCCGGCCGCGGTGATCAGTGAGTTGATCAACGATGACGGGACCATGATGCGTGATCGGCAGCTGCACGATTTCGCCGAAGAGCACGGACTGGCCATGATCACCATCGAGCAGCTGGCCCGCTATCGCTGGCGGCACGAGCGGCTGGTGGAACGGATCGCGGCGACCCGGTTGCCCACACCGTACGGCGAATTCACCGCCTACGGCTACCGCTCCCGGTTGACCGGCGTCGAGCATGTCGCCCTGGTCGCCGGGGATCCCGGTGTGGACGCGGTGCTCACCCGGGTGCACTCCGAGTGCCTGACGGGCGACGTCTTCGGTTCGCTGCGCTGCGATTGTGGCCCGCAGCTGGAGGATTCGTTGGCCCGGATCGGGCGCGAAGGCGGGGTGCTGATCTACCTCCGCGGACAGGAAGGTCGTGGGATCGGGCTGGTGCCCAAGCTGCGGGCCTACCAGCTGCAGGAGCGCGGTCGAGACACCGTGGACGCAAATCTTGATCTTGGTCTGCCGGCCGATGCCCGCAGCTACGACGACGCGGCACAGATCCTTGATGATCTTGGTGTCCACTCGGTGCGCTTGGTCACCAACAACCCGGCCAAACAGGACGGGCTGACCCGCGGCGGCATCCGGGTCACGGAGCGGATCGACACCGGCACCTTCTCCGGACCGGACAACCTGCGCTACCTGATGACCAAACGCGACCGGATGGGCCATCGACTGAGTGGCCTCGACCTGACCGCCGGTCCCGACAACCCAGGAGCACCATCATGAGTGGAACCGGAGCACCAACCCCGCACGTCGTCCGAGCGCCGGGCCTGCGGGTGGCGATCGTCGCATCCCGCTGGCACGAGGTGGTGATGGACGGGCTGCTGGCCGGAGCGTTGCGGGCCTGCCACCAGGCGCAGACCGCAGAGCCGGAGGTGATCCGAGTACCGGGCTCGTTCGAGCTGCCCCTCGGGGCAGCGGCCGCGATCGATCAGGGCTATCGGGCGGTGGTCGCGCTCGGTGTGGTGATCCGCGGCGCCACCCCGCACTTCGACTACGTCTGTCGCGGCGCCACCGACCAACTCGCCCGGCTGGCGGTCGACGGCCGGGTTCCGATCGGGTTCGGGTTGCTCACCTGCGACAGCGAGGATCAAGCGCTGGATCGCGCCGGTCTGCCGCCGAATGATCAGTACCAGGGGTCCCGCGAGGACAAGGGGTACGAGGCGGCTTCGGCGGCGATCGAAGTGGCGACCAGACTGACAGCGCTCACCTCGGTCGGCTGACCCGGCGGTCGGATTTCGCCGTGCGCCGGCCCGAATCGGCCGGATAGGGTCGAGCCGAGCCAGCGGGCCGGAGACTGGGGATCGGGGACCGGGGAACGGTGAGTCGTGTGCGCGGAGCGGCTGGGGAATGTCCCGGATCCGGGCGGCCGCTCACTAGGGGTATCCCCACCCCCACTTCACCGGCGTTCCCGATGGCGTATCGGGCTGGGTTCGGGAAGGCTGAGGCCAGATTCACCAGCACTGAGCAGTCAGAAGGGGCGCCAGCCATGAATTCGCCGATCGGACGGATCCTCGATCCGCAGGACCCGGGATCCGCCTCGGCACCCGATGACCAAACCGAGCCGCCGCTCAGCCGTCGGAGTGTCGGCGAGCTGGTCCGTCGTACCTGTCAGGACTTCGGTTTCCTGGTGGCCAGCTTCTTCATCTCGTTGTTCGGCTTCATCGTCTGCATCCCACTCTTCGCCGTCGGACTCGGCACCACGCCGATCATCGTCGGCTTCGCCGTCCTCACCCTCTGTCTCAGCATCGCCGGTGGCCTCGCCCGCTATCACCGCCGTCTGCTCGGCGTCCTCGGGTACGAGATCACCCAGACCATCTACCCGACCAAGACCAAGGGGCTGCGGAGCCGCTTCCGGCGGCTCGGCCATGCCCAGTCCTGGCGGGAGTTCCTGCATGTGGTGATCATCTTCATCGTCGCCACCGTGTGCTTCCCGATCGCCGTCACCTGGTTCGTCGCCGGACCCGGTGGCCTGTTGTACGGCGTGTGGAGCGTCTGGCTGCCGGGCCAGGGTTCGGAGGGCGGCCTGGCCTTCCTGCTCGGCTTCCCCGGCCGGATGTCCGAGATCGTGGTGAACATGTTCCTGGGCGCGGTGTTCGTGATCACCGCACCGTTCGTGATGCGCGGGTTGGTCGCACTCCAGGCCGGCATTGCCCGCGGTCTGCTGGACGACGAGACCTCGGCGCTGCGCGAACAGGTCAGCCAGCTGGCCACCAGCCGCGCCGCGGCCGGCGAGGCCGAGGCACTCACCCTGCGCAAGTTGGAGCGGGATCTCCATGACGGGCCGCAGCAGCGACTGGTCCGGCTGGGCATGGACATCAGCGCCGCCGAGCGCCGGATCGCCACCGATCCGGCCGAGGCCCGGGCGATGATGCGGTCTGCCTTCGAGCAGTCACAGGAGGCACTGGCTGAGATCCGTACGTTGTCCCGCGGAATCGCACCACCGATCCTGTCCGAGCAGGGGCTGCCGGCCGCGATCACCGCGCTGGCCGCCCGGTCCGGTACGCCGACCACGGTCGACATCGACGAAATCACCCTCAGCGACCCGGCCCAGAACGCGGTCTACTTCGTCACCGCCGAAGCCCTGACCAACATGGCCAAGCACAGTGCCGCCAGGAACTGCTGGGTCGAGCTGCGTCCGGTCGGCGCCATCGCGGTACTGACCATCACCGACGACGGGATCGGCGGCGCGTCGTTGGCCAAGGGTCATGGCCTGGCCGGATTGGCCGAACGACTGCGCGGCGTGGACGGCACCCTGACCGTCTCCTCCCCTGCCGGCGGCCCGACCCATCTGACCGCCACCATCCCGCTGCAGGCGTCCAACTCATGATCAACAACGACCGGACACCCGATTGCCGGGATCATCACCATGGCGATCACTGAGCTCGGCGGCCCGGCGGCGTACCCGATCTCACCGGAGTACGAGACACTGTCGGGCATGCGTGTGCTCGTTGCCGATGATTCCGTACTGCTGCGTGAGGGCCTGATCCGTCTGCTGGCCGAGGTCGGCTGCGAGGTGGTAGACGCGGTGCCCGATGCGCCCAGCCTGGTCGAGGCGGCGGCCAAGCACCGGCCGGACGTTGCCGTGGTGGACATCCGGATGCCACCGTCCAACACCGACGACGGACTGCGGGCAGCTGTCGAGGCGCGGTCGGCCAATCCTGATCTTGGCATCCTGATGTTGTCGGCCTACATCGAGCTCTCCTACGCCGACGTGTTGCTGTCCGACGGTCGCGGCGGGGTCGGCTATCTGCTGAAGGATCGGGTGACCTCGCTGGACACCCTGGCCGACGCGCTGCGCACCATCTCCGAGGGCGGCACGGTGCTCGATCCCGAGGTGGTCGCGCAACTGTTGGTGGCCCGGCGCAAGCAGGACCCGCTGGCTGCACTGACCCCTCGGGAGCGCGAGGTGCTGGCGCTGATGGCCGAGGGCCGCAGCAACTCTGCGATCGCCCAGCAGTTGGTGGTCACCGGCGGTGCGGTGGAGAAGCATGTGTCCAACATCTTCGCCAAGATCAACTTGCCGGACATCGGTTCGGACAATCGCCGGGTGCTGGCCGTTCTGGCCTGGCTGAAGGCTCGCTGACCGGCGGGCCGTCGGCTCCTGACGCCAACCCCAATGACGGCCAGTCGACGATGCCGGTCCGGTTGCTGGCGGCAATCCGGACCGACAGGCCGAACAACTGTCAGCTCGGGACGATTTCCTCCAGCTCTGCCGGCTCGCCACCGACGGCGGTCTGATCACCGGACTCGGACACCTCGATCCGATCCGTCCACCGCCGATCCGGGTCGGGGCGCGGGACCGAGGCGAGCAGCAGCTGGGTGTAGGGATGCGACGGCTGGTGCATCACTGTCGACACCGGACCGCGTTCGACGATCTCGCCCTTGGTGATCACCATCACCTCGCCACCGACGTAGTAGACGGTGGACAGGTCATGGGTGATGAACAACGTGGTCATGTGGAAGTCACGCTGGAAGTCCAACAAGATGTCCAGGAACAGCTTGCGTACTTGGGCATCCAGCATCGACACCGGTTCGTCGGCGATGATGAACGCCGGCCGCAACATGTGCACCCGAGCCAGCATCACCCGTTGGCGCTGTCCGCCGGACAACTGGTGCGGATAGCGGCCGAGGACCTGACTGGGGTCGAGCCGGACCGCGTTCAGCGATCGCTCGATCAGCTCCAGGCCGTGCTCACGCGTCCTGGCCAGTTTGAACTTCTTCACTGCCTTCCACAGCACCCGGTCCACCCGGTAGATCGGATTGAAGATCGCGTACGGATCCTGGAAGACCGGCTGCACATTGCGTCGATACTCGTCGTGCTCGGCACGGGACATCGAGAAGATGTCCTTGCCGTTGAAGGTGATCGCCCCCGACGTCGGCTTCTGCAGCCCCAGGATGTTGCGGGCGATGGTGCTCTTCCCGCTGCCGCTCTGGCCAACCAGGCTGACGATCTGAGCCGGATTCGAGGTCAGTTCGAAGGTGGCGTCGGCGACCGCCGTCATGAATCCGCCGGCCTTCCCGCGGGCATGAAAGTCCTGCCGCACGTGCTGCAGATCGATCCGCTGATCGATCACTTCCTGGTCCACCAGCCGGGTGGCGCGCCTGGTCGAGATGCTCACGACGCTCTCCTTTCGCCCAGATCCGGAATCGAATCGATCAGGTCCTTGGTGTACTCGTGCCGCGGATCCTTGAACACCTGCCGAACGTCGCCGACCTCAACCAGTTCGCCTTCGTACATCACCGCGACCCGATCCACCAGCTGGGCATGTACGCCCATGTCGTGGGAGATCAACATCAACGTGACACCGAAGTAGTCGCGAAGATCGGCAAGGCTCTGCAGGATCACCCGCTGGATGGTCACGTCCAGCGCTGTGGTCGGCTCGTCGGCGATGATCAAGTCCGGTTCGAGCGCAACACAGATCGCCATCAGCACCCGCTGCTTCATCCCGCCGGACAGCTCATGCGGATACATCCGGGCGACGGCCGGCTCCAGGCCGACCTGACCGAGCAGACGCGGGATGAGAGTGTCCAACTCGCCGCGCCGCTGCGGCGCGTGCTCGATGATCACATCGGCGAACTGATCCTTGATCCGCATCACCGGATTGAGTGAATTCATCGAACCCTGAGGCAGGTAAGAGATGTTGCGCCACCGCAGGGCCCGCAGTTGCCCGCCACCGACCTTCATCAGGTCGACCGGCGGGCCGCTCTTCGGGCGGAAGGTGATCGAACCCGAAGCGATCTTGCCCGGAGGTTTCAGCAACCGCAGCAGCGCCACCGCCAGGGTGCTCTTGCCGCTGCCGGACTCACCGGCGATGCCGATGATCTCACCACGGCGGACGTCCAGACTCAGTCCGTCGACGGCGGTGATGTCGCCGGTTGCGGTGGCGTACTGAACGCTGAGATCGGAGATCTCCAGCACATGGTCCCGGTCCTCACTCACCGGCAACTCCTCTCAGCCGTGGGTTGTAGACCTCTTCCAACCCGATGTTGATCATGTTCAGCGCTGCGAACAGCAAGGTCAGCAGGATGATCGGAACGACGAACATCGGCCACGCACCGAGGGTGAGCGCGCCGGTGTTGATCGCGCTGTAGATGATGTGACCGAGGTCGATCACACCTCCGGGCCCGAGCCCGATCACCTCCAGCCCGATCAGCCCGAAGATCGCGCCCAGTGCGGCGTTGGCGAAGCCGACACCGATGAAGGGCGCCAGGTTGGGCAGCAGCTCGGTGATGATGATCTCCGGATCCCGGGCCTTGTTCACTTTGGCCAGCTCGACATACGGTCGCGTGCGCAGGCTGAGCACCTGGGACCGCATCGTCTTCGCCGCGAACGGCCACGAGAAGACCGAGAGCATCAGCCCGACCTGCACGAGCGAAACGTCCTTGGCGTACGCCGACAACGCGATCAACAGCGGGAAGGTCGGGATCACCAGCAGAATGCCGGTGAAGGTGGACAGGAACGAGTCCAACCAGCCTCCCTTGTAGCCGGCGATGAAGGCCACCACCACGCCCAGCACGGTGGAGATCAATCCTGCGATCGCGCCGATCTCCAACGAGACGCCCATGGCGCCGACCGTCATCGCCAGCACATCGCGGCCGAGCTGATCGGTGCCGAGGGGATGCTCCGCCGACGGCACCAACCACTTGTCGTAGGTGGCGATCTGAACCGGATCCTGGCCCTGCCCGATCCACGCGTTGACCAGTGGGCTGAGCAGTGCCAGCACGATCAGGAACAGCAAGATCAACAAACCGCTGCTCAGTTTGCGGCTACGACGAACCGCCTTGACCGGCGAGGAGAAGACTCGTGTCACAGTTGCTACGGACATCTAAGCCCCCTCAGCGCCAGTACTTGACGCGAGGGTCAAGCACCGGCAGTAGTAGGTCGAGGAACAGGTTCACCGTCAGCACGGCGATGATGGCCAGATCGGTCACCGCGAGGATGGTGTTGAAATCCAACTGCTGGATCGCCGTCACCAGGGTCGTGCCGAGCCCCGGGTAGTTGAACAGCTGCTCCACCAGCACGTTGCCGTTGAAGATGAAGCCGAGCGAGATGCCGAAGGCGGTCACCTGGGGCAGGTAGATGTTGCGCAGTGCGTACCGGCTGAGAATCCTTCCTGGCTTGAGACCTTTGGCTTCGGCATAGTTCAGGTAGTCCTCGCCGAGCACCGGGATCATCAACATCCTGGTGGACAGCAACCAGTTGAAGATGCCGATGATCACGATCGAAGCCGCCGGCAGGAAGCCGTACTTGATCACACTGCCGATGAACTCCAGCGAGAACTGCGGTGTGATGCTGGAGTCGTACGCTGACCGTGGCGGGAACCAGCCCAGGCTGTAGGCGAAGACGTACACCAGAACCAGTGCGACGAAGTAGAACGGCACGTGGCCGAGAATGATCGCCAGGTTGGTGGCGACCTCGGCACCCGCCTTACCTCGACGCCAGCCCGCGATCGCACCGGCCGCCAACCCCAGGATCCAAGCCAGCACAGCGGAGATCCCGAGCAGGCCGATCGTCCAGGGCAGTGATCGCATCACCACGTCGATGGCCGGTGTCGGATAGTTGATCAAGGACGGTCCAAGATCATGTTTGATCACCAGGTTGTACATGTAGTGCAGGTACTGCTGAAGCAGGTTGCCCTCCAGCCCGAACTCCTTCTGGTATCGGGCGATCACGTCCGCGCTGGCCTCGACGTTGTAGACGTAGTTCTGTTGCAGCGACTGGATGAAGGTCTGCACCGGATCTCCGGGGATCAGCCGGAAGAAGAAGAACGCGATCGTGAGCGCGCCCCAGAGCTCCACCAGATAGAGCCCGAACCGTCGCACCGCGTAGGCCGCCAGGGGGTGTCGATTGAACACCGTCCTGGCCGCCGCAACCGGCGCCGGCTGGTTGCGCTGCCGCTCCGCCTGCTTGTCCGCTTGCCCCGGCGGTGCCGCTGTCGTCGTCATTTCGCCTTCTGCCCGGTCGCCTCGATCCGGCCGAGGATGAACATGAACTGACCCCACCAGTTCAACGGCACCTGATAGAGGTTGTCGTCGGTCGGCCAGCCCTTCCAGAAGGTCGTATTGAAGTACTGCGGATAACCGGTCTGGATGATCGGCGTGATCGGCAGTCCCTGATAGTAGGTCTCGAGTGCCTGCTGCAACGGCTGCTTCGCCTCGGCGCTCGTCGGATCCAGATTGGCCAGTTGCTTCGAGGCCTGGTCCATTTCGTCACTGCGGAAGCGGGACTTGTTCTTGTCCACCGCGTTCTTGCCGATCGGCTGCGCCTTGTCACTCTGCAGATCGCTGTACAACTGCTCCGGATCCCAGGAGACGAAGCAGGTCCAGTAGGCGGCCGCATCGAATTGCCCGAGCTGCATCTTCTCGTCGAACACCGAACCACTGAGGCTTCGCATCGATGCCTGCACACCGACCTTCTTCAACTCATCGGCAATGAGTTTCCCGATCGCGAAGACGTCCCCGTCGGTCGGATCCGGGGTGATGATCGAGATCTGGGCCGGCTTGCCCTTGTACATCCGCTTGCCATCGCTGCCCTTGGGCGCGATCTCGTCCAGGAGCGACTCAGCCTTGGCCGGATCGTAGGAGAACTTGTACTTGTCGGCGACCTCCGGGATCTCCCACTTCTTGTTGGTCGCATAGTCCGCCCACGGATACTGGGCCGGCGCAACTTCCACCGGCCAGACCTTGGAGCCCATCTTTTCGCGATCGATCAGGTAGTTGATCGCCCAGTGCATCTTGGGCTCGGCGATCAAGCCGCGCTTGGGATCGTTGTTCATCCACAACGCGCGCGGGCAGGGGTCGTTGAACTGGGTCGTGATCAGGGCTGGATAGCCCTCGGATCGCAATTGCGCGGCATGCTGCTCGTCGATCGAGCCCACATCGAATTCGGCCCGCTCGAAGGCCAACGCCGCCGGGTCGGCCTGTTCGGCCGTGCTCTGGTAGACCACGTACTGCGGCTTGACGTCCAGGTTGTCCTTGTTCCAGTAGTCCGGATTCTTCTCCCAGACGAACATCTTCTGGCTGGGGATCGCGTCCTTGAGGGTGTACGGACCGGTCCGCACCGGTGGGTTGTCCTTGAAGGTGGTCGGGTCCTTGCCTTCCCAGATGTGCTTGGGCCGGATCTCGAAGCCGGTGGCAATGACCGCGACGAACCCGTAATGCATGCGTGGATTGGGCTTCTTCAGGTGCAGCACCGCTTTGTGCGGGTCGGTTGCGTCGACCTCTTCCACGAACTCGCTCAGATCACCGCCGCCACCGATCAGGTCCTTGCGCTCTCGCAACAGGTCGACCGTCCACTTGAAGTCCTGTGAGGTCAACTGCTTGCCATCACTCCACTTCGCCTTCGGGTCGAAGTTGAACGTCAACTCGGTGAAGTCGTCGTTGTAGGAGTAGTCGGTGCACAGCCACGGGATCAGCTTTCCGGTGGCGAGATTCATGTAGAACATGTATTCACGGACGAAGATGTCGAAACCGGACGCGCCCGGCGCCCCGTTCGGGACCATGTTGTTCCAGTTGTCGAAGACGGTGAATTCGACCTGGCCGACGATCAACGTCTTCTCTCGCGGTGTCGGGATGTTGGCCTTGCCGATCTCGACCTTCATCGACGGCTGTTTGCCGCCCTTCGGTCCTTGATCGGTGTACGACCCACCTCCGCCGGAGCAGGCAGATAGCACGCCGGCGGCGGAGAGAGCCGCGCCGGCTCCCAGCACTCCACGGCGGCTGAGTTGATAGGACAGGACGCTCTGAACGTCCTCGAACTGTGGACGATGTCTCGTCATAGCAATTCCCTTTCGGCAGAACAGCGTTGTACGAACCTTCGGGCAGCGCTTAATAAACCGGATGGACTATGTCCTGGTCAAGGGGCCACTGCGGCGGCACCGAACCTTCTCGCATGGTGGGCAGGCGCCCGCCCCGTGAGGGGTCGATCGACTCCCAGCGCACACGGTTGGGCCGGTGAACCCGTCGACCTCAACCGCGAAGGATGATCACTTGGCTTGGCCGTAGTCGTCGACGATCGCGATCTGCAGGGCGAACTCGACACCGGAGTCGCCGAACAGCAGCCGACCGGCCTGCGCCGCGGCGTCCATGATCAACTCCGCCACCCGGTCCGCGCAATCGATCGGGCTGTGCACGATCACCTCGTCGTGCAGGAAGTAGACCAGGTGCGGTCGGGCACCGTCCTGACCTTGATCAACAAGCGTCTGCCGCAGCCGGGCCATCCAACACAAGGCCCACTCCGCGGCTGTCCCCTGGACCACGAAATTCCGGGTGAACCGACCCCAATCACGCGCCCACTGTCGGGCCCGGCGGGCCTCCTCGGCGGACGCCTCACCGCTGCCGGCCAATTGCTGCAACTCTCGCCAGGACGCCGACGCTTCGGGCGAGCGCCGGCCCAGGAAAGTGCTGACGACAGCACCCTGCTCGCCGTCCCGGGCCGCCTGCTCGACCACACCGGTTGCTCGAGGGTAGGCCTTGATCAACCGTGGCATCAGTTGTCCGCCGAAGCCGGTGGTCGCGCCGTACAGTGCGCCGAGCATGGCGCCCTTGGCATGTGCCCGGGTGTCGACGACGCCGGCATCGACCAGTCCCTGATAGAGATCGTGGCCGCGAGCCGCCGACGCCAGTTGATCATCACCTGCCATCGCCGCCAGCACCCGCGGCTCCAGCTGTGAGGCATCGGCCACCACCAGCTTCCAGCCGGGATCGGCCTTGGCCGCACTACGGATCTGCTTCGGCAACTGCAGGGCGCCACCGCCGTTGGTGGCCCAGCGTCCGGTGACCACGCCGCCGACCACGTAGTCCGGGCGGAAGCGGCCATGCTTGACCCAGCTGTCCAACCAGGTCCAGCCGTTGGCGGACAGCAGCCGGGAGAGCTTCTTGTACTCCAACAGCGGTTCGATGGCCGGATGATCAATCCGCTCCAGCTCCCACTTGCGCGTGCTCTCGACATTGATCCCGGCACGATGCAGGGATTGCAACAGCTCGACCGGCGAATCCGGGTTGAAGCTCCCGACGCCGAGCTCGGTGATCATCCGGTCCGCGACCGCCTGCAGCTTGTCCGGACGACCGCCGAACCTCGGTCGCGGACCGAGCAGTTCGGTCAGTTGTTGATCATGGACGGCGACATCCCAGGGCAGTCCGTGGTACGCCATCTCGGCAGCGACCAGGGCACCGGCAGATTCGGCGGACAGCAACAAGCGCAGCTTGGCCCTGCGGATGCGTTCCTGATCATCGCGGCCGGGATCGTGCACGACGTGCTGCCGTTGGCGTACATACTCGGCGACGACCTCGGTCAGCTCGACTCGCGACTCGCTCGGTTGATCATCGAGCAGAGTCGGCTCCGACTCGGCGATCTCGTGCCGCTGCCATCGCGAATCGGCGGCCAACGCCGGTGCGTGACCGGCCAGGATGGCGTGACAGAGCCGGAGATCATGACAGCGCTCGACCCGCACCCCGGCCGCCAGCAGCCTGGGATAGATCGCCTTGGTGTCGGCCCAGATCCAACGAACCTCGGCCAGCGGCGCGCCGAGTGACTCGAGCAGCTCGGGCAATTCGGGCAACCGCTCCGGATCGATCCGCCGAGGCTCTTCGACGCCGTCACCGGTGACCACGGCGAGCGCCAGCCCGCCGCCGTCGTACCCCACGGCAACCTCCACAGCCGCACCCTAAACCGTCCCACCGACATCAGAGTTGGCCACCAGTCAGCCGCCGGTCGCCCATTGACGTCGGCCGGCGGCTCTCGCGGTCAGGAGGAGGCGAGGATGTCGGTCAAGAAGGCGATCGCGGCCGGATAGGCGTCCTTGCGGTTGGCGCGTTTGGCCAGTCCGTGGCCCTCATCGGAGTAGACCCGCAGCTCGTGCCGAATGCCGCGTTCGGCCAGCGCGGCAGTGATCTGCTCGGCCTCGGAGAGCGGCACCCGAGGATCATTGGCGCCGTGGATGACGAACAGTGGCGCCCGAAGTTGATCAAGGTACGTGATCGGTGACGCCTTGATCAGGAAGTCCCGGTCATCGTCGAGCCGGCCGTACTCACGCTCACGGTAGGCGCGTCGATAGCCGGAGGTGTTCTCCAGGAACGTCACCAGTGATGAGATGCCGACGATGTCCACGCCCGCGGCCCACAGGTCCGGCTGCATGGTGACGCCGGACAGCACCATGTAGCCACCGTACGACCCACCCCAGAGCGCGCTCCGCCGCTGATCAAGGCCGATCGTCGGCAGCCAGCCGTGCAACGCTGCCAGATCGGCGACCGAATCGAGTCGCTTGTCCACATCGTCCAGGCTGATCCAGCGCTTGCCGTAGCCGTTCGAGCCGCGCACATTGGGCACCAGGACGGTGATGCCGACGGCGGTCAGCGCCTGTACGACCGGGTTGAAGATCCTGGTCGCCTCCGCCTCCGGACCGCCGTGCACATGCAGCACCGACGAGCCGGCCAGCCGAGGATCACCGGTGCCGGTCGCGGGATACACGAAGCAGGGAATCTGCTCACCGTCCGGCGTCGACACCCGGTGCACGGACGGCTCGGACAGCGCAAGATCATCGGGAAGTTGATCACGCCCGTCGACGATGGTGATCGCGTCGCCGGTCCGGGCATCGACGCTGTAGATCGATCCAGGATCCGTTGCAGCGTTGACCAACAAGGCGAAGCGGGACGAGTCCGGCGCCCAGACCGCCGACGGCATCCCGGCCCGAGGTAGCGTCACCGCGGCACGCTCGGTGCCGTCGATGTCGTGGATGGTGATCTTGTCCACGCCGTCGACGTGGTGGCCGACCGCCATCGCCGTACCGTCCGGAGACACACTGACGTGCAGATCATGATCACCGGCCGCCAACAGCTCCTGCCAGACGTCGCCGTCCTCGGACACCTTGACGATGGCGGTGAACTCCCGGTGGTGATTGGAGCTCATGATCAACGATTCGTCATCGGCCGCCCAGGCGACGTCGTGATGGGCGGCGTGCTCCTGCGGATCGGTGATCTCTCCGGTCCGAGCGCCGGCCAGGAAGACGGTGGTACTGGCAGGCTGCAGGCTGAGCGCGGTGACCGCCACGCTCTGTTGATCATGGGAGACCGCGGCGAGACCGATGTAGCCGCCACCGTCATAGAGGACCGATTCGGCCCCGGTGGCAAGATCACGGACAACCACATCCATGTCGACGTTGTTGCGCCGATTGGTGGAGTAGATCACCGAGGCCTCGGTCACGTCCTGCAGCACATGCATGTAGCGGCTGTCGTGGACCAGCGGGGTCAGCTCGTCCAGCTGGTAGGGCACGCTGTCGTCGACGGTGATCATGGACAACTGCATCAGCTCATCGCCGCCGCTGTCATGCTGCACGACCACCTGGCGCGGATCGCTGCCGGGGACGTACCGGCCGGAGCAACGTGACGGCAGTGCCGTCAGCTGAGTACGCGTCCCGTCCGGTGACAGTTCGACCAGCTGCATGCTGCCGGTTTCGTCGTGTCCGGCAAGGATTCTGCCCTGCGGGTCGACGTCGTACACCTCCCAGCTGCGCAGGTCGAGGAGGGCGTTGATGATCGATTCGGCGTCTCGAAGCACGACCGCCAACCTACCCAACCGGAGTGCGCCCGCGGCGATTGCATCGGCACTGCCCGATCCGTGAACAGGTGCCTGGACTGTGGATCACCCGTGCACAGCCGCGACATAGCGCGGCTGAATCGTCGGCACAGTGTCGGCCGCGATGGTCGATGCCATGACGACGACCTCGCTGCGCCCCAGCCCCGCCGGCGCCACTGATGATCATGATCTGCCCGGCCCCGACCTCGATCATCAGTCGCCACCCGGGCGGACTTCCGATCCGGTGTCCGAATCGGCGCGGCCCTGGCTGCGCCGGTTGTCCGTATTGGTGTTGTTGGCGATCACGGCGACCCTGTATCTGTGGTCGCTGTCGGCGTCGGGCTATGCGAACTCGTTCTACTCCGCCGCCGCCCAAGCCGGATCGGAGAGCTGGAAGGCCTTCTTCTTCGGCTCTCTCGATGCCGGCAATTCGATCACGGTGGACAAGCCGCCGGCCTCGCTCTGGCTGATGGGCCTGTCGGTGCGGATCTTCGGGCTGAGTTCGTGGAGCATCCTCGTCCCCCAGGCACTGCTCGGGGTGGCGACGGTCGGCGTGGTGTACGCCGCGATCAAGCGGGTCAGCGGTCACACCGCAGGTTTGGCTGCCGGATTGATCACCGCGCTGACTCCGTCCGCGGCGCTGATGTTCCGCTTCAACAACCCTGATGCCCTGTTGTTGTTCCTGCTGGTGCTGGCGGGCTACTTCGTACTCCGAGCCACCGAGCGGGCCAGTGCCAGCTGGTTGATGCTGGCCGGTGCCCTGGTCGGGCTGGGTTTCCTGACCAAGATGCTGCAGGCGTTCCTGGTGCTGCCGGTGTTTGCTCTGGTGTATCTGATCGCAGCGCCCACCTCCTTCCGCAAGCGACTGCTGCATCTGCTCGGTGCGCTCGCCTCCGTGATCGTCTCGCTCGGCTGGTGGGTGGCGATCGTGGAGCTGTGGCCGAAGTCGAGCCGGCCCTACATCGACGGCTCCACCAAAAACTCCGTACTGGAGCTGGTGTTCGGCTACAACGGGCTCGGCCGGCTGACCGGCAACGAGTCCGGTCAGGTCGGCGGTGGCGCGGGCGGGATGCCCCATGGCGGCGAACTGCCGGCCGGCATGGAGACCTTCGGCGGCGGCGGACCCGGCGGTGGCGGTGGCGGCATGTCCGGCAGCGGCACCGGCATCCTGCGACTCTTCGAGAGCGTCTCCGGCGGCATGATCAGCTGGCTGATTCCGGCCGCGCTGCTGTTGATGATCGTCGCCCTGATCATGATCGGGAAGGCTCCGCGGACCGACAAGTCCCGGGCCGCGCTGATCGTCTTCGGTGGTTCCATGATCATGACCGGCCTGTTCTTCTCCTTCATGGCCGGCATCTATCACGACTACTACACCGTCGCGCTGGCCCCGTGGATTGCCGGCACGGTGATCATCGGCGGCACCGTGCTCTGGCGCCGCCGCGACCGGCTGGTTGCCCGGATCGCGCTGGCTGCCGCGGCCGCCGGTAGCACCGCCTGGGCGTTCGTGTTGCTAGGCCAGTCCGGCGAGCAGCCCTACCTGGGTCTTCGCTGGCTGGTGCTCGGCACCGGGCTGCTGGCCACCGCCGGCTTCGTGCTGATCGACCGGCTGCCCAAGGCAGCAGCGTCCGCGGTGTTGACATTGGCCGCTGTGGCCGCACTGACCGGACCGGCCAGCTACACCGTCGACACCGTGCTCACCCCGCACACCGGCTCGATCGTCACCGCCGGCCCGGTCAGCTCGATGGGTGGCGCCGGCGGCGGAGGCATGCGTGGCGGCGCCGGCGGACCGGGCGGCACGCCTCCCGGCCTGAACGGCCAAACCCAGAACGGTCAAACCCAGAACGGAGCCGCTCAGGGCGGGTTCCCCGGTGGTGGCATGGCGCCCGGCGGACAGTCCCAGGGCGGGCAGCCGATGCCCGGCGGCGTGCCCGGCCAGGCATCGGGCGGCACCAGCGGCTCGGAGGCCGGCGAATCTGCCGGCGGCATGGGCGGACTGCTCAACGGCGCCGAGGTCAGCGACGAGATGAAGGCACTGCTGTCCCAGAACGCCGACGACTACACCTGGGTCGCGGCCACCGCACGGGCGCAGAACGCGGCCAGCTATCAGCTCGCCACCGAGAAGCCGGTGATGGCGATCGGCGGCTTCAACGGCACCGCCGCCAGCCCGACGCTGGCGCAGTTCCGGCAGTACGTCGCGGAGGGCAAGATCCACTACTTCATCTCCAGCGGTGGCGAAGGGCAGATGTCCGGCACCAGCAGCCAGGACAGCGCGACGCAGATCCAGAGCTGGGTTGAGGACAACTTCACCGCCAAGACCGTCGACGGCGTCACCGTCTACGACCTGGACGGGGGCAACTGATCATGACCGAGTACGCCTACCAGGTCGAGCGCCCGCCGCAGGTGGAAGATCAACAGCTGGCACCGGTGCAGACCGCAGTGGAGTTGGTGATCCCGGTCTACAACGAGGAAGTTGATCTTGCTCCGTCGGTGATCCGGTTGGACGAGTACCTGCGTGATCATCTTCCGTACAGCTACTGCATCACCATTGCCGACAACGCCAGTACCGACGGGACCTGGACGGTGGCCCGGCAGCTGGCCGACCACCTGCCGGCGGTTCGTGTCCTGCATCTTGATCAGAAGGGACGGGGACGGGCCCTCAAGGCGGCTTGGTCCCAATCGGTGGCTGACGTGGTCGGCTACATGGATGTTGATCTGTCCACCGACCTGCGCGCGGTGTTGCCGCTGCTGGCGCCGCTGCTCAGCAATCACTCCGACGTCGCGATCGGCACCCGGTTGTCGCGCGCCAGCCGGGTCGTCCGCGGGCCGAAGCGGGAGTTCATCTCCCGTTCCTACAACCTGCTGCTGCGGGGAAGCCTGTCGGCATCGTTTTCCGATGCACAGTGTGGATTCAAGGCGTTGCGACGCGAGGTGGCAGAGCACTTGCTGCCGCTGGTGGAAGACAACAACTGGTTCTTCGACACCGAACTGCTGGTGATCGCCGAACGGGTGGGCCTGAGGATCCACGAGGTGCCGGTGGACTGGACCGACGATCCCGATTCGCGGGTGGACATCGTCGCCACCGCGACCGAGGACGTACGCGGAATCGTACGGCTGGGCAAGGGATTCCTGTTCGATCGGATCCCGATCAGCCGGGTCCGGGACGAATTCGTCCGACGCGGCACCGATGACGGATCCGGCTCGATGCGATGGCAGGTCCGGCAGCCGACCGGCGGGCTGCTCGGTCAGTTGATCAGATTCGGCTTCGTCGGCGTGCTCAGCACGCTGGCCTACCTGGTGCTGTATCTGATCTTGCGGATGTTCGTCGACGCTCAGGCGGCCAATCTGGTCGCGCTGTTGATCACCGCAGTGGCGAACACGGCCGCGAATCGTCGGATGACCTTCGGCGTCCGTGGGTCGGAGAACTTGATCAAGCACCATGCCGGCGGCCTGGCCGCATTCGGAATTGGGCTGGCGCTGACCAGCGGCTCACTCTGGCTGCTGCATCACTACATCCCGACGCCGGCCCGTGGCGCCGAGGTGTTGGTGCTGGTGAGCGCCAACGCGATCTCCACCTTGATCAGATTCCTGGCCCTGCGCGGCATGATGAAGTACGAAGGAACCTGACCATCGAGACGGCTGAGCCGCCGGCCGACCAAGCTTCAGGTCAGGCCCTTGCTGCTCAGCCACTCCTTGGCCACATCGGCGGCGGTCTGGTGCTCGACGTCGACCTTCTTGATCAATGCCGTCAGGTCCTCGGTGGTCAGCTGCGCGCCGACGGCATTCATCGCATCAGCGGCCTTGGTGTTCTTGCTGACCTCGGAACTCACCAGCGGCACCACATTCTGCGGCAGGATCATGCTCTGCGGATCCTCCAACTTGACGAATCCGTTGTCGGCGATGGCTGCGTCGGTGGTGAAGAAGTCGGCGGTCAGGATCTTGCCGTCCTTCAGGTCCTTGACCTTGATCGCCGGCGAGTCGTAGGCCTGGAACTTGGCCACCTTGACGTTGTAGATCCCCTTCAGGCCGGGCGGACCGTAGGGCCGGTCCTGCAGCTCGGTCGGGCCGCCGACGGTGACATCGGGCACCTTGGCGAGGTCGGCCAGGGTCTTCAGCTGATACTTGTCGGCGGTCGCCTTGGTCACCACGTAACAGTCCTGGTCAACGGCCTTGGTGGTGTCGAGGACGGCGAAGCCCTGCTTCTCGGCCGCCTTCGGCAGTTGCGAGTCGAC
>DATCVL010000494.1:0-3263 GCA_036566865.1 Microlunatus sp.
TCTCGATCGGCAGGTTCAGCTCCGCAACCAACCGCCGTACCACGGCGACCTGCTGGGCGTCCTTGCGACCGAACCAGGCGATGTCGGCACCGACCATGGCGAACAGCTTGCTCACCACCAACGCCACCCCGTCGAAATGGCCCGGTCCGCGGGACTCGCCCTCCCAACGCGCCGCCGGCCCGCCGATGTGAATGCTGGTTGAGAATCCGACCGGGTAGACCTCGTCCGCGCTCGGCGCAAAGATCACGGTCGCGCCGGCCGCGGCGGCCAACTCGACGTCCCGCTGCTCATCGCGCGGATAGTGCCGCAGGTCATTGGGGTCGGTGAACTGGGTGGGGTTGACGAAGATCGACACCACCACCTCGTCGGCGCTTTCGGCGGCCAGCCGGATCAGACTCAGATGACCTTCGTGCAGGGCGCCCATGGTCGGAACCAGAGCGATCGTCGCCGATCGATGCCGGGCTTCGGCGAGCAACCGCCGCAACTCCCCTACCTCACGCACCGTGCGTGTCAGCGCGATCACCTCCTCCGGGACCGAAGGCTATCCTTCCACCCGCCGTCGGCAGGCCGACCACCCACCGTATGCTCGTTGATCAACATCGAGCGGCTATCGGCTGCTCCACCCGATCAATCCCGATCCGATCACCGCCTTCTGATCCCGTCTTCGAGGTCTCCCGATGCCGAGCACACCGTCGTCCGAAACCAAGATCACCACCGCAGAGCCGCTTCGCCCTGCACTGTCTCTTCTCGCTGCACCGTCCATCCCGGATTGGGAACGGATCCGGCTGCGTACGAAGCAGAACTGGGCTGCCGACATCCGCTCCGCGATCGCCACCGATGCGGCGTACTGGCGGGACCGGATCAGCATCCCCGGTCCCGAGGCCGATACCGCGTGGACCCACTTCTACTTCTGCGACGGTGACGGCGCCCGGCTCGTCTTCGACACCGGATCGCCGAGCGAGCATCGCTGCTCGCAGTGCGGCCGGCGCTACCGCGACGACCATCGCAACGGTGCCTGGCGTACTCAGATGCACAACCTGATCGCGGCTCAGACGCAGCGCTACGCCCTGCTCGCCCGTACCTGCGAGGATCAGCAGGAGACAGCAGGATTGGTGGCCGAGGTGGCCGCGATCATCGACCAGTACGCCGACAGCTACCCGCAGTACCGGCGCCATGGCGAGCATGCCGGCATCGGCCAGGTCCAGCCACAGTCACTGGACGAGGCGATCTGGTTGATCACCCTGCTGAGATCCGTCCGCTGGGTCGAGGAACTGCTGCCGGCGTCCACACTGGCCGGTGCGGGGCGGCTGGCCGCCCAGGCTGTCGACCTGCTCCGCCCTCAGGTGAGCATGATCCACAACATCCACTGCTGGATGTTGGCAGCGCTCGCCGAGTCGGCGGTCCGGTTGGACGACGCCGAGCTGATCAGCTTCACCCGCGACTCCGAGTACGGCGTCAAAGCCCAACTGAGCAAGGGATTCCGGGCCGAGGGACTTTGGTACGAGGTCAATCCGCACTATCACTACTACACGGTGTCCGCCCTGTTGTCCTGGTACGAGGCGGCCGGTCCGGACGCTCTCGATGATCACTTCGGGGCGATTCTGGGTCGCGCAGTGTCGGCACCTCCGCTGCTGGCCTACTCCGACGGTCTGTTGCCGGCCTACGGCGACGGCTGGCCGGAAGGCAAGGTGGGCAATCATGCCGCGCCGGCCGAGGCTGCTGCGGGTCTGCTGGCCGGCGCCGAGATCGACCTGAGTCCCTATTACGCTCAGCCGATCGAGCAGCCTGTCCGGATCTGGATGGGTGGCGGAGATCAACATCACGGTATTTCGGCACCGCTCTCGGGGCGGGCCAGTGTGGCGGCGTTGATCTTCGGCCCGGACCAGATCGACGCGATCGACTCTACCGCCCCGGCGTCGTTCTGCTGGCCCGGTTCGGGCATCGCACTGCTCCGCAGTGCCGATGCCAGGATCACCCTTCGGTCGGGACCCGATGCCGGAGGTCATGATCATCATGACAAGCTCGCCGTCGACGTCGAGACCGCTACCGGTTGGCGCAGTCTTGATCTGGGCACCAGCGGTTACGGCGCCGAATTCACCAACTGGCTGCGCTCCCCGGCAGCGCACAGCACCGTCTTCGTCGGTGGCCGGCGACAGCCCTCCTGCGACGGCAGCATCGTCGACTTCTCCGAGGACCACGCCGCTGGCTCGGTTTCCTGGCCGGGTTGTCGGATGCAACGACGGATCGAGTTGATCGACGATGGTTGGACCGACACCTTCGAGGTCGAGCTTGATCAGGCCGACGAGATCGAATGGGTCTTCCACGGCGACGGCCGGATCGTCACCACTGCCGACCGGCAATCGACCGATCTGTTGGGTGATCAACTCGGGCATGATCAGCTGCGCGAGCAGCAGCAGGTCAATGTTGATCATGGCGTGGTCGAACTGAGCTGGGACCTGCCCGGCTCACCCACGGCCAGCATCAGCGTGCCCGACGGATTCGCTGCCTGCACGGCGGTAGCGGACGGCAACCCCAGCGGCCACCCACTCGGTTCGGTGATCATCCGCGGCACCGCAGCAACAGCAACGATCACCGCCCGCTTCCAGAACTAGCCCAGCATTCGGAAGAGGACGCAACCCTAGGTGCGTTCGGCCTTCGGCGCCCTCGCCAGCAAGGCCTGCACCAGCGCCTCCGGCCCGAGGTGCCCGTCGATCACCGCACACACGGCGTACGTGATCGGCATCTCGACGCCGTACTCCTCGGCCAGCGCCTTGATCGACTTGCAGGACTTGACACCCTCGGCCACCTGACGGGTCGAGGCAGCGATCTCGGCGACCGTACGACCCCGGCCGAGTTCCTCGCCGAAGGTCCGGTTCCTGGACAGCGGGGACGAGCAGGTCGCGACCAGATCGCCGACACCGGCCAGTCCGGAGAAGGTGTGCGGATCGGCGCCCATCGCCTCGCCCAGCCGGATGATCTCGGCGAGCCCTCGGGTGATCATGGAGGCACCGGAGTTGGCGCCGTATCCCATCCCGGCAGCCACACCGACAGCCAGGGCGACCACGTTCTTCGCCGCCCCTGCGAGCTCGCAGCCGATCACATCGTTGTTGGTGTACGGCCGGAACGTTGCGGTGTGGAACAGATGCTGCACCGCCAATGCGGTCTGCTGTTCGGTGCTGGCCACCACGGCCGCAGCCGGTTGCCGTTCGGCGATCTCATGGGACAGGTTCGGGCCGGTCAGGACGGCAATTCGATCTTCGCCG
>DATCVL010000495.1:0-7275 GCA_036566865.1 Microlunatus sp.
GGTGACCGAATCGATCACCCAGCGCACCGGCGGCGAGCATCGCCGCCGCGAACGGAACCGCGTACCCGTCGATCACCCACTGAGCCGCACCGATCCCGGCACCAAGATCATCTCGCAGGGTGGCGAGGGAGACCTGGACGATCGTCGCGTCCAACTGGACCAGGCCGAAAGTGAGCGAGCAAGCGATCAAGGTAGCGGCCCGGCGCGCGCCCGCCGCCCCGTCGCGTAAGCCCGGGTCGTCGTTGCGGTGGAGTCTGGTTTGCTGCACCCGGCCAGCCTGCGGCGAGAACGATTCGACGGCGGACGAATCGTCATCGGTGGCGGGCCGAGCCCGGTCCGGGACCGGCAGCCACACCGCGGCCGTTGGTCACAAGTGAGCGCAACTCTCATGACAGGTCTTGACTATGCATATCGCGCATGGCAATACTGCCGCCATGCGAGATCAGGACCAACGAAGGTCTGTCCCAGACGACTCGACCGAATCGACCCGGGAGCGGCTGCTGGTTGCTGCCGCGGAGGAGTCCCGCAGCTACCGGACCGAACGACTGGACGCACAGCTGGTGATCGTCGGTGGCGGTCTGGCCGGCACCTGCGCGGCGATCACGGCCGCCCGAGCCGGGGTGCGGGTGATCTTGGTCCAGGACCGTCCGGTGCTCGGCGGCAACTCGTCTTCCGAGGTCCGGCTGTGGGTGCTCGGCGCCACCGCCCACATGGGCAACAACAACCGCTTCGCCCGCGAAGGCGGCGTGGTGGACGAGATCCTGGTCGAGAACACCTACCGCAATCCGGACGGTAACCCGCTGATCTTCGACACCATCCTGCTGGAGAAGGTGGTCACCGAGCCCAACGTCACCCTGCTGCTGAACACCGCGATGACCGACGTGCAGATGGACGAATCGGCTGCCGGGCAACGGATCCGTGGGGTGGCCGCATTCTGCAGTCAGAACTCCACCCGGTACGAGATCACCGCCGACTTGTTCCTGGATTCCAGCGGCGACGGTGCGCTGGCCTTCCTGTCCGGAGCAGCCTTCCGGATGGGCGCCGAGGCGGAGTCCGAATTCGGCGAGAAGTTCGCGCCGGAGGAGGAATTCGGCGACCTGCTCGGACACTCGATGTACTTCTACAGCAAGGATGTCGGGCATCCGGTCCGCTTCGTGCCACCGTCGTACGCGTTGGAGAGCCTGGACGAGATCCCGCGGGCCAGGAGTTTCAACACGAACGTGGACGGCTGCCGCCTCTGGTGGATCGAGTGGGGTGGCCGACTGGACACCGTGCACGAGACCGAAACGATCAAGTGGAAACTCTGGCAGGTCATCTACGGCGTCTGGGATCACCTGAAGAATTCGGGCGAATTCCCCGACGCCGAGAATCTGACCCTCGAGTGGGTCGGCACCATCCCGGGCAAACGGGAGAGCCGCCGCTTCGAGGGGCTCTACATGCTGCGCCAGGACGACGTGATCAATCAGACCCAGCACGACGACGCGGTCGCCTTCGGCGGCTGGTCGATCGATCTGCATCCGGCCGACGGCGTGTTCAGCGAGAAGCCCGGGTCGACCCACCTGCATGCCCGCGGGATCTACCAGATCCCGTACCGCTGCCTGGTCAGCCAGGACGTGCAGAACCTCTTCTTCTCCGGCCGGATCATCAGCTCCAGCCATGTCGCCTTCGGCTCCACCCGGGTGATGGCCACCTCCTCACACGGCGCTCAGGCGGTCGCTCTGGCGGCGGCGATCTGCCTGCGGGACGGACTGATGCCGGCCGACCTGGTCCAGCCCGGGCCGATGGCCGAACTGCAGACCCGGCTGCTCCGCACCGGCCAGCACATCCCACAACACGTGCTGCAGGATCCGGATGATCTTGTGGCGGCGGCCACCATCACCGCGTCCTCCGAACTCAGCCTGGGGACGATCCCGGCGGCCGGTGCACCGATTCCGCTGGATGTCGATCGCGGCCAGTTGATGCCGTTGCCGGGCGGACCGGTGCCGCAGGTCGGTCTGCGGCTCGACGTGGCCGCGCCGACTCGGCTGCGGGCTGAGCTGCGTTGCGGTATCCGCGGTGACGACTACACCCCGGACCGGACACTGGCGGTCTGCGAGCTCGATCTCGATCCTGGCACGGATCAACTGATCAAGATCGACTTCGACGCCGAGCTGGACGAACCGGCGTACGTGGTGCTGTGCCTGCCGCGCAACGAGGACGTCAGCGTGCACACCTCGGACATGATCATCACCGGTTTGATTCCGTTGGAGCACCGCAAGGATCAGCCGGAGCGTCCCGAGATCGGCCAACCAGGCTTGGAATTCTGGACGCCGGTACGCCGCCCGGCCGGCCGCAACCTGGCGCTGGCGCTGGATCCGCCGGTCACCATCGGACCGGCCGGCTCGGTCAGCAACGGCGCCGATCGGCCGACGAATGCCAGCAACGCCTGGATCGCGGCGCTCGATGATCGAGAACCGACCCTGCACCTGAACTGGGCGGAGCCGCAACGGATCGGCCGGATCGAGCTGCGCTGTGACACCGAC
Source organism: Microlunatus sp. (assembly GCA_036566865.1). Lineage (GTDB taxonomy): Bacteria > Actinomycetota > Actinomycetes > Propionibacteriales > Propionibacteriaceae > Microlunatus. Next base: position 2,523 of record DATCVL010000495.1, read on the forward strand.
TTTGATCATGCGATGGAATCGGTGCTCTACACCCAGCCCGAGGACGCGATGCCGCATTGTGTCAGGGACTTGACGATCACCGCGGACGGTCGAGTGATTGCCGACATCCGTGATCATCATCAGAGCGCGTTGACGATCACGCTGGACGAGCCGATCGAGGCGCGCGAGTTGTTGATCACCGTCGGTGCGACCAACGGCCGTGCACCCGCGGCCCTGTTCGCCGTACGCTGCTACGCCGAGCAGGACGGTCGGATCCTGACCGGCGCGACGTCGGGTGTGGGGGAGAGCCGTGGCTGAGGTGTCGGTCGCCGATGATCGGCGACCGTCGATCCCCGGCGCCGCGAGCAACCAGGCGTTGGCCCGCGGTCTGCACATCCTGCGGATGCTGGTCGATGAGGGTGAGGCGATGACGGCAACCGAGATCGGCCGTCGGATCGGATTGCATCAGAGCTCGGCCTCACGGATCCTGGCGACCCTGTCCGATGCTGGTTACGTCCGCAAGAACGACGCCGGCCGGTTCGTCGCCGACTACGGTGTGCTCGCGCTGGCGTCGGCGACGACCAAGCTGCCGCTGATGCAGCGACCCCGCCCGGCCCTGGAGGAATTCCTGACCGAGCATCCGAGCCTCACCGTCTCGATCTGCATGCTCTTCCGGGACGAGATGATCTACCTGCTGCGCGCCAACAGCGGCCGTGATCCGTTGGTCTACTGGTCGGGCGGATTCCCGCTGAACATCTCCAGTCCGGGACTGCGGCTGCTGGTTGATCTTCCGGACGAGGACGCGATCGCGATCTTGAAAGCGTCCCGGCAGCGATTCGGCTGGGGCGGCCGGCCGGAGGTCGTACCGCCGACCGAGGAAGCCGTGCTGGCCAAGGCCCGCGGCCTGGTCGACGATGACGTGCTGATCCTCAGCGAGTGGTTCCAACAAGATCACATCGGTGGTGCGATCCCGCTGGACACCCCTGAACCACATCCGGTCGCACTGGCGATCGTGGATGAGAATGCCGAGATCTCGGCCGAGAAGCTCACCGTGCTGCTGCACCAGGCCCGCCGGGTAGTCGAACACAGTTTCGCCAACCCTGCAAGGGATTCGATCCGCTAGCTCTACCGATCAACGACAGCTGACCGCTCAAACCGAACACGCTCAAAGAGGAGTGCACCATGTCCAAACCCATTCCATCAACCATCAGCCGCCGTGCCCTGATCGGCAGCGCTGCTGCTCTCGGTGCGGCCGGGCTGGCCGGCTGCAACCTCGCCAAGGGCGGCAGCGGGTCCGGCAGCGGCTCCGACAGCGTCTCCTTGAATGTCTGGGGCGGCGTACCGAACGAGACCGGTCCGGACGACCTGTGCAAGGCGTTCATGGACGAACATCCCGACATCAAGGTCACCTACACCCGCTATGTCAACGACGAGCCGGGAAACCTCAAGCTGGACACGTCGCTGACCGGCGGCGTACCGATCGACATGTACTTCAGCTACAGCCCGTCTCGGCTCGCACAGCGGGCGGACAACGGTCTGGCCGTCGACCTCACGGACAAGATCAAGGCGGAGAAGGACTTCGCCCAGTTCACGGCGGACGCCGACCCGCTGGGCAACTATGTCTTCGACGGCAAGCAGTACTGCATTCCCGCCGCCTTGGCACCGTCCCAGGTCTACATCAACCAATCGATGCTGGATGACGCCGGGATCAAGCTGGGCGACAACTGGACCACCGACGAATTCGTCGACGTGGCGAAGGAGCTGACCAAGTCGGGGCGCTTCGGGACGTTGAGCTCGCCGCCGCTGGCCCGGCCGGTGCTCGGCGCCGACTACCGCTACCGAGACGGTGGCAACGCGTCCAACTTCGCCAATCCGTGGTTCGCCAGGGAACTGACCCTGGCCAAGCGATTGCAGGCGAGCAAGGTGGCGATGGATCAGAAGACGATCATCGCCGAGCAGTTGCAGACGTTCAGCCAGAATCCGTACATCGCGGGCCGGGTGGCGATGCTGATCCAGTCCGGGCAGATCATTCGGTCGATCAACGACACGGCCCAGTACCCGCACGATTTCAAGACGTTCGTGATGCCGATTCCCTCGCCGCAGAAGGGTACGCAGGCGTGGAACACCGGACAGATCGGCGACTTGATCACCGTCAGCCCGAAGTCCCAGCACCAGGACGAAGCGTGGGAGCTGGCGAAATTCTGGGTCCGCAACGCCGGCAAGTACATGACCAAGGGCGGTCGACTGCCGAGCCTGACCGGATCATCCACCCAGGACGAGATCCTCTCCCAGCTGCTCAGCGACAAGGCTGACACCCTTTACGACGTTGACTCCTGGAAGACCTTCCTGTTCAGCCCGGATCTGAAGATGCCGGTGGACACGATCTTCACCGCAGGCACCGAGATCGACACCATCACCATGAAGCTCACCGACGAGACCCTGCTCGGTAGCCGGAGCGTGCCGTCCTGGGTCACCCAGGCGGTCAAGGAGTCCAACGCCGCCATCAAGAAGGCCAGCTCGTGAGTTTGCTGTCCAGACCTCCGGCGGAGGCCGCCCAGCCCGGAGCCGGGGCCGCCGCTCCGGCGACACCGGTGCTGCTGCCCCGACGGAGGATTCGGGGTCCTGGTGGGATGTCGACCAGGGTGGGGTGGCTGTTCATCCTGCCCAACCTGCTCGGCTTCCTGATCTTCACCCTGGTGCCGTTGATCAGCGGAGTAGGAATCTCCTTCACCGACTGGAATGTGATCTCCGGACTGTCCGGGATCAAGTGGGTCGGGCTGCAGAACTTCGCCGAGTTGATCACGGACGGGGCGTTCTGGGCGGCGGTCGGCCGGACCGTGATCTACGCCGGGGTCGGCGTCCCGCTGACCATGGCCGGCGGACTCGGGCTGGCGCTGTGTCTGAATGGTCCCGTCTTCGGTCGGGCGGTGCTGCGGGTGATCTTCTTCATCCCGCACATCGTCAGCTCGATCGCACTCGGCTTCGTCTGGTTGATCTTGCTGCATCCGACCAGCGGGCTGGTCAATCTGGCCTTGCAGGCCTTGGGTGTTGCCAATCCGCCGGGCTGGCTGGTCTCCCAGGACTGGAGCCTGCTGTCCCTGGTCTTCATCACCTCCTGGGCGGGGATGGGCTTCCACGCGGTGATCTTCCTGTCGGCCATGCAGGCGCTGCCGACCGAGCTCTACGAAGCGGCCGAACTCGACGGCGCCGGAGCATGGACGCGCTTCGCCACGATCACCTGGCGGGCCCTGATGCCGACCACGACCTTCCTGTTCATCATGTCGTTGATCGGGCATTCGCAGGGCTTCGGTCTGATCGCCTTCCTGACCCGCGGCGGCCCTGGTGATTCGTCGACCACGCTGTCGTACCTGATGTATCAGACCGGCTTCCAGAACTATCGCTTCGGCGACGCCGCGGCAATGGGGATGATGAGCTTCCTCGGGGTGCTGTTGCTGACGGTCTTCTTCTGGCGCTTCCAGCGCGGACGGGGGTTGTACACATGATCACCAGTGAAGTGACCGGCGGCGGCGTCGGGGTGCATCGCGTACCGCAGCGCAGCAGACGGCGCGGTCGGCGCGGCCGTACGGTGTACGTGATCAAGTCGATCGCGCTGTGGATCTTCTCGCTGCTCTTCCTGCTGCCGTTCGGCTGGATGGTGTCGTCCTCGTTGAAGCGCAACATCGACGTCTTCTCCATCCCTCCGAAGTGGATCCCCAACCCGGTGGAGTGGGCGAACTACCTCGAGGTGTGGTTGCACGGGGACCCGTCGATGGCGGTCTTCTTCTCCAATTCGATCACGGTCTCGTTGATCGGCGTGATCGGCGATCTGACCACCGCCTCGATGGCCGGCTACGCATTTGCCCGGCTGACCTTCGCCGGCCGGGACAAGATCTTTCTGCTCTACCTGGCCACCGCGATCGTGCCGATGCAGTTGCTGCTGATCCCGCGGTTCATGTTCTTCCAGCAACTCGGGCTCTACAACACACTGTGGGCGTTGATCCTGCCGGGCATCTTCACCGTGTTCGGCACCTTCCTGTGCCGGCAGGCGTTCCTGTCGCTGCCCAGTGAGTTCGGAGAGGCTGCCCGGATCGACGGCGCGGGGGAGTGGCGGGTCTTCTTCAACGTCTACCTGCCGCAGATCCGGCCGACCTTGGCGGCACTGGCCATCATCAGTTTCGTCGGTTCGTGGAACGACTACGAAGGTCCGTTGATCATGCTGTCGGACAAGGAGCTGTTCACCGTCCCACTCGGGTTGACCCGATTCGTCGATGCCGACGGCGGATTGTCGGCCGGCTTCGCGATGGCCGGGTCGGTGTCCTCGGTGATCCCGATCATGATCGTCTTCCTGATCTTCCAGCGTCAGTTCATCGCCGCGCTGGCCAGCTCCGGACTGAAGTGAGCGGTGCGGCAGCACGATCGACCCGGACCGGACGGGGGAATCCCGCCCGGGGATCAGCCGCCCGGCCGCCGATCAGTCTGCCGCTTCCAAGATCAACAGTGAGGCCGACGGCAGCGGCAGCTGGAGCTCGAGGGAGACCTGCCCGGCGGACGGGTGGACGAGCCGAGCGGGCTCGTACTCCTCCAGGCCCTGACGCGACCTGATCTCGGCGAGTTGCTCGTCGGTGGGGTCCTGCGGTGATCCGAGCGCCTGCCAACGGGTGTGAGCGTTGCTGTGCTCGGCATCGATCCGGTAGTGCCGCAGTCGATAGCTGCCGGCCGGCAGGTTGCCTACGGTGACGGCGACCGGCGTCTCGGCAGCTGACGTCTGATATTG
>DATCVL010000496.1:0-2321 GCA_036566865.1 Microlunatus sp.
TTCCGCGACACTTTCCGGCTGGGTGGACGGCGGATCCCGCTGGCGATGCTGATGAGCATCGCGCCGAACGTGCTCAGCTACCTGCCGTCGGTGTACGCGTTGAGTTACCTCGCGACATCGGTGGGCACCGAAGCGTGGGTCGGGTTGGTCGGCATCATCATCGCCAACCTGCTGAAGTTGATCACCATCCCGACCGCGGGCTGGCTGTCGGACCGAATCGGCGGCAAGCCGATCATGATCATCGGGTCGATCGCCGGAGCGGTCCTGTTCTACCCCTTCTTCTTCATGCTGGACACCGGTACGCCCGTGGTCATCTGGGCCGCGCTGGTGATGATCTTCACGCTCTGCTGCGACATGACCCTGGCCTCGCAGGCGACCATGCTGTCCAGCCTGTTCCCGGTCCGGGTCCGCTACACCTCGGTCACCTTCAGCCGGGAGATCACCGGTGCGGTGATCGGCGGCACCCTGCCCTTCGTTGCTGCCACCCTGACCGGTGCCCTGGACGGCGCTCCGTGGCTGGTCTGCGTCTACTGCGGCGTGCTCTGCCTGATCTGTGCTGCCGGCACCGCCGCGCTGCCCCGGGTCGGGCCGCGGCAGGAGTTGCCCGTTGATGCGTCCTCGGCAGTGCGGAGTTGATCATGATCGAATCCTTCCGGGAACTGTCCGGCTTCTACGATCCGCTGCCACGGCTGCTGGCCGCCGACGACTTCGACACCGGGATGCGCGGGTGGCTGGACCTGCGACCCAACTTCGTCGGGCCGGACTTCGCCGCCCATGATCAGGAAATCGATCTGGAGCACTGGGGATCGGTGATGCTGAGCAGCGCGACGTACGCGTTCGCCGGCACGCACGGGTCGGCCGCCGGCACCTACTCACTGAAGCTGTGTACCCGATCCCCGGCGGCTGCTCCCGATCAACCGCCGGCTGCGGGCAGCATGAGTCTGGCGATCAAGCGACTCTCCCGGCCGGTCGGTGCCCGGCTGTTACGGGTGGAGGCACTGGTTGCCTACACCACCGAACAGGACCGGCCGGGGCTCGGCGTCGATCAGATGCGGGCGTTCGGACTGATGATCGATCTGCAGGACGAGGATCATCGCTTCATGCCGGGCGTGCGCTTCGTCAACACCGTCGGCGGTCAGCGTCAGCGCCGGTGGCAGTTCTATCGGCAGACCACGGCCGATGATCAGGAGTGGAGCTACGGCCGGGTCGGCTGGCACCGGGCCGGTATCGATCCGCAGTGGTTCGGCCGGCGCCAGCCGGACGGCAGCACGGCCGCCACCGACTGGTTTGCCGGCGAGCCGCAGCAGCCGATCTACAACGAGACCGACGACAAGATCAACTGGATGCCGCTGTCGCTGACTGTTGATCTTGCTCAGCGGACCTATCGCAGCTTCCGCTTCGGCAACCGGGAGTACGAATTCCCGGCCGGTGCTGCGCCGAGCCTGGCACCGCCGTACGCCAACATCGGGAATTTGATCAATCCGGTCTTCTTCGTGGAGACCGACTCCGATCGGCGGGTCAACCTCTACCTCGATTCGGTGCTGATCTCCTACGCGACCGACAGCGATGTGCGCTCCGGCGATCATGATCACGCTGCCGGCGGCGACGTCCTCCGAGCTGCTGACCAGCCCGCCGGCACCATCCACCGAGCAGCCGACGACCGGGACGAGGATCGCTGATGCGCTCTTTCCACACCAGCGTGACCGACCTCCGGCAGGGCTACTCCGAGGTGATCGAGACCTTCGGCTACGAGTGCGGCTGGGCGGGCGAGGCGATCTTCTTCGTCACGGCCGAGGATGCGACTCCGTCCGACGCGGTGATCGAGCTGAGGGCTCAGCTCAGTGCGGACGGGATCCGCTGGCTGGACGAAGGCAGCACCCTGCAGTTGACCGGTCCCGGTGCCGGCTTCATCCGGCTCTCGCACTTCGGTGGATTCCTGCGGCTGCGGGGGACCGTCGGCGGTGTCGAGCAGCGCTGCCTGTTGACGGTTCGGCTTGCTTTGAAGGGATAGGGCCTTGAAGGAACAGCTCGTGGGCTCATGCCTGTTGCAGGACCGCTTCGGCCTGCTCCGGGCTGCCCTGCGCGAGGCCGCTGTTGATCCCGGCACGCGAGATGAGCCACAGGGTGACACCCGCCGCTAGCACCAGTCCCTCACTGACCGTCAGTGCCCAGATGATCCCACCGAGTCCGAACCAGAGGTTCGCCAGGATGACGATCGGGATGAAGAGGACCCCCTGGGTGATCGACATGATGGTGGCTGGCAGTGCCCGGCCGGTGGCTTGGAACAGGGACGTGATCAGGCCGGTGTAGCCGTTGAAGAT
>DATCVL010000497.1:0-7415 GCA_036566865.1 Microlunatus sp.
TAGCCGCGGACCTGGATGTCGCGTTCCTCCAACACGTTGAACAGTGCCACCTGGATCCGTTCGGCCAGGTCGGGCAGCTCGTTCAACCCGAACAGTCCGCGGTTGGTCCGAGGCACCAGCCCGTAGTGAATGGTCTCCGGATCGCCGAGGGTCCGACCCTCGGCCACCTTCACCGGGTCCACATCGCCGATCAGGTCACCGACCGAGGTGTCCGGGGTGGCCAGCTTCTCGGTGTAACGGTCGTCGCGATGCAGCCAGCCGATCGGCAACTCGTCTCCGGTCTCGGCGGCCAGCGCCCGGCAGCGTACGCAGCTCGGTTGGAACGGGTCGTCGTTGATCTCACACCCTTCGACGACCGGGATCCACTCGTCCAACAGGCCGGACACGGTCCGCATCACCCGGGTCTTGCCCTGGCCGCGTTCGCCCAGCAGGACGAAATCGTGGCCGGCCAGCAAGGCGGCCTCCAACTCGGGCAGCACCGAGTGATCAAAACCGACGATCCCGGGGAACGCCGCGGTCCCGGACCGGAGCCGTTCCAGCAGATTGGCCCGGATCTCTTCCTTCACCGGGCGGGTCCGGTGTCCAGCGGCCTTCAGCTCGCCAAGAGTGCGAGGCCGTTCGGCGGACGGGGTGTGAATGGTTGCCTGACTCATCGGATCGAGCTCCTGTGATCCACCCGCTTCCGGCCGGGCCAGCAACTCCGCCGAGGGGCATCGGCGGAAGATCGTCGGGAGGGTCGCGCGGGCTGTGACAGCACCTTGCAGGACAAGGGTGGCGGACGGGAATGCTACGGACGCCGAATCCTGTTCGGCGTCGAGGCGTGCAGAAACGATCACCACGCTAGTCCCCTGCGCAAGCACCGATCCAGAGCCGCCCGACCGATGCCGCGAGCAGTGACGCAGATCGGCACCGGCATCGGGGCGAGCCGAACCCGCGTGCCATGTGACGACGGCCGGTGCGTTGCGAGTAGGTTGTCCGTCTAGCAGCCTGCCCGAGTCGCCCAGGAGTAGAGAGCGAGGATCGACCGATCGATGCACACCGCACGTCCGGTGGGATTGAGCGAGGACGGCCAGTCCCTGATCGTGGAGACCGGCGACGGTGAACGGATCAGTATCCTGGCGGACTCGCAGTTGCGGCAACTGCTGCGAAGTGTTCGGCCCCGACCCCAGCTGGAGATCGAGATGGAAACAGCAATGACACCTCGCGAGATCCAGATGAAGATCCGCGCCGGTGCTTCGGTCGAGGAGATCGCCGATGCCAGCGGGATGCCGATCCATCGGGTCGAGGCCTTCGCCGCGCCGGTGATCGCCGAGCGCAACCACATCGCCGGTCTGGCCCAATCCGGTTCGGTACGACGTCGCGGCGAACCAACCGGACACCGGACCCTGCAACTGGCCATCATCGATCGCCTGCGCGAGCGCGGTGTCGATCCGGAGTCGGTGCAGTGGGACGCGTTCAAGATGGACGACGGCCGCTGGTCGGTGAGCGCCGGCTACCGGCTGGAGCAGGCCGATCGTGAGGCTGTCTTCTACTTCGACCAGCGCGGCCGCTTCTCGGTGGCCGGCAACGACGAGGGCCGGTGGGCGATCGGTGAACAGCTCGCGGCTGCCAAGTCGCCGACACCGGCCACCTCGCCGCAGGAGGACGCCGACACCGAACCGACGCTGAAGCTGTCCGGCCCGGCCGACGAGCTGGCACTGCTGCGAGCGGTGGAGACCGAGGACGGATCGGACGCTTCCTCCGCCGACGAGGCTGCGGACGCCAACACCGAGGATGAGACCGCTGACACCTCGGCTGCCGGTGATGCTGCCTCGGCCGAGGTCGAGATCGTCGAGGAGATCGCCATCGTCGAGGAGACGGTGTCGGTCAGCGAGCCCGAGCCGGAGTCGGACACCAGCCAGGCTGGGTCCGCCGAGCAGTCCCAGATGGACTTGCTGTACGACCTGCTCGGCCACGGCGGCTATGCCGAGGATTCACCCCACGTGTACGAGGGGCTGACCGACGCGGCGGCCGTACCGGAGGTGGCCGACAGCGCCTGGGCGTCGGACGAGGATCAGGACTACCCGGCCGAACCGGAGCAGGAGCCCGAAGCTGAAGCTGAGGTTGATGCCGACGCGTCGGCGTCGACCGCCTCAGCGTCGGAACCTGTCGACGACGTCGAGGAGGCGCCGGATCAGCCCACGGCGGCCACCGAGGAGCCGGCTGACGAGCCGAGGCTGACCGCCGTACCCAGTCCGGAGGCAAGCGAGTCGGAGCAGGCCGAGCCCGCTGCGGTCGTCCAGCTCAAGGGCAATCGCAAGCCTGCAGCGCAGACCGAGGACGGCGCCACTCAGGACACCCTGCCCGGCGCGGATGTCCCGGTCGAGACGGAGCAGTCGGAGCGGGACGAGAAGGCTGCCACCCAGCAGGACGAGTCCGCCGAGCAGACCGGCTCCCCGAACGGAGCCGCCCCGGCCGAACCGGAGCGTCCGGCGGCTGCTGAGGCGACCGAGCCGGCGAAGGCCGACGAGCCTGCCGCGGAGGAAGCGCCCAAGCCCGCGCCGAAGTCGAAGAAGCGCAAGCGCGCGTCGGTGCCGAGCTGGGACGAGATCATGTTCGGCAGTCCGAAGGCGAAGTAGCGCGGCCTGGACCGGACCAAGATCGCCGGCGGCGACGGCGGGGTCAGCTCAGCGATACCGCCAGTTCGGCGTTGTCCTGCAGGAATTCCCGCCAGGCCACAGGCGTTCCGGCGACCAACTCGGTCGCCCGATCCTTGCCGCAGCGGCGCTGCTGCCACCGGCAGACCCGGCCGTTGATGATGGACAGCTGCAGCAACGTCCCGTCCTGCGACCCGTACAACTCGGCGTCGACGCCGGTGATCGTGGTCATCCGCTGTGTCCCGAGCAGCCACGAGGATGCGATCAGCTCCTCCTGCACCTGCCCGGCCAACTCGTAGGACAGCTGCGCTGCTGCTTCGTCGCGTCGCCTGGTCAACTCGTCGAGGAACGCACTGACCGCGGCCGATCGGCCGTCGAGGACGGCCCGGAGCCGACGCTGCAGCCGATCCCGATCCTCGGGGTCCACGCCGCGGATCCGGCCCATGTCCCGCTCCGCGCTGGTCAGCCCGTTGACCGCGTACGCGATCGGGTACACCCGATGGAGCGCCGAGGCCAACAGTCGCACCTTCGTGCCGCCCAGGTACGGCCCGAAGATCATTCCGCCCGGCGACTCCTTGGGATGGTGCACCAGCCGGAGCCTTGCGGTCCGTCGATCGGACTCGATCACCAGGTAGCGCGGCACCTCCGCCCCGCCGAGGGCACGGTTCCAGCGCGGCCGTGAATGCTCCAGCAGGTTGCGTTCCAGCCAACACGCCTCATGCTCGCAGGCGCAGACCAATGCCTCGACCCGGGCGATCCGGGCCACCATCGTGGACAGCCACGGCCGATCGCCCAGATCTCGCCAGTAGGACCGCACCCGCCGGCGGAGTCGCCGAGCACGGCCGACGTACAACACCCGACCTTGATCATCACGGAAGCGATAGACACCCGGTGCTTCGGGCAGCCGGGCGACCTGGGACAGCGGATCGCTGCCAGGTCCGGCGAGCACCGAAGCCTCGGACATCTCAGCCGCGGATCAGGGCTGCTGCCCGGTCGCGATCGGCCGATCCGGATCGCTGATCCAGTCGCTCCACGAACCGGGATAGATGGTCGGCATCGAGAGCCCGGCGACCGCCATCGCCAACGCGGTGTGCGCTGCGGTGATCCCGGAGCCGCAGTAGATCACGGTCGTCTCGTCGGCGGACCCGAGGTTCGTCGCGATCTCCGACGGCTCCCGGAAGCGGCCGTCAGTACCGATGTTGATCATGGACGGCAGGTTGATCGCACCCGGGATGTGGCCGGCCACCGGATCGATCGGCTCGGACTCGCCGGCGTACCGTTCCGCGCCGCGTACGTCGATGATCATCGGCGCCTTGCCGTCGGCGATCTTGCCGGCCAATGTCGGCCCGTCGATCTTCGGCAGCGCGCCGGCACCGGCACTGAAGTCGCCGGGCATCGGCTGACGTCCGGGACCGCTCTCGGTCGCCTGCCGAGCGTCCAGCCAGGCGGCGTAGCCACCGTCCAGCACCCGTACGTCGGTCAGGCCGGCATCCCGCAGCATCCACCACAGCCGGGAGGCCGCCAGTGCATTGTCGAAGTCGTAGATCACCACGGACGAATCGTTACCCACCCCGACCCGGCGCATCGCTGCTTCGAACGCGGCCCGCTCCGGCAGCGGGTGCCGACCGCCCGTCCGCTGATGGTCGGACAGCTCGGTCTCCAGGTCCACCCAGTGCGCACCCGGGATGTGACCGTTCAGGAAGTCCGGCAACCGTGAAGGGCCGCCGAGTGACCAACGGACATCGATCACCACCGGTGGCCCGTCCCCCGCCAGTAGCCGCGCCAACTCGTCGACGTCGATCAGCACACCCATCTGCTACTTCTCCTTTCGGTCCTGCTCCCGGCATCCTGTCACTCGTCGTCGAGGGCCGCGATCTCAGGCTCCAGCACTCCGGACGGTATCTGCCCGGCCCCGCAACGTGGACGGCAGGGACTTGGTTCACTGGGCGAGCCGATCACCACCTGATCGCTCGAACCTGACCAGAGCGCACTAGCGTGGCGCTGTGCCGACTTCCTCATTGCCGCGGACCTCGCCGGAGACCCAGGGGCTGAGCTCCGCCGCCGTTCACGCCTTCCTCGATGTCATCGACGCCCGAGCTGATCTTGAACTGCACAGCCTGATGATCTTGCGCCACGGCAACGTGCTGGCCGAGGGCTGGTGGCATCCGTACGGTCGTGATCAACTTCACCTGCTCTACTCGCTGAGCAAGAGCTTCACCTCCACCGCGGCCGGCATGGCCGAGGCCGAGGGATTGCTGTCGCTGGACGATCGCGTCGTCGATGTGTTTCCCGAGCACGCCAATGTGGTCGCCGACGAGCGGATTCGGGAGTTGACGCTGCGGCAGTGCGTTCGGATGGCGACCGGCCACCGCGAGGACCCGCTGGAACGTGCCTTCCAGGCTTCGCCCGATGATCTTGTCCGCGGCTTCCTCGGCGTCGGTCTGGACGAGGACCAGGGCAGCATCTTCTGTTACAACAACCTGGCCACCTTCGTGGTCGGTGCCGCGGTCCAGAAGGCCGCCGGCGAGACTCTGGTCAACTTCTTGACACCGCGGCTGTTCCGTCCGCTCGGCATCGACCGGGTGTACTGGCAGACCGATACCCAAGGCCGTAACCTTGGCTTCTCCGGGCTGCATCTGACCACCGAATCGATCGCCCGGTTCGGCCAGTTGATCCTCCAGGGCGGCCGCTGGAACGATCAACAGCTGTTGGATCCTGACTGGCTCGCGTTGGCGACGAGCAAGCAGACCGACAACAGCCTGCGAGAAGGCGGCCCGGACTGGCAGCAGGGCTACGGCTATCAATTCTGGCTGTCCCGGCACGGTTTCCGCGGGGACGGCGCGTTCGGTCAGTTCTGTGTTGTGCTGCCTGAACAGGACGCGTTGTTGATCACCACCTCGGCCACCAACGATCTGCAGGCCGTGCTCGACGCCGCCTGGGATCACTTGCTCCCCGGCTTCGCCGAGGCGCCGCTGCCGGCCGACGAGACGACCGCGGCTGCTCTCACCGAGCGACTCGAGCAGCTCTCACTACCGCCGGTCGGCACCGCGGAGTGGACCGGGCAGTCGACGCCGGAACCGGCGGAGGCGCTGCAGGTGATCAAGATCGAGCCTGCCGGCGACCAGCAGTTCATGATCACCACCCAACGTGATCAGCCACCGGCAGCCTCGCCGCGGATCACCGCAGGGACGACGCTGTTGCCGCTCACCTTCCGTTGCGGGGTCGGGCAGTGGTCGTCCGATGTGATCGAGATCGACGGCGCGGAGTTGCCGTACGCCGGCAGCGCCGCCGGCTCGGCCGACGGAGTTCTCGATGCCGAGATCTCTTTCCTGCAGGTGCCGCACCGACTGCGCGTCCATCGCGACGCCGACGGTACGGTCGAACTCGGCTGGTACACCACGCCGCTCGGGCGGCCCTTCCCGGAACTGCTGGCGACCTGGCCGGTGGACCTCTCACACTGATCAACTCCGCCGACCCGGCCGGTGGATCACCGCACCAACTCTTGGCAAGCAAGTGGTTGCTTGCTAACGTCGAGACATGGCATCGACACGGGATCGGCTGGTGACCGAGGGGATGCGGTTGTTCGGAGAGTTGGGCTACTCCGCAACGTCCGTCGCCCAGATCGAGGCTGCCGCCGGCCTCTCCCCCGGGTCGGGCAGTCTCTACAAGCACTTCCGTTCCAAGGAAGCGCTGCTCACCGAAGGGCTGGACCGAGTGCTGTCCGGCCGGCGCCAACTGGCCGATCTGCTCTCAGCGCGCGATCCCGACCGGCCCGATGATCAGCTGATCGCCGTTGGCCGTCTCGCCCTGCAGCGGATGGACGAGGATCGCGACGTCAGCCGGTTGCTGTTCCGCGGGCTGCAGTCGTTCCCCCAACTGTTGCAGCGATTCGGCACCGAGGAGATCGCCGCCATCCATCAAGCAACCGCGACGATGTTGGCCGATCTGGCCGGAGCCGACACCGCGGAGAAGGTCGACTGGGAAGCCGTCGCGGTCGTCCTGCAGGGCGCCGTTGCGCACTACTGGCTGCTGGCCGATCTCTTCGGAAAGCACCCGAGCGGGGTCGACGAAGATCGTTTGGTCGCCGCGGTAGCGGGCGTCGCCGCCGCGATGACGGCCGCGCCGCACACCGAATCGAAGCCGAAAAACCAACCCAGGAAGAAGAAATGAAGATTCTGCTGGCAGGAGCGTCCGGAGCCATCGGCCAACCGGTATTGAACCGACTGATCACCTCAGGGCATCAGGTAACGGCGATCCATCGCGCCGCGGCCGGTGCCGAACGGCTGCGGGCATCCGGAGCCATCCCGGTCCAGGTCGACGTGTTGGATCGGCCGGCACTGTTGACCGCTCTCGACGGGCACCAGTATGACGCGATGATCTCGGAGCTGACGGCGCTGAAGAAGACGCCGACTCGGCACGCGGACATGGCATTGACCAATCGGTTGCGGATCGACGGCACGGCGAACCTGCTCGCCGCCGCGGAGCAATCAGGTGCCACCCGATTCGTCAGTCAGTCGATGGTCTTCGGCTACGGCTACGGCGATTTCGGCGGCCGAGTGCTCACCGAGAATGATCAGTTCGGCCCACCCGGCCACCGCGGATTCGAAGATCATCTGGCCGCGATGCGATCGGCCGAGGAGCAGGTGCTCGGCTCCGGTCAGGTGCAGGGAATCGCCTTACGGTACGGGCTGATCTACGGTCCCGGACCGGCCGGCGACCCCCTCGTGGACAGCCTGCGGCGGCGGCGTCTGCCGGGAATCAAGAACGGCGGGGTGCTGC
>DATCVL010000498.1:0-10593 GCA_036566865.1 Microlunatus sp.
ATTCCGGCCGGAGGGCGCCCGCCGCGTCTACCAGGTGAAGCCGGACGGCCTGGCTTCGCTGAGGGCGGACCTGGACCGTTTCTGGGCCAGCACGCTGGCCAACTTCAAGCAGCTCGCGGACGCCGAAGCCGCGAGCCGGAAGGAAGATGATCATGACTGACAGCACCACCGAGACGATGATCCGACACCAGGTCGTCGTCGACATCCCGGCGGACCGCGCCTTTGCGATCTTCACCGAGCAGTTCGACAAGATCAAACCGCGTGATCACAACCTGCTCGGCTCGCCGATCGCCGAAACGATCTTCGAACGGCAGGTCGGCGGCGACGTCTACGACCGCGCCGAGGACGGCTCGGTCTGCCGATGGGCGCGCGTCCTTGCCTTCGATCCACCGGATCGGTTCGTGATCAGCTGGGACATCGGACCGAGCTGGCAGTTGGAGACCGATCCGGCGCGCTGCAGTGAGGTCGAGGTGCGCTTTGTCGCCGAGGGGCCCCAACGGACCAGAGTCGAGCTGGAGCATCGCAACCTGGACCGCCACGGTGACGGATGGGAGCGCGTCGGCCAAGGCGTTTCGACGGCCGACGGCTGGCCGCTGTATCTCGGGCGATTCGCTGACCTGTGTCAGTGAGGCCCATGATCAACTGTTCCTGTCAGCCAGCCAGGTCCGGTTCGATCAGCTGGTGGTAGCGGTTCGCGGCCTCGAGGGCGACCTCGGCGTACGGCCGGGCCCAGACATCGGCATGGAAGACCTCGGTCTCGATGTCGCCCCGATACCCGGCCGCGACCACCGCCTTGGTGATGGGACTGAAGTCGATGTGACCGTCGCCGACGATCCCGCGGGCGAGCAGGTTGTCGGCCGGCAGTGGGGTGATCCAGTCGCAGACCTGATAACTGGTGATCCGGTCCGCGGCGCCCGCCCGCGCGATCTGCTCGATCACCTGCGGATCCCACCAGACATGGAAGGTGTCCACCACCACACCGGCCACCTCGGCCGGGAACTGCTCGGCGATGTCAAGAGCCTGACCCAGGGTGTTGATCACTGCCCGATCCGCTGCATACATGGGATGCAGCGGTTCGATCGCCAGCCGGACACCGGCTGCCTCGGCATCGTCGGCCAGGGCGCCGATCGCGTCTCGAACCCGTTCCCGGGCACCGACAAGATCACGATCGCCCTTCGGCAGCCCACCGGCCACCAGCACCAGCGTGTCGGTGCCGAGGCGATGCGCCTCCTCCAATGCGAGCCGGTTGTCGTCCAGCGCGGCGTCCCGTTCCGGCCCCGGCACGGTGGTGAAGAACCCGCCCCGGCACAGGCTGGACACCCGAAGTCCGGAGTCCTGCACCAACTCGACGGCCTTCTCCAGACCGACTTCCTGGACCGGCTCGCGCCACAGCCCGATGGACTCGTAGCCGGTGTCGACGGCAACCTGCAGGGCCTCGGCCAGCGATGCGTACTTGATCGTGGCCTGGTTGAGGGAGAAGCGGCCGTGCGTCATGCGGTGGCCTCGATTCCATTCAAGCCAAGCAATCCGTGCCAGCGGGACGCGGCAAGATCAGGATCGGTGAGGGCGTTGGCGGCTGCTGCCAGCCGGACGATCTCGGACAGGTGCGGCAGGCTGCGGGCGCTGTGCAGGCCGCCGATCATGGCCGGGCTGGGCTGCTGCCCGTTCAACCAGGACAGGAAGGCGACGCCGGTCTTGTAATAGAAGGTCGGTGCCCCGAAGATCTGTCGCGCCAGCGCCTCGGTCGGCGTCAGGATCGACCGGTAGCGATCATGATCACCGGCATCGAGTGCCTGGATCGCGGCGGACGCATTCGGCCCGACCGCAGCGAAGGCACCGAGCAACGCATCCGAGTGCCGCTCGCCGTCACCCTCGATCAGCCCGACGTAGTTGAAGTCGTCGCCGGTGAACAGTCGTACGCCGTCCGGAAGCTCTGCCCGTACAGCGATCTCGGCGTCGGCGTCCAACAGACTCATCTTGATCCCGCGGACCTTGTCGGCATGCTCACCGATGATCTGCAGAACAATCTTGCTTGCTTCGGCGACGTCACTGCTACCGAAGTAGCCGGCCAGCTGCGGATCGAACGCCTCCCCCAGCCAGTGCAGGATCACCGGACGCTCTGCCTGATCGAGCAGCTGACCGTAGACGTCGACGTAGTCCTGTCCGGACCGGGCGGCCCGGGCCAGATGCCGGCTCGCCATCAACACCACACCGGCACCCTGCTGTTGGGCGAACTCCAGTTGATCAAGGTAACCGGCCCGGATCTGATCAAGACTGATCTCGGGCTCGTCGATGTGGTCGGTGTTCACCCCGACCACCACCGCGTCGGCAAGATCATCGAAGCCGGACTCGGTCTTCGCCTCGGCCGCGCTGCGGGCGATCAACTCGCGGGTTGCGACCGCATCCAGGCCCATGTTGCGTTGGGCGGTGTCCATCGCATCCGCCACCCCGAGACCCCAGGACCAGAGATGTCGGCGGAAGGCGAGCGTCGCGTCCCAATCGATCTCGGCCGGCGCACCCGGCACATTGTCGGCCCAGGCGTACGGCACCACATGGGCTGCAGCAAAGGCGATCCGGCTGCGAAACCGCTCGGTCGGCCGGGTCAGCGGCTCGACCGCGGGCGACTCGTACGAGGTCAGCCGACCATGATCATCGAGCAGCGAGAACCGGGTCATCGAGCCGGCACCTCGATCCGCCGACCCGAGGTCGAGCTCTGCAGCGCCAGCTCGGCCAACCGGACGCCGCGGGCTCCGGAACGGAAGTCGTACGGGTGCGGGCCGTCGTCCAGCACGTGCCGGATGAAGTCCTCCCACTGCACCCGGAAGCCGTTGCCCATCGGCGTGGTCTCCGGTACCTGGTGCCAATCCGCCAGGTAGTCATGATCATCCTTGACGTCCGGATTCCAGGTCGGGCGCGGGGTCGCGGTGCGCGGCTGGATCTCGGCACCGAAGAGGCCGACGACGGCGCTACCAAGGGTGCCGTCCACCTGGAACTCGACCAGCTCGTTGCGATGCACCCGGACATCCCAACTGGAGTTGAGCTGCGCGATCACGCCACCCTCCAGCTCGAAGACCGCGTAGGCGGCGTCGTCGGCGGTCGCGGTGTACGGCTTGCCCTCCTCGTCGACCCGCTCATCAATGTGGGTGACGGCCTGGGCGTACACCGAACGGACCTGGCCGAAGAGCCCTTCCAGCACGTAATTCCAGTGCGGGAACATGTCGGAGACGATGCCGCCGCCATCCTCGGAGCGGTAGTTCCAGCTCGGCCGCTGGGAGGGCATCCAATCGCCCTCGAACACCCAGTAGCCGAACTCGCCGCGGACCGAGATGATCCGGCCGAAGAAGCCAGAGTCGATCAGTCGCCGAAGCTTGCGCAGACCCGGCAGGTAGAGCTTGTCGTGCACCACACCGTTCTTGATCCCGGCCTCCTCGGCCAACGTGATCAACTCGGTCGCTTCCTCGGACGTCTCGGCGATCGGCTTCTCGGCGTAGACGTGCTTGCCGGCGGCGATCGCCTTCTTCACCGCAGGCACCCGAGCACTGGTCAACTGGCTGTCGAAGTAGATGTCGATCGCCGGATCGGACAGGGCCGCATCCAGATCGGTGGTCCAGTCGATGATGTCGTGCCGCTTGGCGATGTCGGCGAGCTTCTCGGCGTTACGGCCGACCAGAACCGGGCGGATGCCGACCCGTCGACCATCGGACAATTCCACCCCACCGTCGGCCTGAATGGCCAGCAGTGAGCGGACCAGATGCTGGCGATAGCCCATCCGTCCGGTGACGCCGTTGACGATGATGCCGACTTCGTTGTGTGCCACGGTGACTCAACTCTCTCGCGCGCTGAAATGGAAAGCGCTTGCCACATTAATCTGCCCAAGTACTGTTCGTCAATCATGAGTTATTGACTTTGGGCAGTGGTCAGAATGGAAAGCGCGTGTCTAGGGTGGGGGCGTGAACCAATCCGACGACGCCGCCGGATCCGGCGGATCAGCCAGGGCCCGACGATCGGGCCACGCCGACCCGGGCGCGGCACGCCGTAGCGCGACCCTCAGTGACGTCGCCCGCGAGGCCGGAGTCTCGCTGGCCACCGCATCGCGGTCGCTGAACGGGAGCACCCGGACCGTGCGCGAGGAGTACCGGCAGCGGGTCCTGACGGCGGCCAGGAAGCTCAACTATTCGGCCAACCACTCCGCGCAGGCGGTCGCCCGCGGCACCAGCAACACCATCGCCCTGGTGGTGTCGGACATCGCCGACCCGTACTTCTCGTCGATCGCATCCGGGGTGATGCGGGCGGCCGAGGACGAGGGCCTGGTGGTGACGATGTCGATCACCGAGCGGCGCCCGGAGCGGGAGGCCGAACTGGTCCGAGCCCTGCGCGGGATGCGTCCGCGCTCGTTGATGTTGGTGGGCAGCCGACGGGTCGACCCGAAGGCGGCCGAGGAACTCGAGTCCGAGTTGACCGCGTACGAGGAGGCCGGCGGTCGGGTGATCGTGATCGCCCAACCGACGATGCCCTTCCGTACGGTGGCGATCCGTAACGAAGAAGCCGCCGCAGACCTGGCCGAACAGCTGATCGGACTGGGCTATCGGTCGGTGGCCGTGCTGGCCGGGCCTGACGGCCTGCTCACCGCTCGGGAACGGGTTCGTGGTTTCGTCGACCGCTGCGCAGAGCTGGGAGTCTCGATCCCGGAGCGCAAGATCGTCCATGGCGAATTCACCCGGGACGGCGGCTTCGTCGCTGCCGCCGAGTTGCATCGTCGCGAACTCGCCGACACCCAGTTGGTGTTCGCGGTGAACGATGTGATGGCGGTCGGCGCGATGGCCTACTTCCGCACCACCGGGCTGGAGCTGGGCCGAGACATTGCGATCGCCGGGTTCGACGACATCGAGACTCTGCGGGACGTCTCGCCTGCCCTGACCACCGTTGCGCTGCCACTGCAGCAGATCGGGCGGGTCGCGGTGACCCTGGCACTGGCCGATGATCCCGAGCAACGCGTGGTGCCCATCGACGGCTCGGTGATCATCCGGGAGAGCACGCCCCGGCCGACCGGCCACTAGCGCGGGTACGGCCCGCGGTGCCGATCAGTTGGACCCGGGGCCCGCCGACCCGTTGTCGCTCGGCGACTCGGGCGAAACGAAGATCGTCGCGAACGGCGGCAGCGCTGCGGCACGCTCGGCCAGCACCGAACGGATCCGGAGGGCCGAGCGAGGATCGCGGTCAGCGAAACGCTGCCAGAAGATGATCAACGCCGTCGGCCCCGGGACGTCCCGCAGGCAGTCCCAGAGCGCGTCCAGGTTGTGGCCGAAGTAGGACGGAAAGTCCAGCACCGCCGCGACACCGCGGTAGAAGCCGGCCCGATCGTCGAAGTGATCAAGGACCCGTACCGTCCAACCGGCGGCGGTCAGCGGTTCGGTGATCGCCGCCGGGTCGGCCAGTTCGACGACTCCCCCGGTCGTCGGCTCGGCCAACAGCCGATCAAGATCATCACTGGTCATCGGCGGATCCTGGAGAAGCTGTCGTAATGATCATCGGAGTAGTAGAAGATCGTGTCCTGATCGCCGGTGACGATTCGACGGGCGCCGCGATCATGCTCGCCCGGCGTCGGCACGGTGTATTCGTGATAGTAGCCGTCGGGCTCCTTCGGAAGGATCCCTTCCCGGTTGCCGAAGACCTCTCCGTCCTGGTCGTACGGGTACGGACCGCCGGCGTCGATCAGCTTGATCGTCTGCCGGGCCGGTGCCGGAAGTTGATCTTGATCGAGGTACGGCAGCCCGGAGACTGGATCGACACTCGCGCCGGAGGCGGGACGGTCCACCGTGGTCGCGCCACAGCCGGACAGCAGCGCCAGCCACAACACCAGCAGGACCGCCAGCACGCCGACCCGCCCGCGCCTCCCCGACCTGCCGGCGGGCATGGCGTCAGGCCTGCTCGGCAAGGGCGGCAAACGTGAAGCGAGTCAGGTCCGGGTCGGTCGACCAGACCTCGCGCAGTCGATGGGACAACTGCAGGGCGACGGCGTGCGGGTCGTCGGCCTCGGTGAGGGTGCCGGAGACGGCGATCCGCCGGACACCGACCTCGATCGCCTGTTCCAGCCGATCCGGGTCGAAAGCGCCGGCCGCGAACCATGGTTTGGAGGACAGATCGGCGACCGGCGAGAGTTCCGTCGCCTCGGACACCAGGGACAGGTCGTCCGCAGCGTCGACCAGGACGAAATCGACCGGCGGCTCGGCCAGCAGTCGCTTGAGCTCCGCACCGTCGGCCGCCGTCACTCCGAGCCGGGTGAAGCGTCCCAGCCGGGACTTGAAATCGGCCAGCTCAGCGGCGTCACCGGGCTGACTCAGCTGCACCACATCCGCGCCGAAGTCGGCGGCCAGTCGATCCGAATCGCTGACCACGACCAGGTGCCGATGCCGTGATGCGACATCCCAAGCCGTCCGTAGGGCGGCCAGCTCGGCGTCATGATCAAGTCCGGCCTCCCGGATCTGGACAAGATCAACACCACCGGTCACCGCCGCCTGCAGGAACGAACCGAGGTCTCCTCGAGCGGAACGGGTGTCGGTGGTCAACATCAGTCGGGCCAGTTTCACCTGGGCCCCGACGCCGATCAGGACGTTCACTCGGCCACCTTACTGACCCTCCGCCTAGTCGTCCGCTCCCGGTTGCCGGTCGGCACGCCCGCCGCGACGGAACAACTTCGCCGGCCACCGCGGCCGCAGGTTGGGAGCCGTCGACCTCACCGGATCGTCGCCCCCGGGCAGGTCCTGCTCCGGCAGGTCCTCCGCCCACTCGCTCTCCGGGTAGGGCTCGCCGAACCGATCGGGCTCGGCCCGATCATCTTCCGGCGGACGTGGCAACTTTCACCTGCCCGGTCGTGTCCGAGCCCAGCTGCCGGCCGAGCGCATCCAGATGACGATCGGTCCAGCGCCCGACCACCTCGTCCAGTCCGTCGAGCTGCCCCTCGGAGACCGTGAACGCCGGGGTCGGCACCACCGCACCGATCTCGGTCAGCAGCGGGCGCAGGTACAGGTCGCCGACGAAGGTGTGGGCCGGGCTGCCCGCGACCACCACCGGAATCGCCACCACCGAAGAGAGTTCACCGGCCTGGAAATGATCAAGGAACGACTTCAACAGCCCGGTGTAGCCGGCCTTGTAGACCGGAGTCGCGATCACCGCAAGCCGCGCGTGCCGGAGACCGTCCAAGGCGGCGGTCAGTCCCTCGGGTCGCTGGTCGCCCCAGCTGAACAGACCGTCGGCGTACCGGATCACTTCCAGCTCGGTGATCGAATCGGACAAGCCGAGTTCGTCTGCGACGCGGCGGGCGATCCGGAGTCCGACCTGATGGGTCCGGGAACCCAGCCGGGGATTCCCGGACACCGCCACCACGTCACTCATGCGGTGTCTCCGTTCCGCTCGGAGTTGATCAAGGTGTGGTGCTGCCGGTCGTGGTAGACCAACGGCGGCGCCTGGTTGCGGATCGCCGTCTGCAGTACGTCGACGATGATCAGGAAGCTCGGCCCGATCGGGATCCGCCGACTCACCCGTCCGCGCAGCCAGCTGTGACCGTCGTCCAGTACCGGCTCGCCGGTGTCGAGCAGGCTCCAATCGCCTGCAGCAAAGCGATCCACGTCGGTTGCGGCGAACCGCAGCGATGCCTCGGCCTGGGTAGCGGTCAGAAAGTTGATCACCAGCGATTCGCTGCGGGCGACCGCCGGCCATGACCGCGAGGTCGCCGCCAACGAGAACGCGACCGTCGGAGGCGCGGCGGCGACCGAGATCACCGACGTCGCCGTGAAGCCGACCGGCCGGCCGTGTGCGCTGTTCAAGGTGATCACCGAGACCCCCGCCGGATGTCGTCGGAAGATCT
This sequence comes from Microlunatus sp., assembly GCA_036566865.1. Taxonomy (GTDB): domain Bacteria; phylum Actinomycetota; class Actinomycetes; order Propionibacteriales; family Propionibacteriaceae; genus Microlunatus. The sequence goes on from DATCVL010000498.1 coordinate 7,865, forward strand.
GCTTGAAGGCGTCTGCGGTGACCTGGTCGGGCTGCCCGTCGACCGGGTGATCGGCGTTGCTGACCTGGTGCACGCTCATACCGATGCTCCTTGGAATTCGTTGTCCTGTACGGATTTCTCGCCGTCCGATCCTCCGGGTACGTGGTCCCACAGCCGATCCGGGATGGTTCGGGCTCTCGGTAGCACCTCGGTGGCGAACGCCTCGAGCCCGGCCAGCCGGACCGGGTCGGCGAGGTCGACCTCGCCGATGTGCTGGAGCTCGTGACCGAGCAGCAGGTGCGCCCGGTGGAGCTTGTCCAACACCTGCTCCGGGCTGCCCACGTAGTAGGAGCCACCCTCGATCGCCTCGGCCAGGGAGTTGAACGGGACCTGTTGTTTGAAGCTGGACGCGCGGTTCAGGCGCTCGATGAAGTAGGGCTCGAACTCCGCATGGGCCTGTTGCGAGGTCGCAGCGACGTGGAACGCCGCCGCACCGGAACCGACCAGCGCATCGGCCGGATCCCGCCCGAAGTCCTGCCAGCGTTGCCGATAGTCGTCGACCAGCTGCCGGTACTGCTCCTGCTTGCCGGTGACATTGGCGGAGAAGAGTGGATCGCCGAAGCGTGCCGCCAGTTCGGTGGACTGGGTACTGGTGGCCGATCCGTGCCAGACCCGCGGTGGGGTTTGCAGCCAGTCCGGGCGGGGCGAGAAGTCCTCCAGGGCGGGCCGGTATCGCCCCGACCAGGTGACCGTCTGCTGGTGGATCAACTGGTGCAGCAGCGCGTACTTCTCCGCGTTGCGCTGCCACTGATCATCGGCCGGATAGCCGAACACCTTGCCCTGCAAGGGTGTATTGCCCTTGCCGATGATGATCTCCAACCGTCCGTCGGACAGGTTGTCCAGCGTCGCGTAGTCCTCGGCGACCCGTACCGGATCGAGTACCGAGAGCACGGTGACTCCGGTGAACAGGCGCAAGGTGCTGGTCCGGGCAGCGATGTTGGCCAAGATCACCGGCGGAGCGGAGATCTCGGTGTCCGGCGTGTGATGTTCGCCGACTCCGAATCCGTCCAGGCCGGCATTCTCGGCCCAGACGGCCGCGGCCACCACACCGTCCAGCTTCTGCTTGGAGGTCAGCCGGGGCTCCGGATTGAAGCCGAGCGTGAGTCCGATGAACTTCATGCCGCATGCACCGTCCGCGCCGCGATCACCGGCACTGCCTCAAGATCAACTCGGAGCGGCGTCTGCTCGCCCGCGGTGACCGCAAGGTCCAGGTGGTTCTCCTCCGGTGGCTGCGGGCAGGTGCCGAAGTCGTTGAAGGCGTAGGGCAGATTGACTGCCCGGTTGAAGTCCAGCACGATCCCGCTGCCGTCCTCGCCGACCGTCACCGGCAGCACTCGCCAGGGCGCTGTCTCGGCGCCACTGGTGACATCGGAGAACAGGATGGTTCCGTGACCGTCGGCGACCGGCCCGGACGGGGCATCCCGCCGGGCCAGCACGATCAACGAATGCTCGGCTCCGCCGCGCCGGAATCGCACCTCGCCGATCGCCTCCGGGTGATGTTGCAGGCCCGGTTGCGCGCCGGGCACCGTGAGCGGCCGAAGCGCCGGGTAGCGATCGAAGGTCGCGTGCAGCACCCAGCTCGGGTCGAAGGCGTACGCCGGTACCCCACGGAAGTCGGTCCGGGCCGGCGCCTCGGGATCGTAGATCCGCAGCGCCAGGCTCCCGGTCCGCTTGATCAGTTCGATCCGCTTGGCCGTCTCATCCAAGCGGCCGAACTCGGCGATCACCACACCACCGGCCTCGGCCACTGAGCGCCGGACGGTGCCGGTGATCAACTCCTGGGTGACCGGCCGACGCAGACTGTCTCCTTCGTCGGCGTAGCCGACGAGTTGATCACCGGCTACCGACCAATGACCTCCGACATCGGGGAACTGCTGGGGCGAATCTGTCAACCAGTACAAGCCGACCTGGGCCAGCGGGGAGTAGGGCCGGCTGAGCTGGCGGAAGCGCTCGGCGCGGAGCTCGTGCCAGCTGCGTTCCTGATCAAGCAACGAGAGTTCGAGGGCGGTCATCACAGTGCTCCTTCAGTGGTGTTCCAGTGGTCGGCAAGCAGGCGATAGGAATTCACCCGGTCGCTGTGTTGGTGGGTGATGGTGGTGATGATCAACTCGTCCGCGCCGGTGGCCTCGGCGAGTTGCTCGAGCCGGGCGGCAACCGTCGGTGGGGAGCCGACGAACTGAGTCAGGGTGCGATCAGCGACGAGTTCCTGATCCACCTCGGTCCATTCGAGTCGGGCCGCCTCCTCGGGCGACGGATAGCGGATTGCGCCGACCCCCGAACGGATGCTGCGGACCCACGGTGCGTAACCCGAGGCCAGCCTGCGAGCCTGATCATCGTCCTCGGCGACCACCACATCGGCCGAGATCGCGACGTACGGATCACTGAGTCGATCCGACGGTTTGAACGCCGCCCGATAGGCATCCACGGCCTCGATCACCCGCTCCGGCGCCACGTGATAGTTGGCCGCGAACGGTAGGCCGAGTGTTCCGGCCAGGTTTGCGCTCTCTCCGCCGCTGCTGCCCAGGATCCAAACCTCGAAGTCGCCGCGTTCGCCGGGGACCGCATGGAGTTCGACCCCGTCGGCGGTCACGTACTCGCCGTCGACGAAGTTGAGCAGATCGGCGACCTGATCCGCGTACTCCTGGCCGACCTCCAACCCACGCAGCAATTGGGCTTGTGCCTGGAACCTG
>DATCVL010000499.1:0-17783 GCA_036566865.1 Microlunatus sp.
GTCAACTGGGCCGACGCCCAAGAACGCTTCACCCGCGCCACCAGCCAAACCCAAGGCCTCATCATCCCCTGATCACCGCCTGACCTGATCAGTGACAGAGTCCTGACCGAGCACACCAGGAACGCCAGTCGCACCCGACAGCTTCGGTGTGGCTGGCGTTTTCGGCTCGATTGTGGACCTGATCCCCGAGCCCGATGGCTACGGCCGCCATCCCGCCGCTTCCAACGCTCGCGTTATGCATCCCCATTACAAAAGCATCGGCGCCATTCTCTTGATGATCGGCGCCATTCAAAGGCGGGTTCCCCGGACCGCAATTCGTGAAATCCCATCGTTCAACGTTCTTTACGAATGAGCCTCAGGGCACTAAGTTCTTGCCCATCACCACTTTGCATCTCGGGGCAAGGTCGCGGCAGTCGCTGACGGTAACGTCAAGCGCTGCGCCTCGTTGGTATGTCTGGGCCCGGGTGATTGCGCTCACCGTGATCGCGGTAGGTATCGGTCTGGCACTGACCACCACGACGGCCCATGCCGATGACCACGGCGTCCATCGGGGTTTGCCGAACACCAATCACCGGCCGGCCGGAATGCCGCACGACACGACGGCATCGGTGCGACACGCCACGAAGTCAACTCCGCAGCGGACGACCGGCGCATCGGCGCCGAAGCACTCCGCAACCTCCGACCGGCGCCCCGAGAAGCGACGTCAGCACCCCGCCGAGCACTCCGACAAGGCGATCTCGGACAACGCACGACACCACGAGATCAACACCAACGGTCGGACCGCCGGGCGCGTGTCGGCAGATCGCAAAATCACCCACGCTCAGCTCACGATTTCCGTTGCACAGAAGGAAAACAAGGCTGTCGCCGACGATGTGCACAAGATCATCAAGGACGCTGCGACAAGGCTCTCCGACGAGCCCGCTTCCAAGATCAACAACGGGTCGGCGAGCAAGATCAAAGAGCCGTACCCGATCAAGATCAGCAAGCCGGTGAACCAGACCGACAACTCCCCCACGATCAAGATCAACAAGACGTCTGGAGCTGGCAGGTCGCCCGCCCGGCAGGCGGACCGTCGCCAACTCACGCTCGCGAGCACGCCCGACCAACCGGGCGTGAAGTCCACCGATGGCGATCACGCCCGCAGCAGCGCATCCCACCGGGCCACGAAACATCGCCCGGTCCGCTCGGCCGTCCAAGGCACGCTGCGGGGCGCCCGAACCATCGGCGAGACCGCGCTTCGTACGACGGTCGGCGCCACGGCACACACGCTCGAAGGTGCCGGGATGGCGCTGAGCGGCGACCAGCCCCGACACATCAAGACCACGCCCGACGCGGCAGCCAAGGTCGCTTCGGGATCCCGCGCCGACGTGTCGGCGGCGCGGCAATCCGATCGTGATCAGGTGACCACGGTCGGGCGGGTGCTGAACGCGTCCGCCATCCAGCCCGCATCGCACACCGTGGCGGCGGTGGGCAGGAGCCATCCGGCCAGCAGGGTGATCGGGACCACCACCGATCTGGTCGACACCGCCGCCGGGCACCCCACTCGTACCGTTCCGGAGCTGACTGATCGGCTCGCGAGGACGGCACCGAGGGAGGTTCGACCGCTGGTCAGTCAGGTCGGACGGACCGCCGATCAGGCCACCGCACCGGTCACCGCACTCGGCGATCGGGCAATCCGTCGCACCGCCCCGGTTCTGCCGGTCGACGACCTCGCCACCGGCGTGACGGCGACCCTCCGGCAGCTCCCGGCCGACGATGTCGATGCCGCGACCGAGCGCCTGGTCCGCCCGGTGGCCGATGCCCTCCACGGCACCGGCCGGGTGGTCCAGGACACCGTTCGCGTACCGCTTCCCGAGAGCCCCGTCGCCGCGCTGGCAGGCACCGCCGACACGCTCACCGGTGGACTCTCCGAGGGCGTTGGCGGCCTGTCCGGCGGCATTGCGGATGGACTGGCGGATGTCTCGGGCGGGTTGGCGAACACCACGGATTCGGTCGGCGCTCTCGGCACCGACAGTCGCTCCGGGGCCGACGCCATCCTGACCCCGTTCGCGCCGTCCGGCGCGCACGCCGAAGCGTCTCGCGTGGACTACCCCGCGATGTCGAGCGACGGGCGCACCGACCGCGAACCGGCCGACAGCTCACCCGCGCCCGCGACAGTCGGCCAACCCGCGCTGGCCCTGCCGGAGTCGGAGAGCGCGGTCGACCGGTCGCTCGTCCTCCGGACGACTGACGGCCAGCCGGCGGGCTCCCTCGCGTTCGTCACCACCGACGTGAAGAGCGCCGGGCCGGGCACCGGCGAAGAGCACTCGGCTGGCAGCGCCCCGGCCGATCATCACCGCCAAGACGGCGGCGTGCCCGCGCAGACCGGCGGCAGCGCACCGAACTCGACCAGCGGCGGCGGAACGGGTGGGACGGGACAACCCGCGGCGCCGTCGTCCGCCGTGCAGCTCCTCGATCTGCCCGGCAGCCTCATCATCGGATGGGGCGACGACGTTCGCGGATCAACCACCGCGTACGACCCCGGCTTCTCGCCCGACTGACCTTCTCCGGCACTCGATTCAGGACCGCTGCGACGAACCGCGGCGGGCAGATTCCGGGCCCTTCTATCGCTGACCACTCACAGCCTATTCGGCCATTGATTCGGTCTTCGAATTCGTCCATCAGCGCACGGCTCTCGCCAAATTGCCGTGGCATCGGTGGAATGCGGCCCGGCGACAACGAATCCATTCCCCTATCGGAGAATTCAGATGAACAAGTGGGCAATTCGCACCCTTGGTGGGGCCGCCTGCACGTTAGGCGTCCTGGCATTCGGTGCCGGCGTTTCCTACGCCGACGAGCCACACCACGGCTCGAATCATGAGGAAAGATCGGTGTCCACGGCACCGGCCTTCTCCAAGGACTCCGACGCAACGTCGGGTCTGCGACAAACACTCAAGAACCTCGACAAATCGGTGTCCGGCGTCGGCCGGACGAAGGCAGCTCCCAACAGCACCCCGAGCGACCGCAAGGCTCCGGTTGCGCCCAGGACGAGAGCAGATGCCGGCACGTCAACGTCACGCAAGAAGCCGATCAGGACCACGGCGGAAACCGGCGCATCCAACGGCTTGTCGGTCGGTGTCGGGGTCGGCAAGGACGGCGTACGAGTCAAGCTCGGCGCCGAGTCCGGTCACCGGAACCGAGCCGCCGACGGCATCTGGGTCAACGTCGAACTGAGGAGGTACCACGATCGGCATGCTGGCCGACCTGCCGCCGATGTCGACGCCACGGTCGGTCGGACCGAGGCCGAGGCGTCGGCCGGACTCGGGCATCAGCACGCCGGCAGGCACGCTCGACAGGCGCCCGAAGCGTCCCGCGAGGCCAGTGCAAACGTCGACCTGGGTGTCGGTGATCGGGACCGATCGACCAACGCCTCGGCGCAGGTGAAGGCGTCCGGCAGTCACCGTCAGCGGACCACGGGCAAGCCTCGACACTTCGTCGCTATCGATGCCAAGGTCGGCGACAGCAAGGAGAGCGTTCCGGAACGTCACCCGGTGGATGGGTCGACCGATGCGATCGGCCGGCTCGCGACCGACGCCGTTGGCGGGATCGGGCACGACCTGGGTGACCGCGAGGACCAGGGGCGACCGGCCGGCGCCGTACCCAAGTTGATCATGGAGGTGACCGGAAGCCGCAGCAACGCCGAGCCGCGCGGGGTCGTACCGGACCTGCTGGACACGGGTCGCGCCCGCCCCCACACACCGGTTCAAGATCACGGTGTCGGTCGAATCGCCATTGGAGTCAGCGACAGTGGTGGCGACCCGTCCCGTGCCGTTGGTGATCTTGTCGACGGACTCGCGAGTAGGACGGGTGACACGGTTGGGCACGCTTCCGATCAGCTCGACCACACCGGCCGGGCCGTGCGAGAGCACGGTCCAACCCGAGACATCGTCGGCAGTGTGACCGGGGCTGAACACCAACCCGGGCTGGTGCCGGTTCTGGTGGACGGACGGACGGGCGGCGGCGCCGGGCACGTCGTAGCCGATGCCGTCGGTACGGTTCCGACCGCGGCCCGCAAGATCGCCGATGGTGTCAGCGATGACGTGGATCCGGCTGAATTGCCGTTGCCCGCGGGATTCGCTGACGGGGTGATCGCTGGGATCACCGGCCAAAGCGGACTGGTGACCGGCACGGTCGATTGCGCCGCCGGATCCGCGGACGATCTGATCATCGGCCTGCCGGAGCGTGTCCGTGGCGCGACCGGCGTCGTGCCGGAATCGAGAGGTGACGTCGCGGCCGTCGGCACGACGGTCGGAGATCTGGTCGGAAGGCACGGCATCATCGATGACACGACCGATCGCGCCGGTCGGCCGGATAGTGGCGGAGTCGACCTGCCGGTGCTGCCGGCGACAGATGATCTCCTCGGCTCAGTGCCTGATCTGGTCGATGCTCGCCCAGACACGGTTGGCACCTTGACCGAACCTGCGATCGACCTCATTGATCGGGTGTTGAACGCGGACGGGCTACCGGACTTCGTCGGTACCGCGACCATGCCGGTCACTGTCGGTCTCGGTGCGGTCTCCCCTGCCCTCGAAGCCGACGTTCTGGTCGCCGTCATTGTTGGCTGCCCAGGCACCCCGGGAACCCCGTCCGAGACGCGACCCAGCCTGCCCGACCTGACTGGCACCTTCGACGATGTCACCGGCGATCTACCGGGCGCTCCGGATCTGCTCGGCGTCATTGATGATGTCACCGGCACGCACCCGAGCGTTCCTGATCTTGGAGACGTCACGGGCAACCTGCCGAGCGTCACGGATCTGACCGGCAACGTCCCGGGCGCTCCTGATCTTGGAGACAGCACTGGCAACCTGCCTAATCTCCCGGATCTGACCGGAGTGATCAACGATGCCACCGGCACACTGCCGGGCGTTCCTGATCTTGGAGACGTCACCGGCAACCTGCCTAATCTCCCGGATCTGACCGGTGTGATCGACGATGCCACCGGCACGCTGCCGGGCGTTCCTGATCTTGGTGACGTCACCGGCAACCTGCCTGGTGTCCCGGACCTGGCGGGCGGCATCAACGATGCCGCCGGCGCGCTCCCGGGTGTCCTGGATCTCGGAGATGTCTCGGGCAACTTGCCGAGTGTCCCTGACCCCGACGGCGTGATCGACGGTGTGACCGGCAACCTCCCGGACGTTCCTGATCTTGCCGAGGTGACCAGCAGCCTGCCTAGCCTCCCGGATCTGACCGGTGTGATCGACGATGCCACCGGCACGCTGCCGGGCGTTCCTGATCTTGGAGACGTCACCGGCAACCAGCCGGGCGTCCCAGATCTGGCTGGCGTTATCGAGGATGCGTCTGACAATGTGTCGGACACCCCGGATCTGGCCGGCGTCGTTGACGATGTCACCGGTGACCTGCCGGGACCTACTGATCTTGGAAACGTCACCGGCAACCAGCCAGGGTTCACGGATCTGACCGACGTGATCACCGATGAGACCGGCAACCTGCCGGGACCTACTGATCTTGGAAACGTCACCGGCAACCAGCCGGGACTCCCGGATCTGGGCAATGCGGTCGATGGCGCGACCGGCGACCTACCGACTGTCCCGGAGGTTGCTCAGCCGATCACCGATGTGACGAGCAGTCTCCCGCCCATCCCAGACGTGAACGACGCTGTTGGAGATCTGACCGAGGAGGCGCCGCTGCAGGGCGTCTCGGACGTGGTTCTCGGCGCTGTCGACGATCTGACCGGTACGTCGGACGACACCGGGAGTTCCTCGGACGATCCTGGGCCCGACAACAACGGGAACACCGGCTCGGACACCAACGGTTCCGACAACGGGACCGGTGACGGCACGAGCACCGACAGCCCGGGAACCGAGGAGGCTTCCGACTCCGAAACCGGTAGCACAACGGATCCGGGCAGCACTGCGACCACGAACGACGGCAGCTCGTCCGATCAGGGCACCCCTGCCGATCAGTCCGGTCGCGACGATTCCGGGATGATCACCAGTACCGGTGCATTCGGCACCAACGGCGACCAGAGGGGGACCGATCACGGCCCGATCTTCACAGCGGCGTTCGGATCCGAAGGGTTCGGCACCGGCGCCCAACCGGCCCTGAACGGTGCTCCGAGCCTGACCGGAGGGACAACCGGAGCGCAGGGACTGACGTACCAGAACAGCCCCATGTACGGCCAGCCGTCCGGCGGTCTCCCCCAGCAGCCAACCAACGGACCGCTGGCTGCCACCGGATCGCCGGCAGGCCTCGCATTGAGTGCCGCATTCGGGTTCCTCCTCCTGACCTCGGGAGGTGTGCTGCTGCTCGCTCGTCGGGCCTGAATCCCGGCGATGCTTACGACACCGTGCCCTGCCACACCGTGCTCGGTCCGCCTCGGCCATCCGCTGGGGCAGGCCGGGCCCGGCCGAGGACGTCGACACGGGAGTGTCGTCCGATCGACCACTAGCATCGCGATCGTGAGCGACGACGTCATCTGTCAGATCATCGCCGGCGAACTCGAGGCCGCCATCGTCCACCGGGACGAGCAGCTGATCGCGTTCCTTGATCATCGACCGGTCTTCAAGGGCCACGTGTTGATCGCACCGGTCCGGCACATCGACAGCCTGCTCACGCTTCCGGAGGATCTGATGCAGCCGATGCTCGGGCTGGGCCAGCGAGTCACCCAGGCGTTGATCAACGCCCTCGGTGCCAAGGGCAGCTTCGCTGCCGTCAACACGATCGTCAGCCAGTCCATCCCGCATCTTCACCTGCACGTCGTACCGCGCACCAAGGGCGACGGCCTTCGGGGCTTCTTCTGGCCGCGTACTCGCTACGCAGCCGGTGAGGCGGCCGAGTACGCCGACCGGATCCGCGCGGCGCTGGTTGAGATCGGGACCTCAGACATCCATCCGTAGCGAATTCCGTCAGCGGACGTTCGCAAATCGGTGCAGGGTCTTGACGTGGCCCCTGTTTCAGGGCGAAGGTACTCATGTCCCAATTTGCAAACCCTCTTTCAATAAGTACGGTCAAGCGGACCCGGCCCACCGATCGGCCGGCAACCAGGACATCCGAACGGAGGCGCGCCATGTCGAGTGCCGACCGCGCTGCCGCCGCGGTCAGACAGGCGAACGCGCGCGACTGCCTGCTACAGCTCCGGGATGCATCGGCTCCGCTGACCGTCGGAGATCTTGCCGAACGCACCGGCCTGTCCCGACCCACGGTCGACGCCGTCCTCGCCGAACTCGTCGACCGCGGCCCGGTGCACAACTGCGCTCGCACCGAGCCGAGCCTTCCCGGCCGGCCGGCACGGCGATTCGCGTTCGACGCCGCCGGTACGGTCGTGGCCGGCATCGACATCGGTGCCCGCGGCATGCGCTGTACGTTGTCCGACGCCGGCGGAAACGTCATCACCAGTATCGGCTCCGCTGTCCCGACAGGCGCTGACCGGACCGAGCTGGTCGTGGACCTGGTGCGACGAGCGGTTCGACAAGCGGACCAGTATCAAGATCATCAAGAGTCTGATCAGCCCGACGACGTTCATCGCGACGGTGATCATTGCGACCATGATCAACATCGTCGTGGACGGGGTGACCGGACCAGACTCGCCGCAGTGGGCATCTCGGTGCCCGCCATCCTTGATCACGATGATCAGGTGGTGCAGAGTCTCACCGTCGGCGAATGGATCGGATTCGATCTGCGCAAGGAACTTTCGGCCCGCCTGGACTGCGATGTCTGGATCGAGAATGACGTCAAACTGGCGGCGTACGCCGAACATCACCTCGGCTCCGGTGCGGACAATTCGATCCTGGTCCAGATCGGCAATCGAATCTCGATCGCGGTGATCATCGACGGCAAGATCCTCCAGGGCAGCCATCGTCTCGCCGGCGAACTCGGCAGTCTGCGATCGATGCGCTGGACCCGATCCTCGCGGGACGGGCAGCTGGTCTGGTCCGACGGGACCGAGGCGGTCGAGGTGTTCCGCCGCGCCGAGGCTGGTGATGATCAAGCCCTGCAGGAGATCGACGCCTTCTGCGCCGAGATCGCACCGCGGCTGGCAGCACTGCTGCTGACCGTCGATCCGGAGCTGGTGGTGATCGGTGGCGGTCTGTCCCGCGCTGGGGAGACCCTGCTGACGCCGCTCCGACGGCGGGTGTCGGAGCTGTTGATGACCCCGGACCTGGCGGAGTTCGTCACGGCCGGTCTGACCACAGACGGTTCGTTGACCGGAGCGCTCGGGCACGCGTTCGAGCACGGCTCCAACGAGATCTTCGGCATCCCCGGCGTTCCCGCGCCGTGGTGCCGCTGGCGTAACAACCCCCTATCCATCAATGGAGCAGAGACAAGGACATGACGGACAAGATCAGCTTCGGCTTCAGTTCCTACAGCTTCTTCCAGAAGCTCAGCACCGGCGAGATGTCGCTGACCGACGTGATCGACTGGGTTGCCGAAAGCGAGGGTGAGCACCTCGAGCTGGCCCTGGTCGGCGGTCCCGACGGGCCGATGCCCAGCATCGATTCGGATCCACGCGAACTGGACAGCATCCGCGACCACGCAGCGCAAGCAGGCGTCACGCTGTCCAACATGGCGATCGGCGCCAACTTCTTCAACGATGACCCGGCCGCGATCGAGGCCGAGGTCAAGCGGGTGAAGGCCTACGTCGATCTCGCCGACCAACTGGGCATCAAACTGATGCGCCACGATGTCGTCGCACACGCCGGACTCGAGGGTGACGACACACCGCTGTTCGAGCGGGCCCTGCCCGGAATCGTCAATGCTGCCAAGGAAATCGCCCAGTACGCCGCGGGCAAGGGCATCACCACCAGTCTGGAGAACCACGGCTTCTTCATCCAGGCCGCCGACCGGGTTCGCAGGATCGTTCACGCCGTCGACGAACCCAACTTCAAGACCACTCTGGACGTCGGCAACTTCGTCTGCGTGGACGAGGATCCGACCGCCTCGGTGCCGCAGAATCTGCCGTACGCGATGATCGTGCACTTCAAGGACTTCTACATCCGGCCGGCCGATCAGAACCCGGGTGAGGGCTGGTTCCGCAGCCGTGGTGGGAAGTACCTGCGCGGCGCGGTCGTCGGCAACGGTGATCTTGATCTGCGTTCAGTGGCGAAGTCGATCAAGGAATCGGACTACACCGGATACGCCTCGATCGAGTTCGAGGGCTGGGAGGACTGCCTGGTCGGCTGCGCCCGGGGAATCGCCAACGCCAAGCGGCTGCTCGCCGAAGCCTGATCAGAAGGAGTACGAGGAATGTCCAAATTCAAGGTGGGCGTGATCGGGACCGGCAGCATCGCCCAGCTGCATCTGGCGGCGTACGCGGCCAATCCCGATGTCGAACTCGTCGCGGTCAGCGACATCAACTTCGAACGAGCTCAGAAGGTCGCCACCCAGTACGGCGCGCCGCGGGCCTACGGCGATCCGCACGAGTTGCTGGCCGATGAGGGCGTCGACGGCGTCAGCATCTGCACCTGGAACAACAGCCATGCATCCTGGGCGATCGCCGCGGTCGAGGCCGGCAAGCATGTGCTGGTGGAGAAGCCGATCAGTCGCACCTACGCCGAGGCGCTGGAGTTGCAGCGGGTCGTCGAAGATCACGATCGGGTCGTCCAGGTCGGTTTCGTTCGACGGCACTCGCCGAACTGCCAGGTCCTGAAGACCTTCATCGATGCCGGTGATCTTGGTGAGATCTACTACGCCAAGGCCAGCTCGATCCGTCGGATGGGCAATCCCGGCGGCTGGTTCGCCGACAAGGAGATCGCCGGTGGTGGACCGTTGCTCGACATCGGCGTCCACATCATCGATCTGTGCTGGTACCTGATGGGTTCGCCGCGGGCCACTGCGGTCAGCGGCAACACCTATCACCGGCTCGGCAACCGGGCCAACATCACCAACGCACCTCGCTACAAGGTGTCCGACTACGACCCGACCAAGAACAGCGTCGAGGATCTGGCCAATGCCGTGGTCCGGTTCGAGAACGGCGCCTCGATGCTGATCGACGTGTCCTACTCCTTGCATGCCGTACGGGATTCGCTGGACGTCTCGGTGTTCGGCGACAAGGGCGGCGCCGAGTTGGAGCCGGGCCTGCAGATCGCCACCGAACGCAACGACACGGTGATCAACCTGTCCCCGCAGATCTCCTCGCCCACCTTCGAACTGCAGCCCGGATTCGCCAACGAGATCGGCAACTTCGTCGATGCCTCGCTGGGGCGGGCAGAGAGCGTTGCGCCGGCCTGGCACGGGGTCGAGATCATGAAGATCCTGGACGGCATCTACACCTCCGCCGATTCAGGCAAGGAAGTCACGCTGGTCTGATTTGGGGGCGGCAGCGTGATTCGAGGCGCAGCGGTGCCGAGAATCGCCAACAAAGGTCGGACGACGCCATCCTCGACCCGGGAGGAACGTGGGCTTTGGGCTCGGCCCTGGGTTGTCGAAGGATCCTGTGGATCGGGCCTCGTGGCGCCGTGATGCAGGGTCCACAGAGGGCGAGCGTTCCCGGGCTGTCGAAGGAGGGCAGGATCCGTCCTTCGACAGCCTCGGGGACCTTGGACCAGGTCGGCACGTTCTACGCACATGCGTGGGCGATCAGGCCGCCAGGTGGACGTCGTTCTGGTGTTCGGGTTCACGGTGCTGGCGGGGATGCGTCGGGCGGGGAATGTCCATCACCGTCGGCACGATCGCGAGCACACCGACCACGATGATGCCGAACACGGCCAGGACGCCGAGAACGATCTGCAAAATGTCCATCTCCCCACCATCGCGCGGGCGCGATGTCTGCCCATCGGGCCCGGGGCCATCGTCGGCGAGACTTCCCTACCCCTGCAGCAATCGGGGATCCGACCGTGGTGGTAGGGCCCGCTCCAGCCGGGTGCCGATCCCGGCCACATCATCGAACCGGACGATCGTCCGACGGTCCGCGGCGTTGGGCGGCTCAACCCAGCAGGGCGTCCAATTCCAGCAGGCTGTTGATCACCGCCGGCGGTCGGCTCGCTGCGTCCCGGCGCAACCAGACCGCACCCCAACCCGCGTTCTGCGCTGCCTCGACGTCGTTGCGGTACGAGTCGCCGACCATGATCAACTCCTCCGGTTCGGCGCCGACCGCGTCGGCCGCATGCCGGTAGATCCGCGGATCCGGCTTCGCGTAGCCGACGTTCTCGGCCAGGAACTCGGCGTTGAAGAACGACTTCAGGCCGAGTGACGACAGCTTCGAGTTGCCGTTGCTGATCACGCCGAGTCGGTAGTGCTGCTGCAGCGCCTGCAGGCTGGGCCGGACATCCTCGAACAGCACGGGATCGGCGAAACGCGTCGCCAGGTAGTGATCGGTGATGTCGTCGACGTCGACGTCACCCGCGCCGACGTCGGCCAGCACGGTAGCGAACATCTGCCGTCGCACCGGAACCAGCGGCACCGGACGATCGCCGTACTCATCGGCCAGCCGGTTACGGATCTGCTCCAGATCCCGCGGCGTGTAGCAGCCCGCCAGCGACGGCCACCGGTGCTCGATCCGATCGAGCGAACGGGACAGGGCCCGATGCATCATCTGCTCGAAGTCACACAGCGTCTGATCGACGTCGAAGAAGATCCATCGTGGACTGCCGCCGCGACCCGTGCTCACGCAGCCAGATCCTGCCAGACTCCGGTGGCCAGGAAATGCTCCATCCGCTGCCGGTGCGGTTCAAGATCAATTCCGTGACGCACGATCCAGTCGTCGTCGTAGTAGCTGCCCTCGTAGCGTTCTCCGCTGTCGCAGATCAACGTGACCACACTGCCGTGCTCACCGTTCTTGATCATCTGAGCGATCAACTCGAAGGCACCATACAGATTGGTACCGGTGGAACCGCCGGCCCAGTGCCTGGTCCGCGCCCGCAACAACCGGATCGCGGCCAGCGAACCGGCATCGGGGATCTGCAACACCTCGTCGATCACTCCGGGCACAAAGGACGGTTCGACGCGGGGGCGGCCGATGCCCTCGATCCGCGACGGCATCCCGGTGGTGTAGTCCATCGCGCCGGTCTTCCAGCCGCCGTAGAACGCCGAATTCTCCGGATCGACCACGGCGATCCTGGTGTCATGACGGCGATAGCGGACATACCGTCCGAAGGTTGCGCTGGTGCCTCCGGTGCCTGCCCCGACGACGATCCAGCTCGGCACCGGATAGCGTTCGGCGGACAGCTGGCTGAACACCGACTCGGCGATGTTGTTGTTGCCCCGCCAGTCAGTGGCCCTTTCGGCGTCGGTGAATTGATCAAGGTAGTGACCGCCGCAGTCGGCGGCCAGCCGGGCGGCCTCGGCGTACATCTCCGGCGCCCGATCGACGAAGTGGCATCGCCCGCCGTAGAACTCGATCATCGCGATCTTCTCTTCGCTGGTCCTGCGGGGCACCACGGCGGTGAACGACAACCCCAACATCCTGGCGAAGTACGCCTCGGAGACAGCCGTCGAACCACTCGAGGCCTCCACCAGCCCGGTCTCCGGTCCGATTCGGCCGTTCACCAGGCCGTACAAGATCAACGACCGAGCCAGCCGATGCTTCAGCGAGCCGGTCGGATGCACCGATTCGTCCTTCAGATAAAGGTCGATCCCCCACTGGGGCGGCAGCGGGAACACGTGCAGATGGGTGTCGGCGCTGCGGTTCGCGTCCGCTTCCAACAGCCGGATCGCATTGCGGACCCAGACACGGTCATGACTGCTCACGGGACGACCTTAACCATCCAGCCGAACCGCAGTCAGACCAAGGGTCCCGAGCCCGTCGTGGCCGGTCACACAGACCGACCCGTCGACAAGCTCGGGACCCTCGACCCGAGACGACCGTTCAGCTGACCATGATCACTTGGACAGCAGCGAGCGGAGCACGTACTGCATGATGCCGCCGTGCCGGTAGTAGTCGGCCTCGCCGGGCGTATCGATCCGGACGACCGCGTCGAACTCGGTGTCGCCCGCCGTGACCTTGACCGTCTGCGGGGTGCTGCCGTCGTTGAGCTCGGTGATGCCAGTGATCGAGAACGTCTCTTCACCCGTCAGCCCGAGGCTCTCCGGGTTCTGCCCCTCCGGGAACTGCAGCGGCAGGACGCCCATGCCGATCAGGTTGGAGCGGTGGATCCGCTCGTACGATTCCGCGATCACCGCCCGAACGCCGAGCAGCGCCGTGCCCTTCGCCGCCCAGTCGCGGGACGAGCCGGAGCCGTACTCCTTGCCGGCCAGGATCACCAACGGAGTGCCCTGCTGCTGGTAGGCCTCGGACGCCTCGTACACGGTGGTCACCGGCGCATCGTCCTTGCTGAAGTCACGGGTGAAGCCACCTTCGGTTCCCGGCGCCAGCTGATTGCGCAACCGGATGTTGGCGAACGTGCCCCGGATCATCACTTCGTGGTTGCCGCGACGGGAACCGTAGGAGTTGAAGTCGCGACGATCGATGCCGTGCTCGGTCAGGTAATGACCGGCCGGGCTGTCGGCCTTGATCGCACCCGCCGGGCTGATGTGGTCAGTGGTGACCGAGTCGCCCAGCTTGAGCAGCACCCGAGCGCCGTCGATCTCGGTCACCGGCTGCGGCTCGGTCGGCATCCCCTCGAAGTAGGTCGGCTTGCGGACATAGGTGGAGTCGTCGTCCCAGGCGAAGATCTCACCCTCCGGGGTCGGCAGTGACTGCCACTGCTGATCACCGGCGAACACATCCTCATACCCCCGAGAGAACATCTCCGCGCCGATCGAGGACGAGACGATCTCGTCGATCTCGGCCTCGGTCGGCCAGATGTCCTTCAGGTACACGGGATTCCCGGACTCATCGTTGCCCAGCGGTTCGGTGGTGATGTCGACATCCATCGATCCGGCGAGCGCGTAGGCGACCACCAGCGGCGGGCTGGCCAGGTAGTTCATCTTGACGTCGGGATTGATCCGGCCCTCGAAGTTCCGGTTGCCGGAGAGCACCGAGACCACGGCAAGATCATTTTCGTTCACTGCCTCGCTGACCTCGGTGATCAACGGACCGGAGTTGCCGATGCAGGTGGTACAGCCGTAGCCGACCAGGTTGAAGCCGAGCTTCTCCAGGTACGGCGTCAGTCCGGCCCGGTCGTAGTAGTCCATGACCACCTTCGACCCGGGCGCCAGCGTGGTCTTCACCCACGGCTTGCGGTTCAGTCCACGCTCGACCGCCTTCTTCGCCACCAGCGCGGCGCCGACCATCACACTCGGGTTGGAGGTGTTGGTGCAGGAGGTGATCGCGGCGATCGACACCGCACCATGATCAAGATCGAATTCGGTTCCGTCGGCCAGCCTGACGTGTGCCGGGTTACTCGGCCGACCGGCGTCGGCGTCCGGATGATGATCAACATCGCTCGGCGCAGCCGACCCGTTGTGGCCGTCGTGGGTCGGCACATCGGAAGCAGGGAAGGATTCTGCGACCACTTCGTCGTAGCCCTGCTCGGGCTCCGAAACGTAGTCGGTCAGGACCTCGCGGAAGCCTTGCTTGGCGTGGCTCAGCGATACCCGATCTTGCGGCCGCTTCGGGCCGGCGATGCTGGGGACGACCGTACCAAGATCAAGTTCGAGGTATTCGGAGTACTTGGCCTCACGCTCGTGCTCGTGCCACAGGCCCTGCTCCTTGGCGTACGCCTCGACCAGCGCGACCTGCTCCTGCGTGCGGCCGGTGAGCTTGAGGTACTCGACGGTCTTGTCGTCGATCGGGAAGACGGCGATGGTGGAGCCGTACTCCGGGCTCATGTTGCCGATGGTGGCCCGGTTGGCCAGCGGCACCTCGGCAACGCCGGGGCCGTAGAACTCGACGAACTTGCCGACCACGCCGTGCTTGCGCAGCATCTCGGTGATGGTGAGCACCAGGTCGGTCGCGGTGGCGCCCTCCGGCAGCTTCCCACTCAGCTTGAAGCCGACCACCCGCGGCACCAGCATCGACACCGGCTGGCCGAGCATCGCGGCCTCGGCCTCGATCCCACCGACGCCCCAACCGACCACGCCGAGCCCGTTGACCATGGTGGTGTGACTGTCGGTGCCGACCAGGGTGTCCGGGTAGGCGTAGGTCTTGGAGGTTCCGTCCGACTGGGCAATGTCGCGCGGGAAAACAACCCGGGCCAGGTGCTCGATGTTGACCTGGTGCACGATTCCGGTGCCCGGCGGGACCACCTTGAAGTCGTCGAAGGCCCCCTGACCCCACCGCAGGAACTGGTAGCGCTCGCGGTTGCGGCCGTACTCGATGTCCACATTGCGGGTGAATGCGTCGGCCGTACCGAAGACGTCGGCGATCACCGAATGATCGATCACCAGCTCGGCCGGCGACAACGGATTGATCTTGTTCGGATCTCCACCGAGATCGGCGAATGCCTCACGCATGGTGGCAAGATCAACAATGGCCGGCACACCGGTGAAGTCCTGCATGATCACCCGGGCCGGCGTGAACTGGATCTCGTTGCTGGGTTGGGCTTCCGGATCCCACGCCGCCAGTGCCCGGATGTCGTCGGCGGTGATGTTGGCGCCGTCCTCGGTGCGCAGCAGATTCTCCAGCAGCACCTTCAGGCTGTACGGCAGGCGCTCCGATCCCTCGACCTTGTCCAGCCGGAAGATCTCGTACGACTTGTCCCCCACCTGAAGGGTGTCCTGCGCGTCGAAGCTGTTCACGCTCGGACCGTCAGGCGCTTCGCTGTTCATAGTCACTCCGTCGTCGTCGAAACTCTCTCGACGTCAAGATATCACCCGATCGCCGGGATCGGTCCTGGAGGATGGCGGCGAACAGCTGCTCGTCGTCAGCAGTCGAGCGGGTTGTTCGGCACGCTCCTCGGCTCGCCGAGAGCGGACACCTACCCGACCCTATCGACCCCGATCGCCGACCGGCCCAGGAGGAGTTCGTCTGTTCGGCACCAACTACTCGTCCAGGATGTCGGAAAGGGTCGCTAGCGTGTCGGTCAATCGGCGAGGAACGACGAAGGAGTCTGATCATGATCGACCTGACACCAACCACTGATCAGGTGTCCGAGCTGGTCGCCCGGATCCGCGAAGATCAATTGGACGGGCCGACGCCGTGCGACGAGATGCCGGTCCGACAGTTGCTCAGCCATCTGCACGGGCTGTCGATCGCCTTCCGGGACGCCGCCCGGAAGATCGACGGACCGACCACCTCCAGCGCACCGGATCCGGCGATCACCCCGCTGCCCGACAACTGGCAGGTCACCATCCCGACCGCGCTCGCCGAACTCGCCGACGCCTGGCAGGACCCGGCCGCCTGGCAGGGCATGACCAAGGCCGGCGGACAGCAGATGCCCGGCGACGTCACCGGTGTGGTGGCGCTGGACGAGGTGACCCTGCACGGCTGGGATCTCGCCGCCGCCACCGGTCAGAGCTACGCGGTGGCGCCGGAGGCATTGGACGCCGTCGAGCAGTTCTGCGCCCAGGTGCCGGAGGATCCGGAGGCTCGCGGTGGACTCTTCGGGCCGCGGGTCGCGGTGGCTCACGACGCGCCGCAACTCCATCGGGTCCTCGGTCTGGCCGGCCGCGATCCGGCCTGGACCGCCGGCTGACCTGATCGCCGCGATCCAGTGGATCCCGGCCGATCCCGGGCCAACGCCGAACGGCGCGGTCACCGACCGGTGCCCGGCTCGTCAGTCAGCGTGCGCTGCATCAGCAGACACCGACATCGGTAGCGGTACGTGCTGCCGTCCGGCGCCTCCTGATCCCACTCGGCATCCTCGGCGCCGAACACCTGATATCCCAGGCGGCGGTAGAGCCGGAGTCCGTCGCCGTTGGTTTCCTCGACCGCGAGCGTGGTGCGGGTGCAGCCACGTTCACGTGCGACCTCTTCAGCCCGGCGGAGCAGCGCGGTCCCGATTCCCCGGCCTCGAAGGTCCTCCACGACATCGAACTGCAGCAGGTTTCCCGCACCCGGATGCTCCTCGTAGCGGATGCCGATCTTGCCGACGATCCGACCGTCCGGCTGCTGCACGGCAGCGAGATAGTCGCCCGAGATCTCGAGCGCGTGCACCAGGCCCTGGCGCTGAAGATCCGTGCGTGCCCAGCTGTCGACGTCATCGATGCTGAACGGTCGGATCTCGAGCTCGTCAATGCCAGCCACAACCGCGACGCTGTCACAGTCACCGGCCCGCGCCAATCGAATTGTCTACGGGGCGAATTGTCTACGGGCGAATTGCCACCGGGCGAGTTGGCTAGCGTGCCCCGACGCCAGCAGCCGCTGCTCGGCGGCTGTCAGGCGATCGAAGCGCCGGCGGCGGACCGGGCCGCCTCCTCGATCCGAGTCCGATAGGCGTCCCACCAGGCGTCGTCCCTCGGCCCACCCGCGCCGTCGCTGAGGTCCATCAGATCAAGTTCGGGATCCATCCCGACGCGTTGGTCGATCAGTTCACGGACGATGTCGACGTGGCCGAGATGACGACTGACTTCGGCCAGCACATGCACCAGGAAACGGTGCAGCGGCTGCCCTTCGGGCCACCACTCCACGTGCCCGATCGCCGCCAGGTCGGTGCCGGTGATGGTCTCGTCGGCGAAGGCGCAGGCTCGGCGATAGTCCGCCAGGATCCGATCGCGGGACTCGTCGGCCGTCGCCCAGAAGTCGCTGTTCGGCTCGGCATGCTCGCCGAACCAGGCCGGCGGATCGTCGATCATCCGGCCGTACGCGTAACCGAAGTAGAGCAACTCGACACCGGTCAGGTGTTTGACCAGCCCGAGCAGATTGGTGCCGGTCTGGGTCAGCGGCCGGCGGACGTCGTACTCGCTGAGCCCGTCCACCTTCCACAGCACGGCTTCGCGCTGTCCACGCAGGTAGCTGTGCAGATCGG
>DATCVL010000500.1:0-1872 GCA_036566865.1 Microlunatus sp.
TGGACCACAACGGGCGTCGGATCCAGGGCGGGCCGTCCTGGACGGCCGGACCGGGTGAACAGGTCACTCAGCGCGTCCGCAGCACGTTGTCGATGGCCGAGATCGCTTCGCTGGAGATCGACGACAAGGCCACCGGCCTGACCATCATGCAGGCGACCACGTAGCAGGGACGAAGGCCGAGAGGCCGGGGCGCTACGCCCCGGCCTTGCGGCTGACCACCACCAGGTAGCGGCAGAGCCGGCCGGTGGCATTGATGAACTCGCGCGCCTGCGGTTGGCCGAGCTCGAACGTGTCGCCGGGCTGCAGGACGTGTCGATCCGGGCCGTCGATCATGGTCAACTCACCGTCGAGCACCCAGACCAACTGCGCGATGAACGCGTACGCCGCCGCCGGCATCGGCACTCGGGCGCCGGCCGGCAACTCGACCTCGGTGACGTCAGCGGCGAAGCCCGGTGTCGAGATCTGCCGCCGCAGGTAGCCGGTGTCGGGATCGGTCCACTGCGGCGTCTCCGCGGCCCGACGCACTTGGGCGGCGGTCGCGCCGACCGAGGGTGAGAGCAGCACACTCATGCTCAGCTCCAGCGCCGCCGACAGCTTCCCGATCACCACCGCGGTCGGGCTGCTCTCGTCCCGCTCGATCTTGCTGATCATGGCCCGGGAGACCCCGGACACCTCAGCGAGCCGGGCCAGCGACCAGCCGCGGCGGGCGCGTTCGGCCTTGACCCGTTGTCCGAGCGTCACCGGTGCCTCCAACATCATAGATTCATTGCCTACGTGCCGACGGGGTGATCGGCATCACGCCGCACCGCCTCGCTGCCTCCGTGGAGAAACACAGTTGATCTCGGCCGGTGCAGCGTGTCTAGGATAGTGGACGTGATCCTTGAAGACGACGACTACCTGATCCGACCCGCGCGATCGGAAGATGTCGAAGCGGTCCGGCAGCTACGGAACGACGCGATCGAGCACAGCACCGCGATCTGGACCGAGGTCCAGCAGACCTCCGAGGATGCCGCAGCGTGGTGGGACGAATTGGTGTGCCGGCGGGCGGCGTACGTGGCCGAGGCCGAGGGGTCGGTGGTCGGCTACGCCTGCTGGGCGCAGTGGCGGCCCAAGGAGGGCTACCGGCTGACCGTCGAGGATTCGGTGTACGTGGCCGCCGACCATCATGGCCACGGGCTCGGGCGGCGGCTGATGACGACCCTGATCGACGCTGCACGGCGGGCCGGCATGCACGTGATGCTGGCCGACATCGAGTCCGGCAACGCCGCCTCGATCGCCTTGCACGACCGGCTCGGATTCGAGACCGTCGGCACCCTGCGCGAGATCGGCACCAAGTTCGGTCGCTGGCTGGACCTGACCATCATGCGGCTGGCGCTGTGACGACACCACCGGCGTCGTCACAGCGCCCCGTGACTGCTGCTGCTGTGGCCGCACTCCGGCGGCCGATGATCATGGTCAGGACGCGTTGATGACCTTGTCCAGGTCGGACTTGTTCTTCTCCATGATCTCGTCCAGCTTCGGCTTCAGCGTCTTGACCACATCGGCGGCCGGCGTGTTGTCGCCGTAGATCTTGGTCATCGACTGGTTGATCTCTGTCACCGCACTCTGGAACCAGGAGATCCGGTCCGCGGTCTTGGCGTTCTTCAGCTGGTTCATCGCCACCAGATAGTTCGGGTCCGAAGCCTGCAGATCCTTGACGATCTTGGTGTCGGCGGCCGCCTTGACGATCGGCACGTAGCCGGTGGCCTTGTGCCACCACACCTGCGTCTCGGGCTTGGCGAGGTAGTCGAGGAAGGCCGCGACGGCGTCGTACTCGGCCGGCTTCTGGCCCTTCATGACCCAGAGCGAGGCGCCGCCGATGGTGCTGTTCTT
>DATCVL010000501.1:0-10457 GCA_036566865.1 Microlunatus sp.
AGTTTGCGGCGCAACTGGGCCGAGTAGACGCGCAGATAGTTCGTCTCGGTGCGATAGCCGGGACCCCAGACCTCGCCCAACAACTGCTGCGGCGAGACCAGCCGGCCACGGTTGCGTACCAGGACCTCGAGCAGATGCCATTCCGTCGGGGTGAGCCGTACGTCGTCACCATCGCGGCTGACCTTCTTCCGGGCCAGGTCGATGATCAACGAGCCGGCCTCGACCAGCGGCGAGTCATCGCTGTCGTCGGCCGGCAGGGCGCGGCGGACCATGGCTCGCAGCCGGGCCAGCAATTCGTCCATCCCGAACGGCTTGGTCACGTAGTCGTCGGCACCGGCGTCCAGCGCGGCCACCTTCTCGTCCGAGTCGTGGCGCGCGGACAGCACGATGATCGGCACCTTGGACCAGCCACGGATGCCTTCGATCACCTCGATCCCGTCAAGATCAGGAAGACCAAGATCAAGAACCACGACGTCGATCCGCCGCTTGGCCGCGGCTTCCAGGGCTCCGGCGCCGTCGGCGGCCGTGATCACCTCCCAGTGCCGGGCCCGGAGATTGATCGACAACGCCTTCACCAGCGCGGGTTCGTCATCCACCACCAGGGCGGTCAACGCGCTCATCGGCGCTCCCCGGTGATCAACTTCTCGCCATCGGGCGGCGGTCCGACCTGGCTGATGGTCGATCGGTCGGCAGGCTCGGGGCGGGTGACCTGGTGAGGATCGGACTGCGCCGGAACGGTGACCACCATGGTCAGCCCACCACCCGGCGTGTCCTCGGCCCGGAGGGTGCCTCCGACGGCCTCGGCGAAACCGCGGGCCACCGCCAGGCCGAGTCCCAGACCACCGGCCCGGCGGCGATCACCCACCTGCTGGAACGAGTCGAACATCCGCAACTTCGCATCATCCGGCACCCCGGGACCATGATCGACAACCCGGATCTCGATCATCGGACGGTCGGCGGTGAGCGGAACCGGTTCGGCGGTGATGGTGATCATGGAATCGGCCGGAGCGTACTTGTCCGCGTTCTCCACCACGTTGCCCAACGTCCGCTCCAACAGGCCCGGGTCGGTGATGATCAACGGCAGGGATTCGTCCACCTCCACCCGGACCCGATGCTGCGGCAGCAGGGCGACGGCCCGCCACACAACCTCATCGACACTGATCGGCTCCGACCGGGCTCGGGCGGTGCCGGACTGCAGCCGGGACATGTCCAGCAGGTTGTCCACCAACCGTTCGAGTTGCACGGTGGCATGCTGCACCATCTCGACCAGTTGCTCGCGATCCTCGGGGCTGAAGTCGACGTCGTGTTGCTGCAGGCTGGTCACGCTGGCCTTGATCGAGGCCAACGGCGTACGAAGATCATGAGACACCGCCGCCAACAGCGTCCGCCGCATCGCGTCACCGGCCTCGAGCCGGCGAGCCTCCTCGGCCCGACGCTGCAGGCGCTCCCGTTCCAGCACCACCGTGGCCTGGGCAGCGAACGCCTCCAGCACCCGCCGGGATCCGCCGTCCAGATCGGGCCCGCGGAGCACCAACGACAGCGTCGGCGTGACCCGCACCTCGGTGTCGCCCTGCTGCGGTGTCGTACAGGCGGGTTCTCCGGCGTGCTGCACCAGCCGCCACGGCGACCGCTCGTCGTCGCGTTCCAACAAGGACACCGAGTCCATCCCGAACGTCGACCGGAGCTGGCCGAGGATGGCGTCGACGGTGTCCTGTCCACGGACCACACTGCCGGCCAGGATGGAGAGGATCTCGGCATCAGCATTGGCCCGCCGGGCCTGATGGCTGCGCCGGGCTGCGATGTCCACCACCGACGCGACCGAGGCGCCGACCACCACCGTGATCAACAACGCCAGTGCATTCTCCGGACTGGCGATGGTGATCGTGTGCAGCGGTGGGGTGAGGAACCAGTTCAGCAGCAGCGATCCCCAGACGGCAGCGACGATGGCCGGCCACAGCCCGCCCAGCAGGGCAACTCCGACGGTGATGGCGATGGTGACCAACGCATCGGTGGTCAGTCCGGCCGCAGTGAGGCTGAGGCTCTGCACGCCGACCAAGATCGCCGGAGCGAGCACCGCAGCGATCCAGCCGAGCACCCGTCGACGCCGGCTGAGCACGTCCTTGCGACGGGGGAGGCTGCCGCGGCGAGCCCGTTCGTGCGTGACCACGTGCACGTCGATCGCATCGCCTGCACCGGTCACCACCGCATTGCTCACGCTGCCGACGAACAACGACTGCCACGGCCGCTTGCTGCTGGCGCCGATCACGATCAAGGTCGCATTGGCCCCGCGAGCGAAGTCGGTGATCGCCTCGGCGATGTCATCACCGACGATCCGATGGAACGAACCGCCGAGTCGTTCGGTCAAGGCCCGTTGGGCCTCCAGGTTGCCGGCCTGCCGGGCGACCAACCCGTCACCGCGGCTGACGTGCACCGCGATCAGCTCGCCGCCGACACCGCGTTGCGCGATCCGGGCACCGCGTCGCAGCAGTGTCTCGCCCTCCGGCCCGCCGGCCAGCGAGACCACCACCCGCTCCCGGGCCGGCCAGGGCCGATCGATGCCGTGCTGAGCCCGATAGTCGGCCAGCCCGGCGTCGACTCGATCAGCCAGCCAGAGCAGGGCGAGCTCTCGTAGGGCACTCAGATTGCCGACCCGGAAGTAGTTCGACAGCGCGGTGTCGACCTTCTCCTGGGGATAGACATTGCCGTGTGCCAGCCGCTTGCGTAGCGCCTCCGGGGCCATGTCGACCAGCTCGATCTGATCGGCGCTGCGGACCACCTCGTCCGGAATCGTTTCCTGCTGGCGGATCCCGGTGATCTCGGCGACCACATCGTTCAACGACTCCAGGTGCTGGACGTTGACGGTGGAGACCACGTCGATGCCCGCATCCAGCAGGGTGTTCACGTCCTGCCAGCGTTTGCGGTGCGCGTCCACCTCGTCGGATCCGCCGAGGTTGGTGTGGGCGAGTTCGTCCACCAGCGCCACCTGCGGCCGGCGCTGCAGCAGCCAGCTCAGGTCGAGCTCGTGCTGGCTGGTGCCGCGATGATCGACCGTACGCCGCGGGGCGAGCTCCAGTCCGTCCAGCAGTTCGGCCGTGCGCCGTCGGCCGTGTGTCTCGACGATCGCGACCACCACGTCGGTGCCACGGGCCTGCCGCCGCCGGCCCTCGGACAGCATCGCGTACGTCTTCCCGACGCCGGGTGCGGCGCCGAGGTAGACCCGCAGCACACCACGTCGCCCGGGGCGCAGATCCGACTGAACCGCGCCCGGGCGGGACTCCGCACCGGCTTGACCGGGGCGAGCCTGCGCACCGGCTTGACCAGGGCGAGTCTCCGCACCAGCTTCACCAGGGCGAGCCTCCGCTCGACGTTGCATGCCCACCATCATGGTCTCCTCAGCCATCGGCCGAAGCAGGGAGTCGGGCGGGGGCCGGTCCCGAACCGGCCGACCGCAGCCGTCATCGGTGGAGCTGGACCAGGGCGGCGTTGAGTTCGAGGACATTGACCCGCGGTTCACCGAGGAAGCCGAAGGTGCGGCCCTGGGTGTGCTCATCGACCAGGTCACGTACGGAAGTGGCGGACAACCCGCGCACCTTCGCAACCCGCTCGACCTGGATCGCTGCGTAGGCAGGGGAGATGTCCGGGTCCAGCCCGCTGCCCGACGCGGTCACAGCATCCGGCGGCACCTGGTCCGGACGGACACCGTTGAGCTTGGCGATCGTGATCCGCCGGTGCTCGATGGTCTGCCGCAGCTCGGGGCTGTTGGCGGCCAGGTTCGAGCCGCCGCTGGACATCGCGTCGTACCCGTCGCCGGCCGCCGACGGACGGCCGGTGAACCATTGCCGGCCGCTGAAGGACTGCCCGATCAGCGACGACCCGACGACCTTGCCGTGCACGGTGAGTGAGGAGCCGTCGGCCCGGCCCGGCGCGATGATCTTGCCGATACCGGTGACCAGCAAGGGGTAGGCCAGGCCGAGGATGATCGTGAAGGCGATCAGCACCTTGAGTCCGGCCAGGCTCTGCCGGAACAACTGGGACATGATGATCTTCTTTCTTCAATCTGTACGAGGGTCAGCCGATACCGGGGATGAGCGAGACGAGCAGGTCGATGATCTTGATCCCGACGAACGGGACGATCAGTCCACCCAGCCCGAAGATCAACACGTTGCGCCGGAGCATCGCGGCCGGTGCCATCGGGCGGTAGCGGACTCCGCGCAGGGACAGCGGGATCAGCGCGATGATGATCAAGGCGTTGAAGATCACCGCGGACAGGATGGCCGAGGTCGGTGAGGAGAGGCGCATGATGTTCAGCGTGTCCAGGCCGGGATAGAGGGTGGTGAACATGGCCGGGATGATCGCGAAGTACTTCGCCACGTCGTTGGCGATCGAGAAGGTGGTCAGTGCTCCGCGGGTGATCAACAACTGCTTGCCGATCGCCACGATGTCGATCAACTTGGTCGGGTCCGAGTCCAGATCGACCATGTTGCCGGCCTCCTTGGCCGCGGCGGTGGCGGTGTTCATCGCCACCCCGACGTCGGCCTGAGCCAGCGCCGGGGCATCGTTGGTCCCGTCACCGGTCATCGCGACCAACTGGCCGCCCTGTTGGGCGTTCTTGATCAACTCCAGCTTGTCCTCCGGGGTGGCTTCGGCGAGGAAGTCATCCACCCCGGCTTCGTCGGCGATCGCCTTGGCGGTGACCGGATTGTCGCCGGTGATCATCACCGTACGGATGCCCATCCTGCGCAACTCGGCGAACCGCTTCGCCATCCCGGGTTTGAGGACGTCAGCGAGCTCGATCACACCGAGCAGGTCGGTCCGGTCGCCCTCTGCCACACCGACGGCCAGCGGCGTACCGCCCTTGGCCGAGATGGTCTCGACCGCCTGGCCGATGGTCGGGTTGCCGGTCGTGCCGGTCTCCGCGGCCCACGCCAGCAACGACGTCGGCGCACCCTTGCGGATCCGGCGGCCGTCCGGAAGATCAACACCGCTCATTCGGGTCTGCGCACTGAACCCGATGAATTCGGCGCCCGGCAATTGCTCGGCCGACTGGTCCGGCAGGCCGTACCGGTCCCGGCAGAGATCGATGATCGAACGTCCCTCGGGCGTTTCGTCGGCCAGGCTGGACAGTTGTACGGCCGCGGCCAGGCGTTCGACGCTGACACCGGCGGCAGGGTGCAGATCAACCGCGTGCCGGTTGCCGTAGGTGATCGTTCCGGTCTTGTCCAGCAGCAGGGTGTTGACATCGCCGGCTGCCTCCACCGCGCGACCCGAGGTGGCCAGCACATTGTGCTGAACCAGCCGATCCATGCCGGCGATGCCGACCGAGGACAGCAGCGCACCGATCGTGGTCGGGATCAGGCAGACCAGCAGGGCGATCAACACCACCATCGGTTGTGCCTGTCCGGCATAGATCGCGAACGGCTGCAGGGTCACCACGGCCAGCAGGAAGATGATCGTCAGCGAGGCCAGCAGGATGTTCAGCGCGATCTCGTTCGGCGTCTTCTGCCGAGCGGCGCCTTCCACCATGGCGATCATCCGATCGACGAAGCCCGAACCGGGTTCGGCGGTGATCTTGACCACGATCCGGTCCGACAGCACGGTGGTGCCGCCGGTGACCGCCGTACGGTCGCCGCCCGATTCGCGGATCACCGGTGCGGATTCGCCGGTGATCGCGGACTCGTCCACGCTGGCCACCCCGGCGATCACGTCGCCATCGGCCGGGATCAGCTGGCCGGCTTCGACGACCACCCGATCACCGATCCTCAGCTCGGCCGACGGGACCGGCTGCTCGTGGTCGTGGCCGTCCAGCCGGCGGGCCAGCGTCTCGCTCTTGGTCGCCCGGAGGGTGTCCGCCTGTGCCTTGCCGCGTCCCTCGGCCACCGCCTCGGCCAGGTTGGCGAAGATCACGGTGAACCAGAGCCAGCCGACGACCAGCCAGCCGAACAAGCTGGACTGCGCGATCGTGAAGCCGGTGCTGACGGCCGCGCCGATCTCCACCACGAACATCACCGGGTTCTTGATCATGGTCCGCGGGTCGAGCTTGCGCAGCGCGCCGGGAAGGTGCCGCACCAGTTGCCGGGGTCCGAACGTTGCCGGTGGCCTGGTGTGCCGATGTGGCGCGTGCTCGGTATCGGGTCTGGTCAGTGTTGTCGTCACGTGTGGCTCCGAAGATTGATCTTGGTTTCGTGAGGTGAGGAATTGGACGACGATCCGGCCGCTCGGAATCCAGTCCTGGTTGGAAAACGTCCGGGTTTCGATTCCGAGCCTGTTCGCCGGAGGTGGGCGGATTCCGTCGCTGGTCGGGAAACGCACCGGCCGCGGCCCCAGGTCCGGATCGGAATCCAGCTCCGGCTGGAAAACGACCGCCGTCGGGATGACTGCCCGGCTACCGGCCTGATCATGAGACCGCGCTCGCGATCGGGCCGAGGGCCAGGGCGGGGAAGAAGGTGAGCCCGGCGACGATCAGGGCGGTGAAGACATGCAGCCCGACGAACAGCGGGGTGTGGGTGGGCAGGCTGCCCGAGCTGGGGCGACTGACCTGCCCGGCCAACGAGCCGGCCAGCGCCAGCACCAGTCCGATCAGAATGAATCGCCCGATCAGCATGCAGAAACCCAGCATGGTGTTGTAGAAGTACGTGTCCGCGCTGAGCCCGGCGAAGGCCGAGCCGTTGTTGTTGGAGGCCGAGGCGAAGGCGTACAGGATCTCGCTGAATCCCGAGGAACCGGCGTTCGTCCGCGATGCCAGTGCGGCCGGATTGATAGTCGCGATCGCCGCTCCGATGAGCAGGACCGCCGGCATCGCCAGGGTGTAGAGCGCGACGTAGCTGATCTCGCGACGTCCGATCCGTTTGCCCAGGAACTCCGGGGTCCGGCCGATCATCAACCCGGCCAGGAAGACCGCCATGATCGCCATCAGCAGGGCGCCGTACAGGCCGGAGCCGGTGCCGCCCGGCGACACCTCGCCGAGCATCATGTTCAACATCATGATGCCGCCGCCGATGCCGGTGAAGCTGGCGCCCATGGCATTGACCGGGCCGCTCGAGGTGCCGGTCGAGGCGTTGTTGTAGAGCACCGATCCGGCGATCCCGAACCGCACCTCCTTGCCCTCCATGGCAGCCCCGGCGGCATCGGCGGCGATGCCACCATGGGCAGCCTCGGCGATCCACATGATCACCAACCCGGCGAGCCACAGCACGCCCATGAACGCCAGCACCGCATGGCCGTTGGCCGGCTTGCCGATCATCAAGCCGTACGTCCTGGCCAGCCCGAAGGGGATGATCAACATCAGCGCGACCACGATCAGGTTGCTGACCGGGTTGGGATTCTCGAAGGGATGGGCGCTGTTGGCGTTGTAGAAGCCGCCGCCGTTGGTGCCGAGTTGCTTGATCACCTCCTGGGAGGCGACCGGGCCGCCGGGCAGGGTCTGGCTGCCACCCGCCAGGGCGTGCACCGATTCCGGTCCGGTGAAGTTCTGCACCACACCGGTCAAGATCAACAACACCGCGACGATGATCGAGATCGGCAGCAGGATCCTGATCACACCGCGAACCAGGTCGGTCCAGAAGTTGCCCAGCCGATCCGTGTGGGAACGAACGATGCCGCGGATCAGGGCGACCGCAACGCACATGCCGACCGCCGCCGAGGCGAAGTTCTGTACGGCCAGCCCGGCCATCTGCGCCAGATAGCCGAGGTTCTCGCCGGCGTAGGCCTGCCAGTTGGTGTTGGTGACGAAGGAGACCGCCGTGTTCCAGGCCAGCGCCGGGTCGAACCCGTCGGTGCCGCCACTCAACGGCAGCTTGCCCTGCAACCGCAGCAGGGCGTAGAGGAACAGCAGGCTGACGCCGGAGAAGCCCAACACCGAGGCGTAGTAGACGCCCCAGCGTTGATCACCGTCCGGGTCGATCCGCAGCGTACGGTAGATCACCCGCTCGACTGCCAGATGCCGCGGCGAGGTGTAGACGCGGGCCATATACGGGCCCAGCAAGAGGTAGCTCCCGGCGATCAGTGCCAGCAGGATGGCGAGCTGGAGCAAGCCGGGAATGAGTTCAGACATGGATCACCTGTCGAGTGATGAAGTTGATCAAGGACGTGCCGATGCCGTGGCGCCGGATCAGCGATCGGGATGCAGCAGGCTGAAGATCAGATAGCTCAGCAGGATCAGTGCGATGGCGAATCCGATCAGGTTCTCGATGCTCATGGCAGTTTCCTCCAGCCTGAGCTGTGCGCGTTCGAACCGTCCTCGGCGCCGATCCCTTCCAAGGCGCGGCCGAAGAGCCCGGCGATCACGAAGAACCCGAGCGTCGCACCGATGTAGATCAAGTCGAGCATGATGTTGCGTGCTCCTCTGCAGGATGGCTGCGATTGATGCATCCGCAGCCGACGGACCGGGCGGCCCGTCGGCATCCAGGCAATCCCTCCGAGCCGGGCACGTGACCCGTCTTGACGGGTTCTTGACGGCGGCGGATCGGCTCTTGGCGGTTCCTTGATCAACGTCGGCGTCGCCGAAATCTCGATGCCTCCTCGACGCGACCGGCAAAGAACCAACGCCGAGCGCGACACGCCGATAGTCTCGGTGGTGGAAGGCGCCGAACGATTCCCGGGAGGCGTGCTCGGACGGGAGAGGAGTACGGCTATGTCGCAGCCAGCCGAGGACCGGGGGACGGGCGATCGCTCCGGTTCGGGTGTTGCCAGTAGTCCGCGCCCGGTCCGGGCGCTGTCGGTCTTGATCAAGATCCGCCGGGCGCTGCCCAACCTGCGACCGGCAGAACAGCGGGTCGCCCAGGCCGTCCTGGACGATCCAGCCGGGGTGTCGGAGAGTTCGATCACCACCGTGGCGAAGCTGTGCGAGACCTCGGAGACCACGGTGCTGCGGTTCTGCCGCGCCATCGGCCTGGCCGGCTACCCGGAGCTTCGGATCGCATTGGCCCGGGCCGCGCAATGGGAGGAAACCGATCAGGACAACGGTGCCCCGATCACCGGGCGGATCAGCCAGACCGACTCCTTGTCGGATGTGGTGTCCAAGATCGCCTATGCGGATTCGCGGGCCATCTCCGACACCGCACGAGCCTTGGATCTGCAGATGTTGGAGCGGGTCGTCGATGCGCTGGCCGGTGCCCGTCGGATCGACATCTTCGGCACCGGTGCCAGCGGGCTGGTCGGCCAGGACCTGCACCACAAGCTGCATCGGATCGGGTTGACGTCGTTCACTTGGCCCGACTCACACCTGGCACTGACCGCGGCCGCTGTCCTCAAACCCGAGGATGTGGCGCTCGCGTTCTCACACAGCGGCACCACCGCGGACACCATCGACGTGCTCAAGGTGGCACGCCGACACGGTGCCACCACCATCGCGGTCACCAATTTCGATCAGTCGCCGATCAGTCAGCACTGCGATCTGTTGCTGGTCACCGCGGCGCATGAGACAGCGTTCCGGTCCGGCGCGATGTCCAGCCGGATCGCACAACTCGCGCTGGTGGACTGCATCTTCGCCGGTGTCGCGCAACGCTCGTACGAGGAGTCCGTCGAGGCGATCGAGAGCAGCTACGCGGCGGTCGAGAGCAGGCATCTGAGCCGCGGCGGCCGCTGAGCCGGCCGACCGGTGGTGCAGCACTCACGGGCGCCGATAGATCCCGCTGCCCGGCGCACGACGTAGCCATCCCCGGTCCACCAACCCCCGCCGGATCTCGGCCGGATCGTCGTGGACCTCGGCGATCCTGGCGTTGACCTCACCCTCGCTGACCGTCCCTCCCGGTGGGAACAACTCGGCCAGGCCCGCGTACAACTCGTCCAGCAGCGACGGTTCGGTCGGTGTCCTGGTGACGCGACCCCAGTCGACGAACGGCCGTAGTCGCGAGTGCCTGCCGAGCACGGCATCCAGTGGACTGTCGGCGACCCAGTCGTTGATCATGCGGTCGAGCCGAGCACGGTCCAACGCAAGGCCCTCGGCCGTCCGCTGCACCACCCCGACGGCCTCCAGCCGACCGACGGTGGTCCAGAATTCCCTGACAGACAAGGCCGATCCGTGTTGTACGGCCGCCACCGAGGAAGCAACTCCCGGACGGACCGGTAGCTGGGCGATCACTGCTGCGCTGGTCGGCCGGCTCAGTTCGTGCAGCAGCCGGGCGGCCTGATGGCGTTGGCGGAGATTCATCGACTCGGTCATCAGCGGCCCTGCCCGGTGATCGCTCGCGCTGTGAAACCGGGCAGCCAGATCCCTTCCCAGGCAGGAAGTTCACGGCGTTCGCGGTCGGTCCGCAACGGCGGCGTACGACAGACCCAGTAGCGCCCGTCGCGTCGACACAGGTAGCCGAGACTGATCAACTCCCGGCGCAGATAGGCGACGTCGGGATGGACCGCTCGGAGCAGGTGATTGACCTCGTACTCGGAGTAATACCGGCCCGGCGCGAACCGGGCCACTACCTCCAACAGGATGGCTGCCCGGACCTTGCGGCGGGCCGGTA
>DATCVL010000502.1:0-28587 GCA_036566865.1 Microlunatus sp.
GACGTACGGCTGGCGGGTGCGGGAGGACCGGACCTCGATCACCCAGCAGTCGACCGCGTTGAAGGATCTCCGGGCCCGGCTGCACGCGGCCGACAATTCGCTGGCCGCGCTGTCCGGCCCCGGTCTGGAGCACGTACGCGACGTCCGGCTCGCGCAATACCTGAGCAATGACTTCCCGCTGAGCATCAAGACCGCGCAACATGCCGACGACGAGTTCTGGGAGTTGCTCACCGCGGGCATGAAACGGCTGACCGCCGATGCCGGTCCCGATGTCTGGCGCCGGGTCTCGGCACAGCACCGGGTCGCCATCAAGCTGGTCACCGAGGGGCACCGGCAGGAGGTGATCGACTTCGTCGGTCTCGGCCACAACAACCCCAAGAACATCCCGTCGTTGGTCGCGGACGGAAACGTCTACCTCGATGTCGGGGCCCGTCTGACGCTCGGTCTCGAACGCACCGATCCGCTGTTGGCGCTGGCCGAGCATCAGCTCGGTCTGGTCTCCAGCATTCGCCGTGCCTATTGGGATTCGCAGCATCGCTATCACGTCGAGGGCTGGGCCTACATCGACAATGTCGATCTGGCCCAATGCGATTCGACGACGACCATCACGGCCGTCGAGCGGGCAACCGGCTACGAGGTCGATCTGGACGTCGAGATCCGCCCGTCTGCCGAGGTCACCCAGGCCACCAAGCATCGGCACGCCGACTACGAGAAGTCCTGCTTCCACGCCGTCCTCGACCTGCCGGCGGCACTCGAACGCTGGCGCAAGGAGTCCGCGCCGGAGGGCGGGGACTTCCCCGATGCCGGGTCGCAATGGCAGCTTCGGGCCACCGTCGCCTCGGACGGGATCACCCGGACCGCACTGTTGGCCGGACCCGAACCGGGTGGATCGGCCGGTCGGCTGCGGGCCGACTTTCTTCCGGACGGGATGCACGCCGAAGCCTCGTACACGGGCAAGACCGGACTGCTGCTGACCGTGCGCCGGCCGCCGTGCACCCTGCAGGGCGTGCAACTGAACGGGCGGGAACTCACCGTCACAGTGACCGGCAGCGAGGCCTTCGCGCCGTACCAGCTCGAACTGTCCGGCAATCGCAGCAAGCAGGTGGTGCGGTCCGGCGTACACCGCAATGGTGACGATCATGGACAGGCATCCGTGATCATCCCGCAACCGGGTGTCGACGCGAAGTCCGGCGAGCCGTTGATCAACGAGACCTGGACCGTACGGATGGTCGCCGAGGACGGCACCCGGCGGCCCGCGGCCTGGCCGGACGAGCTGTCCCACCCCGAGCTGAAGCTCGCGGTCCCCCGGCCGGAGCGGACCCAGTTCGGCAATCTCGGCGTCGTCGACGAGCCCGCCGGCGTCCGGATCGACCAGGCCGAGGTGACCGAGGACGGGCTGCGCGTCAGCGGCACCGTGATCGGCGGCCGGGCCGGCGACCTCACCCTGCGGCTCGCCATTCCCAAGGCACACACCGAAGCCACCGCGACGGAGACCGAACCCGGGCATTTCACCGCGACCATCGTCCTGGTCGCCGATCCGTGGGGCTTCGGTGCGCTGCCGCTGCCGATCGGCGACTACGCGCTGACGGCTGCCCTGCTGGGGGTGGAGACGCCGGTGCCGGTCCGGCTCACCGACGATCTGATCAGCCGTCTGCCGATCGACGTCCGGACCGACCGGCTGCGGGGCAAGCTGCGGCTGCGCAAACCCAATCTGCTCACCCTCCGACTGGTCGAACCACTCGCCGACGACGAGTACGGTGCCCGCCGCCAAGAGCGCTTGCAACAGCAATTGCGGGCCCGGCTGGACGACCCGCACTTCGAGCCAGGCTCGGTGCTGCTCCGCTCGTACTACGGGGAGATCTGCGGCTGCAACCCACTGGCCCTGCACGAATACCTGCAGGCCCATCCGGAGCTTCCGGGCGGTCCGTATCAGACCTACTGGGCGGTCAAGGACTACTCGGTCCAGGTGCCGGACGGCGGCATCGCGGTGCTGCACGAGAGTGCCGAGTGGTACCGGCTGTTGCACGACGCCCAGTACTACATGGACAACATGCATCAACCGCTGTGCCACAAGAAGCCGGCCCACCAGGTCCAGATCCAGACCTTCCACGGCTACCCGTTCAAGCAGATGGGCCGCTCGCATTGGGCCATGCAGGATCGCGACGTCGCCCATGTCCAGTCCTACCTCGACCGCGCCGCCGACTGGGACTATCTGGTCTCACCCGCGACCTACGGCAGCGGCCCGTTGCGGCACGAGTTCGGCTTCCCCAGGACACCGCTGGAGATCGGCTATCCGCGTAACGATGTGCTGTTCTCGGATCGGGCAGGCAGCATCGCGGGCGCAGTACGGCAGCGGCTCGGTATCGCACCGGACCAGACAGCGGTGCTGTACGGCCCGACCTTCCGGGACAGCATGAGCGCGAACGACTACTCCGCTGCGATGGTCGACTTCCTTGATCTTGATCGGCTCGCCGGCGAGCTCGGCGACCGGTTCGTGATCATGGTTCGCGGTCATGCGTTCAACGCCCGGCTGGGTGAACGGGTCGGTAGTCGGGGCACCATCATCGACGTCACCGACTACCCGAACATCGCAGATCTCTGCCTGGCTTCGGATGCCGCGATCCTGGACTACTCGTCGCTGCGCTTCGACTACGCGCTGACCGGTAAGCCGATGATCTTCATGGTGCCCGATCTGGAGCAGTACCAGAACGAGGCCCGCGGGTCGCTGTGGCGCTACGAGCCGACGGCTCCCGGACCGTTGCTGGACAGCACCGACGCAGTGATCGCGAATCTCCGTGATCTTGATCGGGTCCGAGAGGACTATGCCGAGGACTACCAGACCTTCCGTCGGGACTTCCTCGATCTGGACGACGGTCACGCCACCGAGCGGCTGGCGAAGGTGTTGTTCGAGAAGGACTGAGCGTCGGCTCAGATCAGCTTGTCCAAGGCGGCGCCGTTACGGCGGAAATCGAAGTCCCAGGACGACTGGAACGCCGCCGGGTTCCAGCCGCCTTCGGGATGCCAATGGTCCGGATCGGACCACAGGTAATGCGTCTGGCAACCGAGCACGGATGCGAACTGGTACTCGTTACGAGCCAGATAGGACTCGTGCGCGAGGATGATCAACTTCTCCAGCCGGCGGCAGAAGAGGATGTTGAACATGGCTGAGCCGCCGAAGCCCGCGACCACCCGTGCTCGGGAGAACACGGTCGCCTGCTGAGCCAGATCCATCGTCTCCGGGTAGATGATCTTGAAACCGCGATCAGCGAAGACGGCCTCCACCTCGGCGGCATTCCGACAGGACCGGCGGATCGTCGGCTGCCGGGAGACGAAGATCTTCTCCGGCAGTTCGCCTTCCGGTACGTCGTGCTGGATCAGGTTGTCGCCCAGTCGGCGCCAGGTGTCGGCGATCTCGGGATGGACGTACTGCGGTGCGTGGTTCTGCCACATCGGTGTGGCGCCGACGATCGAACGGACCCGTACCGGATGACCGACCCAGAGCAGGTCGTCCGGCGCGATGCCGTACGCGGTGAAGATCGCCTTCTCCAACTGGGGCGTCCGGTCGCCGCGATGCACCCGGAGGATCGCCTTCAGTTCCGGGTCCTCCCGTTTGGCCTGGTCCCAGCCCCACAGCCGGGACACCACCTCGGTCATCAGGTGCCCGAAGTGCCCGGGGTACGGGCAGTCCAGGTGGTAGTAGCGGCCGTCGAGTTCCGCTTCGGCCTCGAGGTGCTCCGGCACCCGGGCGAAGCCCTGCAACCAGTGCGGCGCGCTCCGCGGCTCGGTGGCCAGGGCAGGGTCGTGCAGCCGGCTGTTGGTCAGGATCGGCACCTGCTGATAGCGGAAGCTCTCCGGCAGGATGGTGTGATCGCAGAACAGCAACGAGTGCGAGGCTACGGTGATGCTGCCGGTGTACTCGTGCAGGTACAGCTGCGGGTAGTCGAAGCTGCTCGGGAAGTCGAGGACCGGACGGGTCGACTCGTGCAACTGGAGCTCTGCCCGCGATGCGAAGGTCCCCTTCGGGACGGTGAGGATGATCCTGCTGGTCGCGTCCACGTCCCGAGTCGGCAGGCACCGGTCGGTGTCCTCGTTGCGGAGCTTCAGCCAATGATCGTTTCGCTTGGTGATCACCAAGGCATCGCGGTTCACCGCGACGTCGCGAATGGCTGCCGACAGCTCCGCTTCCGGAGTATTTGCCTCCTCGTCCGGGATCGCGATCGGGGCTCGTTTTCGCAGCTCGACGGTCAGATTCGCCCATTCGGCCTCATCGAGCACCGACCGATCGAGGACGTAAGCGCCGTTGGCCCGCAGATGCAGGAAGAGCCGGCGCCAGGCGTACAGCGGGCCGTCCTTGCCGGCCGGCGCGCAGTTGATGATCACGTCGAACGGGCCGAAGCGGCGGAAGTGCCAGGCGGTCTTGCCGATGTGCCGGCTCGGCACATGGGTCACCCTGCGTCGGCTCAGCTGCCAGTCGTGACTCGTCGTCCGGCCGAACACCCGCACCTTGGCGCCGGCGAATGCGTCCAGCACGGCAGGCACCCCGGTCGACTCCCGGGTCGCCAGCACGGCGACATTCAGCCGGTCGCCGGTCGGCAGCAGGGATCGCAACCCTGCATAGAACAATCCCGCACCGGTGTCGTTCTGCCGGTCCTGCGGCGTCAGCCGCCGGCTGGCTTGCTGAACGACCTTGACGACAGAGTCAACGCGCGCCCGCATCGACATGGTTGCCACCCCCGATCGATGTTCACCCGTTCGTCGAACGGTACGTCCCCAGCAGTGCATCGACGGCTCGCTCACTGGCGTGGCCGTCATCGTACGGGTTGAACTTCTGCTGCCAGCCCGCGTACCGGTCGGCGTACTCCGTCCGGAGTTGATCAAGGTCGCGCAGCGCGTCGATCACCTCACCGGTGTTCTTCAGCACCGGGCCGGGAGCCTCCTCGGCAAGATCAAAATAGGTCCCGCGCAGCTTGCCACTGTAGTCGTCCAGATCCGGCGCGAAGAAGATGATCGGCTTGCCGGTGACACTGAAGTCGAACATGGTCGACGAGTAGTCGGTGATCATCACATCGCTGATCAGGTAGAGGTCGGCCAGCTCGGGATACAGGGTGACGTCGAGCAGCCGAGCGGCGGCGACGCCCTGACCGTGCCGGATGGTGTTCGCGTGCCCGCGGACCAGCAGCCGACCGGAATCGCCCAGGGCCGCACCGACGGCATCGAAGTCGAGCTCACTGAAGAGGCCCTTGGCGTTCTCCCGCCAGGTCGGCACGTACAAGATCACCAGCTCGTCGGCACCGATCCCCAGCCGGTCACGGATCGCTCGCCGATGATCATCATCGGCCAGAGACAGGATGTCGTTGCGCGGGTAGCCGATCTCCAGCAGTTGTCCCTCGAACCCGTACGCAGACTGGAAGATCTTGCTGCTGTAGGGATTCTGCGAGATCAGCTGCTGCCATTGCGCCACCTCCGCCAGCGTCTTGCGGCGGTATTCGTCGCCCCGCTTGGTGCCGATCCGGTCGAAGCCGAGCAGCTTCAGCGGCGTACCGTGCCAGGTCTGCAGCACCCGCTGATGTTCGGGCCGTTGGAACTTCCCCGGCAGCCAGCAGTTGGTCACCAGGTAGCGCGAGTTGGTCAGCGCCTGCCACCACGCGTCGGACTTGATGATCAACGGTTCGGCGCCCTCGGGGATCTCCACCGACAGGTCGGCCACCGTCCACAGCGCCTTCAGATCCGGGCGGCGCCGGGCCAGTGCGTCGGCGACCGCGCGAGTGTTGTCGTTGGCGGCCTTGCCGTCGAAGCTGTCGAGGACGACGGTGTCGGTCGGCTGCACCAGCGACGTGCGATGCATGATCTCGAGCTGCCGGTAGTGGTAGCGGCTGCGCTCACCCGGCGCGAGCGGCGGACCGACCCGCAGCAGCAGATTGCCCCGGTCCCGGACGATGTCGATCTTGTTCGTGTCGGTCTCGATGGTCTGGATCAGCGTCTCGGCCAGCTCGGAGTCGAGCAGTGCCGGCACCTCGTCGTCGTCCCGCCGCACGGTCAGCCGATAGTCCGCCGAGCTCAACGGCAGCGGCCGTCGCCCCCACTCGGCCGTGTGGGTCAAGGAGAAGCGAGCCAGGAATCGGCCGTCGGCAACCTCGAGACTTCTCGGCTGCAGCCGGTTCCGGCCACCGGCCAGCACCCAGTTCGCGGGATCGTCGGACAGGCCGTGACACTCGCCCTCGATCGCCAGCGTCGGTTCCTCGCCCAGATCGGCCGAGACGTTGTCCACCACCAGCCGGTAGCTGTGCAGGTCGAGCCGGATGACGCCGTTCGGGCCGAACCGGATCGCCAGTCGCGGGTCGATCGAGCTGACCTCGCGGTGTCCGTGCCGGGCATCGCCCCGCCAGTGCACGTGCCGGGTCTTCTCCTCGGCATCGGCCAGCAGCAGATACCAGGAGCGGGCCGCGGTGTTGTCGGGCGGAGCTTCCAACAGCGTGGCCACCGAACCGCTGACCGCGAATCGCCCGTCCTGGGTCCGGATCAGGTCCAGCCGGACCAGATCGTCGTTGCGTCGCAACAGCGCGGTCGTCGGTACGAAGTCGCCGCGGCAGTTGATCGTGGCCGTCAGCTCGTTGCCGTTCAGTTGCAGCGACTCGGCGATCAGGGCCCGGCGGGCCACCGTCAGCAGCAGCCCGCGCTTGTTGTCCCAGCCGGGCTGGGCCAGGCAGCTGGCTCCGGCATCGCTGCTGTGCAACTGCCCGGCAGACCCCGCCTCGTCCCGGTGCTGGAATCGTCCACTGGCCTGACCGGCGGCGTCCTCGACCGTGATCTTGAACCGCCACTGCCGCTCGAAGACCGCATCCGGATCCACCGTGGAGCTCAGCGTCGACGGATCGAGGGTGGCAACGAAACCGGAGCTGGAGCGGTCCTGCGCCGGATTCTGGGAGATGTCGTTGAACGCCGGTGAGTCGACCTGCTCGATCGCCAGCGGGATCGGGTCACCGTCGCCGATCAACTCGACGGCGGTCACCCGCGAATCCGGCTGGGTGCCGTAGCGGCGCCAGGCGGCGCCCTCGATCCGTAGCGGCCGGATCCCGTCGGCAGTCGGCTGCCAGCTCACCGCCAGCAGCCGGGAGGTGATCGTGGTGGCCGGCGGCTCGGCCTGGACGGTCGGCTCGGCCTTGACGGGCGGCTCGGCCTGGACGTCCGCCGGCGGGCTCGACGGGGTGGTCTTGTCGGAGCCGATGCGGGACCGCAACCGGCCGAGATCGGTACGCCGCCGCTGCAGCCAGTCGACCGTCTGGTCAGCGGACGGCGCGGCCTTGCGGATCCGGTTGACCCCCGAGCGAAATCGGCGTGCTGCCGCTGCCCGAACCTTCTCCATCACGCTCCTGACGCCGCCGGCCCATTCCGTTCCGGAAGTGTCAGCTCCCGGTTCCCTGCTCGATCCTGTGACGAAACCCGCCCAGGGCTCCCCCAGCGTAGGGCACCCGAACACCGGATTCGCGGCTTCGGGTTCGGGACACGTTAGGGTCGCCAGGTGGAAAAGGTGGAAAAGCTGCGGAACGTCGCCGTCGTCCTCGCCGGCGGCACCGGCACCCGGGTCGGGCTGGACATCCCGAAGCAGTTGATCAAGATCGCCGGCAAGCCCGTGATCGAGCACACGATCATTGCGCTGAGCAAGTCGCCGCTGATCGACGAGATCATCATCATGATGACGCCGGGCCACCTCGATCCGATCAGCGCGATCGTCAGGAACGGCGGCTACCGCAAGGTCACCCAGATCCTCGAGGGCGCCGGCACCCGCAACGACACCACCCAGGCCGCGCTGGCCGCGCTCGGCGACCAGGACTGCAACGTCATCCTGCATGACGCCGTCCGGCCGCTGGTTTCGCAGACGGTCATCGAGGCCAACGTCCGGGCGCTGGCCGACTACGCCGCCGTCGACACCGCGATTCCCTCCGCGGACACCATCATCCAGGTCGACGGCGAGCTCAGCGGCGGGCAGCGGATCGGTGGCGAGCAGCCGGTGATCTCCGACGTACTGAAGCGTGCGTTGCTGCGCCGCGGACAGACACCGCAGTCGTTCCGGCTCTCGGTGCTGCGCAAGGCGTACGAATTCGCGAACCAGGATCCGAACTTCACCGCCACCGACGACTGCACCGTCGTCCTCCGCTACCTGCCCGACATCCCGATCGCGGTGGTCGACGGTCACGAGCGGAACATGAAGATCACCGAGCCGATCGATGTCTACCTGGCCGACAAGCTCTTCCAGCTGACCTCGGCAGATCGTCCCGCGCTGCTGACCGAGCAGGAGTACGAGGCCGCGCTCGGCGGCAAGACCATGGTGGTCTTCGGCGGCTCGTACGGGATCGGCAGCGACATCGCCGCGTTGGCCCGCAAGTACGGCGCCGAGGTGCACACCTTCTCCCGCTCCTCCACCAACACCCATGTCGATCGGCGCGAGGACGTGCATGCCGCCGCCCAGGCCGTGATGGCCAAGAGCGGCCGGGTTGACTTCGTGGTCAACACGGCCGGTGTGCTGCCGCGGGGTCAGCTGTCTGCGACCAGCGAGGAGACGATCTACTCGGCCACCGAGATCAACTACCTCGGTCCGGTGTTCATCGCGCAGGAGTTCTACCCGTACCTGGCCGAGACGCAGGGGTCACTGCTGCTGTTCACCTCCTCGTCGTACACCCGTGGCCGCTCCGGCTATGCGCTCTACTCCTCGGCGAAAGCCGCGGTGGTCAACCTGACCCAGGCGCTCGCCGACGAGTGGGCCGGCGCCGGCATCCGGGTCAACTGCGTCAACCCCGAGCGGACCGCGACCCCGATGCGGACCAAGGCCTTCGGCGCGGAGCCCGAAGGCACCCTGCTCGACTCCGGCGAGGTCGCCCGGCAGTCGCTGGATGTGCTGCTGGCCGGCCAGACCGGGCACGTGATCGACATCCGCCGCGACGACGGCCCGACCGCGACCGAGAACGGTTAGCCAACCAACCGATCCACTGAACGGTCAGAGCACTAGATTGGCGGCCATGCGAGCGACGGTCCGTGATGTGGCAGCCCGGGCTGGTGTCTCGCCGAAGACCGTCTCGAACGTGTTGAACGGCACCTTCCGGGTCAGTCCCCAGACACGTACCCGGGTCGAGGAAGCGTTGACCGCGTTGGATTACGTGCCCAACCTGTCCGCGCGCGGCCTGCGCAACGGGCGGACCGGGATGATCGCGCTGGCGATGGCCGACCTGCGGATGCCGTACTCGGCGGAGATGTGTCATCACTTCGTCGAAGCGGCGGCCGGTCGTGGGCTGCACGTGCAGATCGAGGAGACGGCCGGCAGCGGCGAGCGCGAGGTCGAGCTGATGTCGCGGGCCCGTGCGCAACTGGTCGACGGTTTGATCTTGAACCCGGTCCGGCTGGAGACCACGGCGGTGCAGCGCGACGTCAACCTCCCGCCGGTGGTGTTGATCGGCGAGGTCGACCAACCGATCGTTGATCACGTCTGGATCGACAACGTCGCGGCCGTCCGCGAACTCACCGAACTACTCATCGATCATGGTCATCGCCGGATTGCTACGGTCGGCGTCGGGCCGATGGCAACCGCCCAGCTCCGGCTGAACGGCTACCGCCAGGCGCTGCGCTCGGCCAGGATCACGGTTGAGCCGACTCTGCTGATCCCTTGTGAGGGTTGGCATTCCACCGATGCAGCCGATGCCTTCAACCAGTTCCTTGATCGACACGACCCGCCGGATGCGGTGGTCTGCATGACCGACACGATCGCCTTCGGGGTGATCAGCGCGCTTCATGATCACGGAGTCTCGGTTCCCGGCGATGTCTCCATCGTCGGCTACGACAACATCACCGACTCCGCCACCACGGTGCCGGCACTGACCACGGTCGACTTCGACAAGCAGCGCTTCGCCGAGACCGCGATCGATGTGCTGCTGAGTCGGATCGCCGATCCGGCCGGCCCGATCATGAGCGTCACCATCCCCTATCGGATCGTCGAGAGAGCCAGCGTCGCGGCTCGATGATCATCTAGATTGATCCGATGGCCACCACCGTCTGGTACGAGACGCACTCGACCACCACCGACAACGAGAACGGGATTGCCACCGGTTGGCTGCCCGGAGAACTCTCCGCGCTGGGCCGCGCGCAGGCCGATGATCTGGGGACGAGGATCATCAGCCGCCGGCCGGCGGCGATCTTCGCTTCTGATCTTGCTCGTACGATGCAGACGGTCACCATCGCGCGTGAGCGGGCTCGGCGGGAACACCTCGATCCCCCGGTGTTCCTGGACTGGCGGCTCCGCGAGTGCGACTACGGCGAGCTCAACGGTGCCGAGTCTTCGCGGGTGCATGCCGATCGGACCCGCTACCTCACCGATCCCTACCCGGGCGGCGAAAGCTGGACTCAGGCGATCAGCCGGATCCAGTCCGCGATCAAGGACTTCGTCGCCCGGTATCGCGACCAAACGATCATCGTCGTCGGTCACAGCGCAACCGGGTTGGGGATCCAGGCCATGATCGATCGACGGCCGCCGGCGGAGTTGATCACTGCCCCGTTCGTCTGGCAACCGGGCTGGGTCTATCGCCTGGATCCGGACTTGTCCGATTCTGAGCTCACGACGGCAACCTCAGATTTGGGCGAGTCGGAGGTTTAGCCGAGTTCGGCTTCGATGGCGGCAATGAACCCGTCCACGTCGTCGGTTGTGGTGTCGAAGGAACACACCCAGCGCACCTCGCCGGCGGCCGGATTCCAGTCGTAGAAGGCGTACTGGCCCCGCAGCCGATCGGCCACCCCGTCGGGAAGTGTGGCCAGGATCGTATTCGCCTCGGTGGGCTGGCTGAATCCGACGCCGGCGATCACTCCGGATGCCAACCGCTCCTCCAGACCTGACCGCAGTCGCTGCGCCATCGCATTGGCATGGGCCGCCGACCGATGCCAGAGATCACCGTCCAGCAGAGCCAGGAACTGCGCAGACAGGAAGCGCATCTTGGACGCCAGCTGCATGTTCAGCTTCTGCAGGTACGCACACCCGGTCACCGCCTCCGGGTTGATCACCACCACCAGTTCACCGAAGATCAACCCGTTCTTGGTGCCACCCAGCGACAGCACGTCAATACCGGCGTCGGTGATCAGCGCCCGCAGCGGCAGATCCAGCGACGCGGCAGCATTGGCCAGCCGGGACCCGTCCAGGTGGACGGTCAAGCCGAGCTCGTGCGCCCGGTCGGTGAGAGCGCGCAAT
Organism: Microlunatus sp.; assembly: GCA_036566865.1. Classification (GTDB taxonomy): domain Bacteria; phylum Actinomycetota; class Actinomycetes; order Propionibacteriales; family Propionibacteriaceae; genus Microlunatus. The sequence continues at coordinate 11,225 of DATCVL010000502.1, forward strand.
TCGTCGGCGGTGTAGACGGTGCCGTACTCGGTGGACTGGGTGATCGACACCGCACCCGGCAACGGGTGGTGCACATCGTCGGGTTCGCGCGGGTAACGATCAAGATCATCGGGACGGAGCTTGCCGTCGGGCGTCGGGACGGTGAGCAGCTTGATTCCGGCAACCCGTTCCGGTGCACCGGCCTCGTCGGTGTTGATGTGCGCACTGTCCGCGCAGATCACCGATCCCCAGTGCGGCAGCATCGCCTTCAGCCCGACCACATTGGCGCCGGTCCCGTTGAAGACTCCGTACCCCTCGACCCCCGGGCCGAAGTGCTCGGACAGCACCCCCTGCAGTCGGGCGGTGTAGACGTCAGCGCCGTAGGAAACCTGATGGCCACCGTTCGCCACGGTCAGTGCCTCGAGCACCTCCGGATGCGCGCCGGCATAGTTGTCCGAGGCGAAGCCACGCAGGTTGACATCATGCAAGCTTTTCACCCCGGGAGTCTCTCACCTGCTATCCAGCGCACAGCCGGGACCTGTCTGGAACAGAAGCTGCTGGGCTAGGGTGACCCGCGTGCTGATCCGAGAACCCAGTGACGAACTGCTGCTGCCCGATCGAGCACGCCTGCTGCACATCGGACCGATGAAGACGGGCACGACCTCGGTGCAGGCGGCGGCGGCGGCGCGACGGAGCAAGCTCCTGGCCAACGGCGTCCGGTATCCCGGCACCGGCTTCAACCACGGTCGCGCGCTCGGCGCGGTGATGGGCTGGAGTGTCGAGACCTGGCGCCGGTCGGGACGGCTGCGACCGGATCTGTTGGACGTCGACAAGGGCGGGGTGCCGTCGCAGAAGTCGTGGGCCAACCTCCGGGCCGAGATCGACGCCGACCATGAGCGCCGGATCTTCCTCACCCACGAATTCGTCAGCCAGGCGGACGATGCGACGGCGCGGCGGATCGTCGATGCCGTCGGCGAGCGCATCCATGTCTGCATCACGCTGCGCGCCCCCGGCCAGATCGTTGCATCGCTGTGGGCACAAGGCATCCGCGATGACGCCCAGACCGAGCCGTTCGAGGAATGGCTCACCCGTTTCTACGGCAGATCCCAGGACAATCCGATCTCCGGACGATTCCAGCGCGCCTACGACCAGGGCGAGCTCGTCCACCGGTGGGCGCAGCTCGTCGGGTCGGAGAACGTGACCGTGGTGATCGTGGACAAGTCCGAGCCGACGCTGCTGACGACGTCGTTCGAGGCCATGCTCGGACTGCCGGCCGGCATGTTGAACTGGGGCCGCAGCAATCGGTCGCTGACCGCGATCGATGCGGAGCTGTTCCGGCACGCCAACATCATGCTGCGGGACCGGGGTGCCGACTGGCGATCCTTCTACGCGCTCGTCCGCAAGGGCGCGATCCAGCAGGGCCCAGAGCGTCGGGAGATAGCCCCGGACGAGCCGCGAGTGGTCTTGCCGCCGTGGGCGGGTGAGATCGCCGACAAGGACGGTCGGCGCTTCGTGGACTCCATCCGGGACTCATCGGTCCGGGTGGTCGGAGATCTCGACAATCTCGCTGCTCCGACCCGCACCGCACCGTGGCAGGAGATCACCGAGGTGCCGATCGAGACCGCGTCCGATGCGGTCGCCGCCGGGATCCTCGCCGGACAACGTACCCGGGAGCGCTACCAGCGCACGGTGGCCGAGAGGTCGGACCAGATCTCCAAGCTGCGGGACGCTCTGAGCAAGGAGAAGGCCCGGACGCTGGCACAGCGGGCGAAGGCGATCCCGGCGAACGAACGGGCCGAACAACTCGCCGATGCGTTCAGCTCCCACGAGCTCGCGGCGGCGTTGAAACGACGCCTGGCCTACAAGCTGCGGACCCGGCATTCCTATCCACAGGGCCGCAAGGGCTAGTCCGGTTCGTGGGCCAATGATCATCATCGTGTTGATCACCCTCGGTAGCTCAAGCTTCACCTCGGATGCGTGGCGGAGCAAGATCAGATCGTGACCTGGCCGTCGATCATGGTCTCGGTGCTGCCGCCGACCCAGACGGTGCCGTCGGCATCCTGCTCGATCTTGATCACTCCGTCCGCACCGACCACGGTGCCTTGGTGCGCACGGTACGGCGCCGTCAACCATCCGCTGGTCAGCAACCATTGGGCGACGGCCGCGTTCAGGCTGCCGGTCACCGGGTCCTCGAAGGCGATGCCGTTGGTTTCGAAGAAGCCTCGGACCTCGAGATCGTGATCCGGGCCGGCCGAACGGCTCACCAGTCCGACCGATCCCGGCAAGCCGGCGCTGGGCAGCTCGAGGATGTCGACCGCGTCGTCCAACAGCAGACCGACCCAGCCCGGACCGTTGTCGATCACCTGCGAGGCCAACACCTGATCGGCGCGGACGCCCAGTACGGACAGGATTCTTGCCAGCCGGTCCGGATCGATCGGGCCGGATTGGATCAACGGTGGCGCGGCGAAGGACAGACCCTCGGCGGACCGCCGAAGGGTGACGAGGCCGACACCGCACTCCTGCCGGACCTGATCGCCGGTGAAGCCGGGATGCGCCGCCAGCCAGGCATGGGCCGAGCCCAGGGTGGGGTGTCCGGCGAAGGGCAACTCTTCGGTCGCGGTGAAGATCCGCACCCGGTAGTCGGCGTCCGTGGTACGTGGCGCCAACAGGAACGTGGTCTCGCTGAGATTGGTCCACCGCGCGAAAGCCTGCATGTCCTGGCTGCTCAGATCGTCGGCCCCGTGAACCACCGCCAGCGGGTTGCCGCGATACGGGACGGCGCCGAAGACATCGACCTGGCAGAAGGAGTGGGCGGCAACCATGATCAACTTCCCGTCGTCGGCGCCGGCACGATGCTGTCGGGATCGCCCACCTGGTTGAATCCCAGCGCTCGCCAGCGAGCACCGTCGAAGCCGACCAGATTGATCGATCCGTTCAGGATGCGCGGCGCGTCGGTGTCGCACAGCACGTTGATCAACATCCGGATCAGCGATCCGTGGGCCACCACGATGCCGTCGGATCGTTGCGCAGAGGCGATCCGGCGGAGTGCGGACGGACCGCGTCGGCCGACCTCCTCGTCGCTCTCCATCCCGGGGAACCGGCCGTCCGGCCAGCGGCGCGCGGCCTCGTGCGCGTAGACCCCGTCGGCCTCGCCGTAGTCGCGTTCGACCAGGGTGTGGTCGGTACTGATCGGCACCGCAGGCAGAGCGTCGGCGATGATGCCGCCGGTCTCCGCGGCTCGTTCCAGCGGCGACGTGATCATCCAGGACCAGCTGCGGTCGGCCAGCAACGGGGCCGCCGCAGCCGCCTGCCAACGACCAAGATCATTGAGCGGCGCACCCCGGAGTCCCTGCCAGCGCTGTTCCCGATTCCAGTCGGTCTCTCCGTGGCGCACCAGGGCGATGATCATCTCAGCGTCGCTCATGGTCACCGATCATTCCAGAGGTTGCGATCGAGTCCGGTATTCACGGCACCCGATGCAACCACTCGTCGGTGCCGAACTTCTCGGCCACCAGGTCTTCGGCGCGGCTGCGTTCCTGGGCGCTGATCGAGCCGTCCACGGTCTGGTAGCGCTTGCGGAAATGATCTTTGAAGGCCTCGATCACGTCGGCCCGCGGCATCCCGGTCTGGCTGCGCAGCGGGTCAACCCGTTTGTTCGCGCTCGTGGTCCCCTTGTCGGACAGCTTCTCCCGTCCGATCCTCAGCACCTGCAGCATCTTGTCCACGTCGATGTCGTAGGACATGGTCACGTGGTGCAGCACGGCCCCGCCGAGTTTGCTCTGCACCGCGAGTCGCTTCTGCGCCGCGCCGCCGATCTTGCCGATCGGTGAGGTGATGTCGTTCAACGGTGCGTAATGGGCGTCGATGCCGAGGTCCTGCAGGGCACCGAGCACCCAGTCGTCGAGGAAGGCGTACGAACGCTCGAAGCTCAGACCCTCGACCAGTGAACCGGGCACGTACAGCGAGTAGGTGATCGTGTTGCCGGGCTCGATGAACATCGCACCGCCGCCGGAGATCCGGCGGACCACGGTGACGTCGTACTTCCGCGCGGCCTGCTCGTCGATCTCGTTGCGATAGGACTGGAACGAGCCGATCACCACCGCGTTGCGTTCCCACTCCCAGATCCGCAGGGTCGGAGACCGGGTGCCGTCGGCCACCGATTCGGTCAGGGCCTGATCCAGCGCCATCTGCAGTTCGGGCCGTTCGGCTCGGCTGTGGACGATTTCGAACTCGTGATCACTCCAGCTGGTCGCCCGTCCGACGGCACGCCGTACCGCGATCGCGACCGCGTCGGCATCGAAGCCGATCAGATGCGCGTCGGGTCCGACCGCCGCCTGCACCACGGCGCTCATCCGGTCGACCGAGGAGTCCTCGGGCAGCCCGGTCAGCGCTCGGTCGATTCGGTCCAACGCATCATCGGGCTCCAGGAAGAAGTCGCCGGAGATGTGTACGGAGGACAGTGAGCCATCACAGACGTCCACTTCGGCGGCCACCAACTTGCCGCCCGGGACCTTGTATTCACCACGCATGATCGCCAACCTAAACCGAGCCTGAGCGCCGGCTATTCCCTGTGGCGGAGATCACGATTGTGCAGTTTCTGCATTCGTGCAGTGACTGCATAGAATAACTTCAGCGCCGCGTACAGAGCCCAAGGGCGGGCCGACGCTCCACCGGCCGAAGCCGATGTCTGTAGCAATCCCGATCGCCCAGGGGCCCCGAAGGCCCCAGAGCTGGAAGGCAGGGCGCTGCCATGAGTTCGAGCCTGCGCGAGAAGAAGCGCGAGCTGCTCCACTCCACCATCGAGAAGACGGCCGTTCGGCTGGTCCTCGAACACGGCTACGACAACGTGACCGTGGACATGATCTGCGAGGAGAGCATGGCCTCGCAGCGGACGTTCTTCAACTACTTCGGTTCCAAGGAAGCTGCGATCCTCGGTCCCCCGCCGCCCGCGCCGTCGCAGGAGGTCGTCGACGCCTTCGTTCATGATCCGCAAGGCGACGTACTCAGCGACCTGGTCCGGATGATGACGCATGCCCTTGATCAACACGGTGATGTTGATCTTGCCCTGTGGCGGGACCGGCGGCAGATCATCCGCACGACTCCGGAACTGATGCGCTCCCAGGCCGACAAGATCGCGGCCAAGGACTCCGAGTTCGCCGACCTCGTACTGCGTCGGCTCCGAGCTCAGCGTGGACTGTCCGAGGACCCCTCGGGGGACAGGCCGCGCAAGACCACCAAGTCATCCGCCGACGATCGCCTCGAGGACGAGGCCCGGTTGATCGTCAACCTGTGGTGGGGCGTTGCCCGCCACGCCATGAAGCTCTGGGCCGAAAAGCCCGACACGACTCCGCAGCAGATCACGGACGACCTGCTCACCCTGCTCGCCCGGATCAAGGAAGCCTGAACGTGACCATGACTCAAGAAGTCGCCGCTCCGGCGGCGGCTGAAGCCCCAATCAAGAAGAGCGGACGGCACCTGGTGCCGATCTTCGCCGGACTCCTCGTCGCCATGTTCCTGGCGGCGCTCGACCAAACGATCTTCAGCACCGCGCTGCCGACCATCGTCGGTGACCTGCACGGTGTCGACCAGATGCTGTGGGTGACCACGGCCTACCTGCTGGCCGCAACGATCATGATGCCGATCTACGGCAAGCTCGGCGACCTGATCGGTCGGAAGAGTCTGTTGATCATTGCCCTCAGCATCTTCGTCGCCGGCTCGGTGATCGGCGGCCTTGCCAATGACATGACGGTGTTGATCATCGCCCGCGCCATTCAGGGACTCGGCGGCGGCGGCTTGATGCTGCTGGCCCAGGCGATCATCGCCGATGTGGTCCCGGCCCGGGATCGTGGCCGCTACATGGGCATCATGGGCGCTGTCTTCGGCCTGTCCTCCGTCGTCGGACCGCTGCTCGGCGGTTGGTTCACCGAGAGCCTGACCTGGCGGATGGGCTTCTGGCTGAACGTCCCGCTGGGCATCATCGCCATCCTGGCCGCGGTGTTCTTCCTGAAGCTGCCGAAGCATGATCAACGGCCCACCATCGACATCCTCGGCATCTTCACCATGGCGGTCGGCGTGAGCGCGCTGATCTTGGCCACCTCCTGGGGCGGCAACAAGTACGACTGGGATTCCTGGCAGGTCCTCGGCCTGTTCGGCGTGACCGTGCTGTTCGGTTTCCTGTTCGTGCTGGCGGAGCGGTTCGCCAAGGAACCGATCATCCCGCTGCACCTGTTCAAGCAGCGCAACTTCAATCTGACCACGGTCGCCGGTCTGATCATCGCGATCGCGATGTTCGGTGCGATCGGCTACATGCCGACCTACCTGCAGATGTCTCAGGGCGTCAGCGCGACCGAGTCGGGTCTGATGTTGATCCCGATGGTGGCTGGTCTGTTGATCACCTCGATCATCTCCGGTCAGATCGTCAGCCGTACCGGCAAGTACAAGTGGGCCCCGATCGTCAGCATGATCGTGACCGCGGGCGGCGTGCTGCTGCTGTCGACCCTGACGGTGGACACCCCGCTGGTCGTCCTGATGGCCTACATCTTCGTGCTCGGTGCCGGTATCGGTGTCGGCATGCAGAACCTGATCTTGATCGTCCAGAACACCTTCCCGGCCAGGGAAGTCGGGACGGCCACCGCGGCGAACAACTTCTTTCGGCAGATCGGTGCCTCACTCGGCTCGGCCGTGGTCGGCAGCATCTTCACCAGCCGGCTGACGGATCTGCTGACCGATCGGATGCCCGCTCAGGCCATGCAGGGCGCCGGAGGCGATGCGAACTCGCTGACACCGGATCTGGTGCAGCACCTGCCGGTGCAGATCCAGAACATCATCGTCGGGGCGTACAACGATGCGCTGACGCCGATCTTCCTCTACCTGGCTCCGCTGCTCGCGGTGGCGCTGCTGCTGGTGGTCTTCATCAAGGAGAAGCCGTTGGCCACCACGGTCGAGGGATCGGGTGCCGATCTGATCGAGGCCAGCACGGTCGGGACCGCGACGGTGACCGACGTCGGTGCCACGACCGCTGTCCATGCCGAAGCTTCGTCAGCCGCGGTGCAGTCCGTGAACCGGCCGGTCACGATCACCGCTGACGTCGATCGTGCTCCTCAGCCGGTAGCCACTCACGCGGTGGTCGCCGAACGGTCCATGGTGATCAACGGGGTTGCTCCGGAAGCCGATGTTGATCAAGCACCGGATTGGAACCCGGAGGAACTCGACGATCCGGCCGAACGCCTCTCGGTCGCCGCTCTGGACGTGCTCGCCGCAGCACAGCAGCAGGTACGGGCCCAGGACCTGGCCGGGACGCGGATGATCGAACGAGTCGCCGGCCGACTGGACGATGTGACCCACCGGTTCGATGCCGCGATCGGCGGCTTCCACCGGGAGCTGCAGCAGATCCGGGACGAGCTGCTCAACGGACGGCTCGAGCCGGCACCGGCACCGCAGGGATCCGGCGGCGACGAACTGCGGCAGTACGAATACAACCTGCTGCTGGACAGTCAGCAGACCGCCGACCGGGTGACCAAGCTGGCTCAGCAGGAGGCCGAGCGGACGCTCGCCGAGGCCGACCAGCAGCGGATCGAGCTGGAGAAGCGGATCGAACGGCTCCGCAGCGTGGAGCGTGAGCTCTCCGGCGCGGTCTCGAACCGGCTGACGACGGGCGAAGAGCCCGTGCCGGAGCGAGAGCTCTGATCGGGTAGCGGCAAGATCGAGCTGCGCAGTTCGGGTGGTAGGTCACCCGAACTGCGCAGTTTCTGTTTTCAAGATCACCCCGAAGTCGCGGCCGGCTGGCCGCAGCCAACCGCTTCAGGACCGGCGGAGGATCAGACAGCTGGTGGTCGCGGTGGCGAACCGGCGACCTTGATCATCAATCACCTCGGCCCGCGCGGTGGCGGTGGTGCGACCGACATGATCGGCGGTACCGATCACCCGGAGCGCCGGGGCGTCGGAGCTGACCGCTCGCAGGTAGCGGACCTGGATGTCCAGGGTGGTCAGACTGACACCGACCGCGAGCCGGCTCTGGATGGCGTACCCCATCGCGGTGTCGAGCCAGGACGCGATCGCCCCGCCGTGTACGGTGCCGATCGCGTTGCACTGGAACGGTGCCGGCCGGGCCTCGATCGTGGCGCTCCCCTCCTCCACGTCCACCAGCTCGAAGTCCAGGGTGCTGCTCAGGGCCGATTGGGGCAGCTCGCCCTTGATCATCCTTTGCAGGAATTCCAGGCCGGTGCTGGTCGGTGCGATCGTCGCCAGTTGTTGCGGCGAACTCCAGCTGTAGGTTCGAGTGCTCGTTTGGGCGTCATTCACCCGGCCATCCTGCACCCGAGGCGACGGCCGCTCCGAATCCCTCCCGGGCTGGAAAACGAACGCCCGATCGTCCGTACCCTGGGGCGAAACTCAACCGTGGTCGGAAAACGAACGCCCGATCGTCCGTACTTTGGGGCGAAACTCAACCGTGGTCGGAAAACGAACGCCCGACCGTCCGTACTTTGGGGCGAAACTCAACCGTGGTCGGAAAACGAACACCCCGACCGTCCGCACCCTGGGGCGAAACTCAACCGTGGCTGGAAAACGAACGCTCGACCGCCCGCACCGTGGGGCGAAACTCAACCGTGGCTGGAAAACGAACGCGCCATCGTCCGCACCCGGATCGAAACTCAACCGCGGTTGGAAAACGAACGAACCCGCACGCAGACCCGGGCCGGAAAGCCACTCCGGTTGGAAAACGAACCCGTCCCACGCCGGAGCGGCGCTCGAATTCCGGCACCGGTTGGAAAACGTCCGGGCGGATCGGCTGCCGACCAGCTAGACGAAGAGCGGCTGCATGCCCCAGGCCCGTTCCAGGTCGCTCATCGCGGCGTCGTCGGGACGCTCGGTGAAGCGCTCGGCTGCATCCAGCACCTTGGGCAGGATCTTGATGTCTCCGACGGTGTTCAGGAAGATTCCGGGACGACCGAGCACCCAGCCGACCGCGGTGTCGATGGCCGACTGATCTTGCAGCGGCTCGTACCAGGTGGATGCGAAGTGCTCCGCGCCTTCCTGCCACGGTGCCTTGGTGATCGACTTGATCGTCTGCACCGCGATGTCGTGTTCCTGGGCGTAGGCGTAGAGCTCCTCCCAGTCGGCGATGTACGCGTCGTTGCGGGTCATCGGATAGTTGTACGGGAGCAGCACCGAGTCGAAGTCGAACACCTGCAGGGACTTCAGGTGCTGTCGAGCCACGGTGACACCGTGTCCGGTGATGCCGATATGGCGAACCAGACCCTCGTCCCGAGCGCGGATGCACGCCTCCAGAGCGCCGCCGGCAGCGAGCGCCGTCTGCCGCTCGTCCTCGTCGACCAGGTTGTGCAACTGGATCAGGTCGAGGTGATCGGTACGCATCCGTTCCAGCGAGCGCTGGATGGACGCATACGCCTCGTCGGCGGTCCGGTCACCGGTCTTGGACGCCAGGAAGTAGTCGCTGCGATGATCTTGAAGGAACGGACCAAGGCGCTCCTCGGCATCGCCGTAGCTGGCCGCGGTGTCGATGTGAGTGATGCCGTGCTCGCGGACCAGCGCCAGCGTGCGGTCTGCATCGTCCTGGGTGACATCGGCGAGAGCCGCGGCACCGAAGATGATGCGGGTCGATTCATGGCCGGTGCGGCCGAAGGTGAGCGTAGGAATCATTGGATATCCCTTCCCGGGATGGGATTCAGTGGGGTGTGGTGCGGGCGTTCTCCGGAACCGGGCCGCCGACTGCCAGGCCGGCGTGCTGCGCGGCGGCGATCGCCTCGGCCAGCACCACCCGGGTCGGTCTTCCGGTCGCCGCGGCCAGCGCCGCGACATCGTCGAACTCCGGAGTCACCTGCTGGATCAACCCGTCACGATGGGCGATCTTGATCATCACCTGGCCGTCACCGATCCTGATCTTGGACCAGGCCCGCGGCAGCGCGAACTTGCGATACTCCTGCTGGCGTACGCCGATGGTGCTGGTCCGGGTCAAGATCAACTCTCGAAGCCGGTCAGCTGCCGACGGGTGCGCCAACACGCACAGGGTGTGGGCCGGTCGGCCCTTCTTCATCATGATCGGCACCAGCCAGGCGTCGGAGGCGCCGCCGGCCATCAGCTCGGCCAGCACCCCCGGCCAGAGCCGTGGATCAAGATCATCGATATTGGCCTCCAGCAGTACCGCCGGATCACCGGCGCCGCTGTCGTTGATCTTGGTCCGATCGCCGATCAGGACTCGGGTCACGTTGGCATGACCGTCGAAGTCCTTGGTGCCGGCGCCCAGCCCGACCGATTGCATCCGCATCGGTGGCAGGTCCGTGCATTCGGCGCAGAGCGTGGCCAGCAAGGCCATCCCGGTCGGTGTGGTCAGCTCTCCCTCGCCACCGGCGATCAGGTCCCAGCCGTCGGCCAACCGGGTGACCGCAGGGACCGGAACCGGGATCCGGCCGTGCGCCGCTTTCACGAAGCCGGAGCCGACCGCGACCCGACTGCCGGTCAGCCTTCGGATGCCGAGATCATGCAACCCTGCGCACACCCCGACCACGTCGGCGATCGAGTCCAGCGCGCCGACCTCGTGGAAGTGGATGTCGTCTGCGGGTACGCCATGCACCCGGCCCTCGGCCTCGGCCAGCCGGGCGAACACGGCCGTGGCCTGCTGCCGTACCGGGTCGGGCAGGTCGGCCTCGGCCAGCATGGTGGAGATGGTTCGCCAGGTCCGATGCGGCGGGTCGGCGACCAGGACGTCGACGTGCACCTTGATCGCCGCGATGCCGGCCCGGGTGACGTGCTCGGTCCGGAGTCGTACGGAGTCGGGCAGCACGCTGTCGATGCAGTGCTGGGCGAATGCGACGTCGGCGCCGGCGTCGATCAGGGCGCCCAGCAACATGTCCCCGGCGACCCCCGCTGAGGCGTCGATCCAGAGATGGCGTTCGGTCACGGTGCGTCCTCTCCGTGGGTTGGGGTCTCGGTCGGCGGTTGCGGAGCGGGCGCGGCGATCTGGGCGGCCAGGTGGCCGGCCCCGTACCCGTTGTCGATGTTGACCACCGCGACTCCGGGAGCACACGCGTTCAGCATCGACAGCAGCGGAGCCAGTCCGCCGAACGCTGCGCCGTAACCGATCGAGGTCGGCAACGCGACCACCGGGCAGGAGACCAGGCCGGCGACCACGCTCGGCAGGGCTCCGTCCATCCCGGCCGCGACCACGATCACCCGGGCCTGTCGCAGCAGCTCGAGTTTGCTCAGTACGCGGTGCAGCCCGGCAACGCCGACATCGACCACCAGTTCGCAGGCGCGACCCAGATACTGCGCGGTCAACAGCGCCTCCCGGGCGACCGGCAGATCCGAGGTCCCGGCGCAGAGCACCAACACCGGACCGCCGCTCGTTTCCGGAGCCGTGGCCGGCCAGGCGAGCAGTCGCGCGCTCTGGTCCCAATGTGCGTCGGGCAGCACTCCGAGGACGGCCTTGGCCTGCTCTTCCGACGCCCGGGTGAAGAGGGTGATCTGATCCGATCCGTCATCGCCGCGCTCGGCAACCGCACGGGCGATCGTCGCCACCTGATCGGTGGTCTTGCCCTGGCAGAACACGGCCTCCGGGTAACCGCGACGATCAGCGCGGGCGAAGTCGAGATTGGCGATCTGATCCAGTCCCTCGACCGGCTCGGATCCCTGGGGCACAACGGGATCAGTCATGATCTTGGCCGAGCACGGTCAGCGTGAACGCCCCGGACTGCATACCGCCGAGATCCACTGCGGCATAACGGAAACCGGCCCGCTGGATCCGCCGCCGGAGCTCACCGTTGATCGGCGGGGTGACGGCGCGGACAAGATCATCAGCCGGCAGCTCGATCCGGGCGATGTCGCCGTGATGCCGGACCCGGAAGTCGGTGAAGCCGAGCTCACGCAGGCCGGCCTCGGCCTGGTCGATCTGCTGCAGCTTCTCGGGCGTGACCTCCTGGTGGTGCGGGATCCGGGATGCCAGGCAGGGTGCGGCCGGCTTGTCCGCCGACGGCAGTCGCCACGCTCGGGCCAGCCGGCGGACGGCCTTCTTGTCCAGCCCCGCGGCTGCCAGCGGTCGCAGCACTCGGTGCCGGCTGGCCGCGTTGGCGCCGGGCCGGTCGGGGCGTCGCGCGTCGTCCGCATTCTCCCCGTACGCGACCGCATCCAGTCCGTGCTCGGCGACCAGTTGATCATCGATCCGGGTGAACAGTTCGTCCTTGCAGAAGTAGCAGCGGTCGGGCCCGTTGGCTCGATACTCCGGGCGTTCGCCCTCGTGCGTCTCGACCTCTATCACCGGCGCGCCGATGAAGCGGGCCACCTCGTGTGCCGCCTCGCGCTCCGCGGTGGCCAGACTGGGCGAGATGCCCAGGATGGCGATCACCCGATCCGCGCCGAGCTCACGAACCGCCGCAGCCAGCAGAACCGAGGAGTCCACGCCACCGGAGAAGGCGACTCCGAGCCGTCCGATGTCCGCGAACTGCGGCCGCAATGCGTCGATCTCACGATCGACCGGCGACGAATTGTCGATCATCGATGGTTGCGACGTCATCTCGGAGCCCCCTTCGCGACTGCTGCCAGACCACGGCTCAGTCTGCCCCATCGCCGACGGCCCGTCGCTGGTGGGCTCGGTTCTGCTGCCGACCCCTGGCGAACCGGAGTCGTCGCCGACCAGTCGCCCCACGCGCTACGGCCGATACCAAGCGATGAGTGCGCCGGCCGCCACACCGAGGTCGCCGGGTCAGACGAAGTAGCGCAACCACAGGTACGGGACACAGATCGCCACCGTGACCGCGGTGACGATCAGGCCGTACTTGGTGAAGGTCCAGAAGCTGATGTCGATGTCGTTGCGTTTGGCGATCCCGATCATCACCACATTTGCGCTGGCACCGATCGCGGTCGCGTTGCCGCCCAGGTCGGCGCCCAACGCGAGCGCCCACCACAGCGGTTTGGCCGCATCGCCACCGCCGGCGACCAGGTCCGCGGTGAGCGGGGCCATGGTGGTGACGTACGGGATGTTGTCGATCACTCCGCTCAGCACCGCCGACCCGACCAACAAGGCGATCGCCCCGGCCAGGTAGTGGCCCTCGATCAGCCCGCTGGCAGCCTGCCCGACCGCCTCGATGATGCCCAGGTTGACCAGTGACCCGACCATGATGAACAGACCCGCGAAGAAGAGCAGGGTCTCCCACTCCACGTCGCCGAAAGTCTTCGCATTTCCGAGCCGGGTGAGCAGGACCAACAGCCCGGCACCGAGCATCGCCACCACCGAGACGTCCAGCCCGATCACCGAATGCAGCACGAAGGCGATCAGCACCAGTCCGACCACGACCAGGGACTTGATCAACAAGGTCTTGTCTCGCAGCGCCTCGCGCTCGTTCAGCGCCATCACCCGGGCGGCGCGGTCCGGGTTGTAGACGAACGCCGATCGGAACAGGAACCGGGACAACACGATCAACACGGCCAGCAGAACGACGACGATCGGCGCCATGTTGATCAAGAAATCGTTGAAGGACAGGTTTCCGCGGCTCGGACTGGCGATGATGATGTTCGGCGGGTCGCCGATCAGGGTCGCGGCGCCGCCGATGTTGCTGGCCATCACTTCTGCGATCAGGTACGGGATCGGCGGCACGCCGAGCCGGTCACAGACCAAGATCGTCACCGGCACCACCAGCAGGATGGTCGTGACATTGTCCAGGAACGCCGACAGCACCCCGGTGATCACGATCATCATCGCCATGATCAGGAACGGTTTGCCGCGGGCTCGTTTCGCCGACCAGATCGCCAGGAACTCGAAGACCCCGGTCTGCCGGAGGATGCCGACGATGATCATCATCCCGAGCAGCAGGAAGATCACGTTCCAGTCGACACCGGTCTGCTCGGAGAAGAAGGCATGCTCGGCGTCGGTGGCGCCGATCAGCACCATCGCGGCTGCGCCACCGAGCGCGACCGTCACCCGGGGCAGCTTCTCGGTGGCGATGAAGAAGTAGACGGCGACGAAGACCAGCAGGGCAAGGACGATCTGCAGCGTCATCCGCGCTCGTCCTCGGCAGTTCCCGCGACATTGAGAACGGTCTCCAGCACGATCGGCAGTGTGACGAATCGTGCGCCGGTACCGGCGGTGCCGGCGATCACCGCGATCATCGAACCGGCCGCGACCAGCACCGCCGCGATCTCCAGTACGGTGGCGTTCGCGTCCACCTCCGGCACCGGCCGCAGTTGCACCGCCTTGTCGGAGATCACCTCAGCCACCGTCTTGTCCCGCAACGGCGCAACCAGTTCCTCGATCGCCTGCTCATCCAGGGTCGCGGCCAACGACGAATCGTCCAGCAGGTAGTCGGGCAGCGCCAGCCGGAAGACGTCGAAGGCGGTGATCATGCCGATCGGCGCACCGCCCTGACCGGCCACCACGATCCCGATCTTGCCCCGGTCCGCGAGCATCCGGCTGGCCTCGGCAACCGATCGTTGGCGGTCGATCATCGGAATCTCGACCTGGATGTCGATGGCTCGCATGAGTCCCTCACTCGATAGCGGACATGATCACGCCGACCAGACTTCCCGGCACACCGCCTGGCACGTTACTAGGCGGCCTCCGACAACGCTCGCCCGACACCCTCGGCCAGGCGCCCGGAGATTCAACCTGCGTGCACGGTGAAGGGTGCGGTGATCACGCGGCCGTCAGGCAGCGCGAACTGGGCCCAGAGCCGGTAGGTCCCCGTGGTCGGGAAGTCGGCGTGCAGCTTCAGCTCCGGACCGAAGGTGCTGCCCGGCAGGGCGAACACCGGACGACCGCGGCCGTCGGTGGTCTCGGCGTGCTGATGGGCGAACCAACCGTCGTCCGACCTGATCATCACCACATGCCCGGCAGCACCGAGGTAGGGCTTGAGTCCGTCCACCGGACGACTGGACGCATCGGTGAACCGCAGTCCGAAGTCGCTGGTGTCGCCGGCCACCGCATCGCCGGTCAGCGTGACCGTGACCCCGTCCACCGTCGCGGACCGGACCTGATCGGTCGACGGCTGGGTGGTCGGGGCGTCTCCGGGCACGGTGACCTGCTGCTCATCGAGTACGTCGGCCATCTGGCCCTGCTGCCGGAATTCGGTCCGGATGCTGTAGCTCCCACCGGTCGGGAAGGTCGCCCGGACCTGCAGCTCCCCGGGTCGGCCGGTCGGCTCGGGATGGAGGTGGCTGAAGGTGCCCAGGTCGGTGCGGTTGATGATCATGTGGGCCCAGACCTGGTGCGTGCGGACCAGGTCGGTGATCGGCCGGCCGGTGTCGCTGTTGATCATCTGCAGGGTCAGCGTCGTCGGTTGCCCGGGCTTCAGTCCGTCGGTGCCGATGATCTTGGTCTCGATGCCGGCTTCGTGGGCCGGCAGCGGCGGCGTATCCGTCGTCTCCATCACGCTCATCGCCGGCCGGGAGGGCATCCCCATGCCCTGGCTCCAGGCCAGGATGCCGTTCATCCCCCGCTGCGCCGGCTCGGTCCGGCTGGCCCAGGTGAACCCGATCCCGATCGCCAGTGCGACCACGGCAACGGTGACCAGGTAGGCGTAACCGCCGATCCGCGACCGCAACGGCGGGTGGGCGACCTCGTCGGGTGTCTTCGGGCGTCGGAATCGTCGCAGCCGCAGGGCATTCGTGACCACCGACACCGAGCTCATCGCCATCGCGGCCGAGGCCAGCACCGGATCCAGCAGCAGGCCGTTCAGCCCGTACAAGGCACCGGCCGCGACCGGGATCAACAGCAGGTTGTAGCCGAAAGCCCAACCCAGCCCCTGCTTGATCGTGCTCACCGTCCGGCGGGACAGTCCGATCGCCGCCACGATGCCGCGCAGGTCACCGCCGAGCAGGGTGATGTCAGAGGCCGCGATCGCCACATCGGTGCCGGTTCCGATGGCGATACCAAGATCAGCCGTGGCCAGCGCCGGGGCATCGTTGATGCCATCGCCGACCATCGCCACCGTCCGGGCCCCGCTGCCGGGACCTGCCACGGCCTTCAGCCCTTCGCCCGTCTCCACCGGGACGGCTCCGTCGGCTTGCAGTTCCGCGATCCGGGCAGCCTTGTCGGCCGGCAACACCTCGGCGATCACGTGATCGATGCCGACCTGGTCGGCCACCGCATTGGCGGTCCGGGCGTTGTCCCCGGTCAGCATCCATACGTCCAGGCCGAGGGCCTTGAGCTGGGCGATCGCGTCCGCCGACTCCGGCTTGATCGGGTCGGCGACGCTGACCAGTCCGGCCAGCCGGCCGTCCACCGCAACGAACATCGGCGTCGCGGCACCGGCCGCGTGCTCGGCCGCCACCGCCTCGAGCGGGACGACGTCGACCGCAGCACCGGTCAGCAGTGCGCGGTTGCCGACCAGCACCGTACGACCGCCGACCACACCGCGTACGCCCTGCCCGGGCACTGCCTCGAAGTCGTCCGTGCGGTCGATCGCCAGTCCGCGTTCCGAGGCCGTACCGGTGATCGCAGCGGCCAGCGGATGCTCGCTTCCGGTCTCGACCGCAGCCACCAGCGCCAGCAGGTGATCCTCGGTCCAGCCGTCGATCGGCTCGATCCCGGTCACCTCGGGACGGCCCTGGGTGATCGTCCCGGTCTTGTCCAGCACCACGGTGTCCAACTTGTGCGCGGTCTGCAACGCCTCACTGCTGCTGATCAACATGCCGAGCTCTGCTGCCCGACCGGTCCCGACCATGACCGCAGTCGGAGTCGCCAATCCCAGCGCACAGGGGCAGGCGATGATCAACACCGCCACCGTGGTGGTGATCGCCAGTGTCAACCGGTCGGTCTCCGGTCCGAAGATCATCCAGGCGGCAAACGTACCCGCCGCGATGATCAACACCGCCGGGACGAAGATCGACGAGATCCGGTCGGCCAGCTTCTGCAGCTGTGGCTTGGATGCCTGCGCATCCTCGACCAGTTGGATGATCTTGCTCAGGGTGCTCTGGGCACCGACGGTGGTGGCAGTGATCACCATCGATCCGGTCCGGTTCATGGTCGCGCCGATGACTTGATCACCGGACCGCTTGCTGACCGGCAGGCTCTCGCCGGTGATCATGGATTCGTCCACCGTTGAACCGCCGTCGGCCACCACACCGTCGACCGGGATCTTCTCCCCCGGCCGGACCCGGACCAGGTCTCCGGCCTGCACCTGATCGACCGGGATTTCGGTCTCCTGACCGCTCCGGATCACCCGGGCCGTCTTCGGTGCGAGCCCGACCAGTGCCTGGATCGCCGACACCGTACGGTGCCGAGCCCGGCGCTCCAGCCAACGGCCGAGCAGGACGAATCCGATGATCGCCAAAGCGGTCTCGAAGTAGACGTGCAGCGGCAGTCCCCAGCGTTCGGCGACACCGGGCCAGAGCGTGACGAAGGCGCTGAAGCCGTACGCCACCACCGTGCCGAGCGC
>DATCVL010000503.1:0-20831 GCA_036566865.1 Microlunatus sp.
GGTGGCACGGCCGCCGGCAATTCGATCATGGACTGACCCTAACGGTCGATGGGCCGGTCGCGATCAACTGGCTGCGGCCGCCGCTCATGGGGTGGCAGTCTCGGACGCAGCGGCGAGCCAGCGGTGCACCAACGGGACCACAGACGCACCCTCACCACTGGCCGCCGCAACTCGCTTCATCGACCCCGATCGAATGTCGCCCACGGCGAAGATCCCCGGAGCCGTCGTGGCCAGGTCTACCGGCGGAATTCCTTCCTGCCAGGCACTCTGCGGCACGTCACGTCCGGTCTGTACGAATCCATGATCATCACGGGCGATGATCCCGGGCAGCCATTCGCAGTGCGGTTCTGCGCCCAGCAGCAGGAACAGTCCGCCGGCCGGCACCGTGTCGCGTTCGCCGGTCCGGGTGTCCTCCAGGCACAGCCACTCGAGCGCATCGCGACCGCCGCCGTCCACCACCGTCGTACAGGTCTGCACCGTGATCCCCGAGGTGTAAGCGATCTCGCCGATCAGGTACGACGACATGGTCTCCGCCAGACTCGGCCGGCGTACGACCAGCCGGACCGATCGCGCGAACCGTGCCAGATGCACGGCCGCCTGACCAGCCGAGTTGCCACCGCCGACCACGACCACATCGCGGCCTTCCATCTCCCGCGCAGCCGTGAGCGCGGCACCGTAGTAGACGCCGGTGCCGACCAGGTCCTCCAACGGACCGACTCCGAGTTTGCGATAGGACACGCCGTTCGCGACCACCACCGACCGGGCCCGGATCGCGCCACCCTCGGTGTGCAGGATGTGCGGTGAGCCTGGCTCCAGCCGCTGCACCGGCCAACCGGTGAAGAACTCGGCGCCGAATCGTAGAGCCTGATTGCGCGCCCGCTGGGCCAGCCGCATGCCGGAGATCCCCCGAGGAAAGCCGAGATAGTTCCTGATCATGGAACTGGTCCCGGCCTGTCCGCCGATCGCACCGGATTCGATCACCACGGTGGACAATCCCTCGGAGGCTCCGTAGACGGCGGCGGCCAGGCCCGCCGGTCCGGCACCCACTACAGCAAGATCAACAACTCCCGGTACGGCCTCGGGTGCGCCGTAGATGGAACGGGCCACGTCACTCACCGACCGCGGCGCCAACGGCTCGCGGACCACCGACCAGACCAGCGGATAGTTCGCATCAGCCGGGAAGCGGTCTCGTACCATTCGGCCGATCTCGCTGTCCGGGTGATACATCCGCGTCGGCATCCCCATCCGGTCGAAGAAGTCCCGGATTTCGGTCACCAACGGCGTCTGTTCGGGCGAAATGATCTTGGCGGTCACTGCCTCCGGGTCCGGCACCGTCGACCCCCAGTCGGAGAGCAGATCGGTGATCGCGTTGTGGAACTCCTCGTCCCGGGCTCCGCGTGGCATCAACAGGTAGGCGTCGTACTTGCCCTTGGCCATCCCCTGCCGTAGCGGTGGCCCGTCCGCAGTGAATCGCTCCATCGGCGTGACGATCGCCCGACGCGCGGTCGGCACCGCGGCCCGCCACTTGCCGAAGGCGGCCAGCACCTGATCATCCGGCAGCCGGGAGTCCGACGCGATCAGTGCGATCGCAACTCCGTCGCCTTGCAACTCGTCGATGACCTCCATCGCCTCGGACGACGACCGCGCCGACCGCAGGAGATAGTCGCGTGAATAGCGCCAGAACTCGTCGACCAGCTGATCGGCGCGCTCCTCTGACACCAGCAGGATCGCCGGCCGGGCGGCCGCGGCAGCATGATCAACTTGCCGCGGTCCGACGGGTTCGACGATGGCACTGATGGCGGGCGTTTCGGTCATGCCGACCAACTTACTGACCGCGTCCAGTCGCTAACCGATGATTCCGCGCTTCCTCGCCTCGACCACAGCTGTGGTGCGGTTGTCCACCTGCAGCTTGCTGAACACCCCGACCAGGTGCGATTTCACCGTCGCCTCGGTGATGAACAGCTCGGCAGCGATGGCCTGATTGGTCAGGCCGCGCGCAACCATGCTGAGAATCTGTACCTCGCGCGGAGTCAACACGGTCCGTGGCGCGGTGCTGCGCCGCATCAGTCGATCGGCGACCGAGGGTGCGAGCACGGTCCGCCCGGCGGCGGTGTCGCGTACTGCCCCACGAAGCTGTTCCGGCATGGCGTCCTTCAACAGGTAACCGGTCGCGCCGGCGGCGATGGCCGGCAGGATGTCCGCATCACTGTCGTACGTTGTCAGCACCAGCACTCGTGGCGGTTCTGGCAGTTGGATGATCCGGGCGGTTGCTTCGGCGCCGTTGATTCCGTGGCCCAGTTGCAGATCCATCAGTACGACATCCGGTTTCAGCTCCGAGGCCCGCTCGATCCCGTCCTTCCCGTTGTCCGCCTCGCCGACGACCACGATCATCGGATCGGCGTCCAATACGGACCGCAGCCCGCCGCGGACCACGGGGTGATCATCGATCAGCAGCACCCGGATCTCAGTCATGATCAACATCCTTACCCGGCACCACCATGCTGACCGCCGTCCCGCATCCGGACGAGGACTCGATCACCAGACTCCCGCCGACGGCTGCCATCCGGGCTCGCATCCCGTTCAGTCCGAGCCCGGAGCCGGTTCCGGGACCGACCGGCACCGCGGGATCGAAGCCGATGCCGTCATCCGCCACATCCAACCTGATCGCGTCCGCCAAGTAGGTCAAGGTGACCTGCACTCTGCCGGCCCGGGCGTGACTGCGTACGTTGGCCAACGCCTCCTGCACACCGCGCAACAGCGCCACCGCAATCGGCGTCGCAACCGGAATCGGATCGCCCTCGATCCGGAACCCGACCGGCGGATCGCTGTGCTCAAAGACCACCCGCCGGACCGCCTCCGGCAACGAGCATCCGCTGAGCTCGGCCGGCGTCAGGTCATGGACCAGTCGGCGGGTGTCGTTCAAGGCCGCACCGGCGCCCGCGATCGCGCTGTCGAGTTGATCACGAACCTGTTCGGCAGGCATCGGATCAGCGTCCCGGGCGCTGCGCAGCAACAGCATGATGCTGGTCAGGCTCTGGGCCACCGTGTCGTGAATCTCCCGGGCCAGCCGCTCGCGTTCGGCCAGCGCGCCCCGCGGTGCGTTCCGAGACGGCAAGCTGGTCTCGCGTCGCCGTGAGTTGTTCGATCAGCGCGGCCCGCTGCCGCACCTGCTCGGCCAGGTCGCGGTAGACCTCGGTGATCACCACGGCGACCGCGGCACCGACCAACGGACCGATCACGGCGCCACTGTCGACGCGTCCTCGATCTGCGGCAATGGCCACGATCGACCCGGCGGTGACGACAACCACCGCCGGCACCGCCGCGATCAGCGGCAGCAACTGCATGCACAACAGGAACAGCGGAAAGGCCAACCAGACAAGGGCGATCGACCCGACTGTCAGGACCGCACAACCGACGATCAAGATCACCAGCCAGCCGTACGCCTGCCAACGGTGTCGGCTCCGAGCCGCCAGCATCATGCCGATCAGATACCAGCAGCCGACCAACACCGCACCGACGAGCACCGGCCAGCGCGGCGCTGCAAGCGACGCATTCACGGTGCCGATGATCAACAACACCGCAAACAGCAGGTGCTCGCTGCGCCGGAGCAGTGTCAGCGCGGTCGGATGGTGAAGCGTCGGTCTCGGCATGGTCCCGTTCACGGTATCCGGCCTGCCGCCAGGACTGTAGCCTTCGCCGGTCCTGATCCGGGCTCAGCCATCGGCACTGCGGAGTCGTCCGGGCCACCAGGCGCGGTCCCCGACCAGCGCGAACACGGCGGGCACCACGATGCTGCGCACCAGCACGGTGTCGATCAGGACACCCAGCCCCACGATCAGGCCCAGTTGGGCCAACGTCGTCAACGGAAGCACCCCCAAAGCCGCGAACACTCCGGCGAGCACCACACCGGCGCTGGTGATCACGGCTCCGGTATGACCGAGTGCCTCGATGACGCCGTTACGGGTGCCACCGCTGACCGACTCCTGCCGGGTGCGATGTGCGACGAAGATCGTGTAGTCGATGCCCAACGCAACCAGGAACAAGAACGCCAGCAGGGGCACATTGACGTCCAACGCCGGAAAGCCGAACAACCTGGTCCCGATCCAGGTGCCCGCACCGATGCCGGCGACCGCCGAGGCGAGGTTGACGGCGACGAGCAGCAACGGCGCGATCACCGATCGAAGCAGCAGCACCAGCAACAGCAGCGCCACCATCAAGATCAGCGGGGCGATCAGCAACAGGTCTGACCGGGACGCATCGCGTACATCGAGGTCCTCGGCGTTCTGTCCGCCCACCACGGCACTCGCTCCGGGAACGGCGTCGACCGCGGCGCGGGTCTCTCGTACGACCTCCAGTGCGGCGTCGCTGCCGGGCTCGGCACTGCCGACCGCGACCAGTTTGATCATTCCGTCCGTCTCTCCGGCGCGTCGTACGGCGGTCACACCGGGCACGTCGTCGACCGCAGCACCGACAGCCTCAGCATGTCCCCGGTCGGCGATGATGATCATGGGCGCAGTCTCCCCGGCGGGGAAGTGCTGAGCCAGCACTCGCAGCCCGGCCTGCGAGTCCGAGCTGACCCGGAATTGTTCCAGCTGGCTGAGCCCGACCCTGGTGCCGAACAGGCCGGCGGCCATGATCGCCAGTCCGACCGCGGAAATGATCAAGGACCGGACCGGTCGCCGGGTCACCGCTGTCGCAACGCGCCGCCAGACCGAGCCACCGCGACGGGCTTGACCGACCGTGGGCACGAACGGCCAGAAGAGGCGGCGTCCACACAGAGCGAGCGCGGCCGGCAGCAAGGTGAGCACGAGCAGCAGGGCGATCAGCAGTCCGATCGCGGCAGCAATGCCGAGCCCGCGGGTGTTCGGCATGGCTGCCAACACCAGTGTCAGTAGCGACAGCACGACCGTCAGGTTGCTGGCAAGGATCGCCGGCCCGGTCCTTCGTACGGCTTCGGCCAGCGCAGCACGATGATCAGCGTGAACGATCAGTTCCTCGCGATAGCGGGAGATCAGCAGCAGTGCGTAATTGGTCCCGGCACCGAACACGAGCACGCTGATGATGCCGGCGTCGAAACGCAGTTGGGCCGCATCACCGATCGCAGCCGTGACCGTGCCGGCCACCTGGTCGGCCAGCCCGACGACAGCCAGCGGCACCAGCCACAGAATCGGTGACCGGTAGGTGATCAACAACAACAGGGCGACGACCCCGACCGTTACCGCCAGCAGGGTGAAATTCGCACCGTCGAAGGCGGCGGCGATGTCCGCGCCGAAGGCAGGGCCGCCGGTGATCATCACCTGCAGACCGTCCGGAGCCGCATCGGTTGCCACCGTACGCAGCTCGGAGACGGTGTCGGCGATCTCGCCGTTCGGCCGGTTGGCATTGATCATGATGTTGATCACCACCGCCATGCCGTCCTCGGACCGGACGGGAGCCGAGGAGGAGCGACCCACCGCGTCGCCGAGCGCGTGTCCGATACGCGCGGCGTCCGCGATCTGCTGATCATCCAGCCGTTCCTTGTCGGTTCGGGTGATCACCGCCATCACCGGCGCCAATTCATGATCAGGAAAGCGTTCTTCCAACCGCTGGACCTGCTCCGACTCCGAACCCGTCGGTAATGCTCCGGCCGCACCCGGCGGTTCCGCGCCGCGGAGCAGTCCCGACAATGCCGCGGCCAGCACCGCTCCCGCGACCAGCAGCAACCAGGAACGCCGTCCCGTCACCAGCCGGGCCAACCGATCCCACACCCGTCCCATGTCCACCCCACGCTTCGTCGACGTCGCACCGACGTACGACGTGTTCGAAGCTAGATGCGCGCGGCGGCGCAGACATCGAACGCGAGTTCGGGTTCATTCCCCAACGAAAGTTGCAGACGCCCAGCGCGATCCGCGACCAAGATCATCCACTCAGCATCAGATACGGAGCGATCGCGAACATCGCCACCACCAGTGTGTATCGGAGCACCCGGGTCGGCAACGCTCGAGCGATCCGCCAGCCGATCAGCACACCGGCCAATTCGGGCACACCGACCACCGCAGCCAGCGTCCAGTCGATGCTGCCGCGGAGCAGATAGCCGATGGTGCCGACGGTGGCGATGATCACCGACTGAACCTGAGCGGCGGCCAGGGCCTGCAGCATCTCGGTGCCGACCGCGACCAGGAGCGGCACCGTCAGCATCGGCCCGCCGATGCCGATGACTCCGGCCGCAATCGCTACCAGCAAGCCGATTCCGGCGATGGTCTGCAGGCTCGGCTGGTGACTCGGGACGGACCGAGACCTGCGTTCGCGTAGCAGCACGAGCACCGCGACCGCGGCGACCAGGGCGCCCAGGACCACCCCGAACCAGCGAGACGACAAGAACGAGTTGATCATGATGCCGACCGGGGTCCCGATCAGTGCCGTGCCCGCCAGCACCTGCGCGGTCCTGGCCGTCTCGGGCCTCCTGAGTTGACCGGATCGGAGGTAGGCAGCGGTGCCGAGCGCTCCGGTGGCGACATGGGTGACGATCGCCGTACCGGCCACCTGGGCCGGAGTCAATGCGGTCAGCGCCACCAGCCCGACGGTCGGCAGGACACCGCCCGGCCCGATCGCGGTGATGCCGATCCCGCCCGCGAGCCCGAAGAGTCCGAGCATGATCAAGATCGCGGGAGAGAGCCCCTGCATTTTGATTCTCCTTCGTGGCAAGGAAATTCGACGACCGCCAGCATCCAGTACGCGGCGTTGCCCGCAGGGAAGGCGGTGATGATCAACGCGGCTCGCGCTGATCGCGATGGATCGTCGCCTGCAGGGCGAAGCGATCGGCCCGGACCCGCAAGGTCTCGACGTCGACCGGGCGCCCGTCGGCCAACCTGGTCAGCCGTTCGATCATGAAGATCGCATCGCCGGGTCGGAGCTCGAGCACACTCGCCACCTCGTCGTCGGCGTTCGCTGCGTGCACCGTGACCTCGGCCCTGCCGAGGCGTACCTGATGCAGCTGCTCGATCAATCTGAACACGTCGGTTCCGACCAGGTCGGCGGTCAACAGCGGTTCGCCGATGTCGGCGGGGAGATAGCTCAGGTCCAGTGACAGCGGCTCGTCATTCACGCATCGCAGCCGTTCCAGCCGGATGCATCCGGCTTCGGGATCGAGCCCCAACTGCTCGGCCACCTCGGACGGCACCGTCTCGAGTCGGTCGGCGGCCAGCACCCGGTTGCGTACCGTGCCATAGCCGTCGAGCGTCTCGGCCAGGCCGGCCAGCCGATCCAGCCCGTGTCCGTACTTCGCGCCACGGACGGTGGTCCCGGCACCCCGCTTTCGCTCGATCAGCCCTTCCTGCCGCAATTGGGCCAGCGCCTCTCGCACGGTGTTGCGGGACACCCCGAGCTCGCGGATCAGCGAGGTCTCGTCGAGCCGGGAGCCATCGGCGAATTCGCCGCCGAGAATGCGATCACGCAGGGTCTGGACGAGTTCGCGGGCTCGGTCCGCCCGGGGATGCGCTGACGTCCACTCGGCGGGGATCTGTCGAGCCGTCGGTCGCTCGCTGGCAGGGGTCACTGAGCCAGCCTAGCCAGTTCCGCCAGAGTTCCGCCACTCTCCATCGACGGACCACCGAGATCCGTCCACCTATCACGCCATGTACAAGTAGTCATTTGTGTTACGGTGCTGGAAGTCGATCGGAGGGAAGGCCATGGGCGCCGAGGCTGCTCGAGAAGTTGATCTTGCGCTGCGCGCGCTGGCGGACGCCAATCGGCGCGCGATCCTGGCCGCTATCCGAGCTGAGCCGAGTCCGGTTGGTTCGATAGCTGATCGGGTCGGACTGTCCCAGCAGACGACCTCTCATCATCTGGGCGTCTTGCGGACAGCAGGTCTGGTCACCGGCACGCGGGTCGGAACACGACACCTGTTCGCGGTGAACACCGACGGGCTGGCGGCGGTGCGGTCCTACCTCGACGACTTCTGGCCGTCCAAGTTGTCGGCGCTCAAGCAGGCCGTCGAGTCTCGCAAGGATGTTGATCATGGCTGAGTACGAGGCCTCGATCGAGATCGCGGCAGCACCGGAGATCGTGTTCGACTACCTGACCACTGCCGAGGGGATGACGGCGTGGATGGGGCAGCATGCCGAGCTCGATCCCCAACCGGGCGGCGTTTTCGCGGTCGACATCGCCGGCTATCCGGTGCGCGGCAACTATCTGCGGCTCGAACGCCCGCAGACAGTTGTCGTGTCCTGGGGGTTCGCGGGCAGCAACGATCTTCCCGCAGGCGCCTCAACGGTTGAATTCCGGTTGACCAGCATCGAGGGCGGCACCCGGGTTGACCTGACCCACTCCAACCTTCCGGACACCGAAGTGCCCGGTCACGCCACCGGCTGGCAGCACTTCCTGCCCAGGCTGGGTGTCGCCGCCCCAGGCGGCAGCCCCGGCCCCGACGACTGGCGGCCCCGCGGCTGACGCTTTCCAAGATCACCGACTACCTTCTCGCGATCGCCCAAGATCAACATCGAACCAAGATCATCAAGAGCAGGGAGCAAGATCATGACGCAGGATTCGCCGTACCAGATCGTCCTCGACTATCACCGGGCCTGGACCAGTGGTGACATCGATCGAGCCATGACACACGTCGCCGACGACATCACCTGTCGCGCACCGGCAGGCGATCTGACGGGGAAGCCGGCATACCGCGAATTCATCGCCGGATTCGCGCCGACGCTGACCGGGCTCACCGCTATCGCAGACTTCGCCGATGGAGATCGGGTTGCATTGTTCTACTACCCGCAGACCTCGGCGACCACCACTGCCCCGGCCTCGGAATGCTTCACCGTACGGGGCGGCAAGATCATCGAGACTGTGTTGATCTTCGACCGTCTCTCCTTTGCGCCAACCGGGGCATGATCAAAGGACCGCCGATGTCACCACAGCACGAACTGATCGAGCGCCTGCGCGCCCGACTGGCCACCGAGCCATCGCTGCGCGAGGTCTCGATGTTCGGCGGCAACTCGTTCATGATCAACGACAAGATCGTCGTCAGTGCCCTCAAGGAGGGGGACCTGCTCGTCCGGGTCGACGCGAGACATCACGCCGAGCTGATGGCCCGTCCCGGTGCCCAGCAAGCACAGATGGGCTCGGGCCGAACGATGGGCCCCGGGTGGATCGCGGTCGATGCCGCGTCGATGAGGACCGAAGCCGACCTGTCGTGCTGGCTGGAGGCCGCACTCGCCCACAACCGATCCGCCGCCGACCGAACCTGAACCGGGCCGACGCTATCCGCGCGGCCCAGCCGCCCCTCGGGTTCGTCGCAGACCGAGCACCAGCAGAACCACGCCGACGATTGCCACCACAGCGCCGACATAGAACCAGGTCCTGTCCCCGGTCATCACGCTGCCGCCGATCAAGTTCAGTCCCTGGCCGATCCAGAGCGCACCGACCAACAGCGCCACCACACCCACCACGATCAGAATGATTCGAACCGGACGAGAGCCCATGTTCAATTCCTCCTTCCACACCCCGCAACGCAGGACGGGCAGCCACACCGCCGCGCCCCTGCTGTAGAAGGAGCCTTGCACGGACCGGCCGCCGGCAACAGATGCACTGTTCCCGGCAACGGCCGAAGCCCGAACCGGCGTTGGACGCGCAACGACTCTGACCGGCTGGCAGCAGAGGACGATAACTGGCCCTCACATCGGTCCTGATAGGACATGGACCATTCACCCGTGGAACCGGTTGTCATGCTCGCGAGGTGGGCCCCGTGGGACTCGAACCCACAACCCGCAGATTAAAAGTCTGCTGCTCTGCCAATTGAGCTAGAGGCCCCGGCAAGATCGCGACGGCAGCCTTGCTACGGCCAGGTCGTGATCGCGCGACGCTCAAGCGTAGCGGTCGTGCCCCGGATCGGTGCGTGCGGTCACCCGATCATGAGGAGGCGCGGCGGTCCCGCCACTCGCCGACGACCCGATCGGCGCTGACCGTACGCAGGAAGGAATCCGGACCACGCTGGTGACCGGACGGCGGTCGCAGCCGCATCTCCCGGATCCGTCGGTTCAACTCCTCGACGACATCCCGGACTTCCTGCTCGGTACGCAGCTCCGAGACCGTGTCGCCGATCCTCTCGGATTCCTTGCGCAGAGCGAGTTCGGGTGGCAGTACACCGGACAGGTCTTCTCGCTGCACCCATTGGGTCACCCAGTCCCGGGCACCCGGCCCGGTCAGGTTGCGCAGCGGCTTGCCGGCACCGGCCAGGTTGTCGAACTCTCCCCGTTCCTGGGCCTCTCGGATCAGCCGGTCCTGCATCGATTCGCCGGCTTTCGGCTTTCTGCTGTCATTCATCTGGATCTCCCAGAGTGACTATGTGAACAGTTTCACAAGCACTCTAGCGTGCTCTGATGCATCCGTCGAGACCCGAACACGCCGGAGGTTCGCCCCCCCGTCTCGGACTCGTACGGGCTCGCCGACTGGTGTCAACGTCCTATTCATCGCCACCGGTCGCCTGGCAGGCTGGGCGGCATGGACGGATGGCTGATCGGGTTGATTGCCCTGCTGGTGCTGGGCATCGGCGTGATCGCGTACGGCGGGATCTCGGACCGTCGCAAGCACCGGCGCGAGGTCACCGCAGTGCTGTCCCCACCGCCGCGCCAGGTCCCCCACTTGGATCCCGGCTCACCGACCCCCCGTTACGTCAGCACCCTGCAGGCGCATCGGCCGCCGACCTCCGGTGAACGTCCTTCCCTGACCGACGATGATCGCCAAACGATCAAGCAGCACTTGAAGGCTGCGACCACAATCCCGATCGGTTATGCCTCCGACGCGTTCGTCACCGACCGTTCCAGCGGCTGGGCAATCCTCGATCATCCGCGGATTCTGGTCAGCGCGGAGCCGATCATGAGCATCCGGGAGTTGATCTCGATCATCGAGCACATGATCACCGATCGGGTCAGTCTCGTGATCGCTGCACCGTCGATGGCACCCGACGTTCTGGACACCCTCGAGGTCAACCACATCCAGCGCAAGATCGACCTGATCGTCCTGCTGACCCGGGATCCGGTGCCGATGGACAAGATCATCGAGACGACCGGCGCGACTCTGGTCAGCCGAGTCGATCTTCAAACCGGGTACGTCGCCGAGCGCGACCTCGGCCACTGCGAGCGTTGGGTCAGCGACAAGCACCGCAGCCACCTGATCACTTCTTGATCAGCCCGACAATGAGCGGCTAGCGGACGCCGGCGCCGACACCTCCGGAGTGACCTGAAACGCTGCCCAGCTTGGGATCAGCGCCCATCCCGACTCTCGATCAGCTGTAGCCGAGCCGATGAAGTTGATCATCGTCGATGCCGAAGTGATGGGCGATCTCGTGCACCACGGTGACGTGGACCTCACGAACCACATCCTCTGCGCTGTCGCAGATCTGCAGGGTCGGCTCACGAAAGATCACGATCCGATCCGGCAGTACGCCGGCATAGCTGTGATCACGCTCGGTCAACGGGACGCCGTGGTAGTAGCCGAGCAGGTGCGGCTCGTCGGGAGGTGGCCAGTCCTCCACCATGATCACGACGTTGTCGATCAGGGCCGCGAGCTCATCCGGGACCTCGGTCAAGGCTCGTTCGACGAGCCGGTCGAAGTCGTCGTCGGGCATCGTGATCGGCATCGGTCAAGTCTTGCCGATCATCACCGCCCGACAAGCATCAATGGGCTCGAATCACACCGTTGAGATTTTCACCCCGCGAGCGGCGTGTCGCATTGCGGCGACACCGGTTTTCGTACTCGGCTGTTGATCTTCGTCGCGTTTCGTAGTTACTCTCCTGGGGAATTTGTGACTGCTGTTACTGGCGTGACTGGGGGTATCGCGAGATGCGGCAGTGCATCGCAAGCGCCCCCACTGGCGGCCGGGAAGCCGCCCAAGGAGGAAGTCACCGTGAGTGAAGGCAGCAAGAAGAGAGCGATACGGAAGGTGGGTGTCGCCGCCGTGGCGGCAACAGCCGGTGCGGCGATCGCCGTCGGCGGCGCACAACTCGCCACCGCGAAGTCGGCGACCGCGACCACCGGCGTGAACATCCGATCCGGTCCCGGCACGACGTACGACATCGTCGGCGGCCTGGTCCGCGGCCAGTCGATCACGACCGTCGGCAAGGCCTCGAACGGATGGGTGAAGGTTCATTTCAACGGCGGCAACGCCTACATCTCTGCGCAGTATCTCGACACCACCGGAACCAGCGTCAGCTCGGCTCCGGTGATGATCTACACCCAGGGCGTGAAGATCTCCACCGCCGCACTGAATGTGCGGCAGGATCCCGCCCTCAATGCAAAGGTGATCGGCTACATCGCCGCCGGACAGCAGGTCACCCTGACCGGCAAGCAGGCACACGGCTACGCCGAGGTCCTGTACGGCGGCCAACGCGCTTGGGTCACCGCGCAGTACTTGGTCACCTCGACCTCTGGCCTGCCAAGCGCCAGTGGCACCCGGTACGCCACCGCAGATCTCTTGATCAGGACCAGCACCGATCCCAGTTTCAAGATCATCAAGACCGCGCCGAAGGGCTCAAAGCTGCAGATCACCGGCACCACCAGCGGCGGCTACGCCCAGGTGATCTACAACGACGCGATTCGCTGGGTGACCGCAAAATACCTGTCCAGCAAGGCGATCTCGGGCCAGGCAGCGTCTTCGCCGGCGACCTCGTCGAGCAATTCCTCATCCAGCAAGAGCTCGCCCTCGACGTCGTCGAGCAAGCCGGCGCGAAGCACCACCCCGCAGGTCGTCGGTAGCCGTTACGCCACGACCGAGCTGCTTGTCCGCACCACCTCGGGTAGCGACTACAAGACCGTAACCACGGTCGGACGTGGCGCTCAGGTCAAGATCACCGGCCGGACCGGGAACGGGCGCGCGGAGATCATGTACAACGGCAGCCCTCGCTGGGTGACGGCGCAGTACCTGTCCACCAGCAAGCCGCGGACCAGCGTCGACCGCTCGGACGACTCCGGCTCGAAGAGTTCGTCCGGATCCAGTGCGAAGACGGTCAGCGACACGTCGTCCTCCGGTGGCGGCCTCGACCCGAGCTACTCGGGCAAGAGCCGCAACGTCTCCGACAGCACCTGGAACGAGTTGGCGATGTGTGAGTCCAGTGGCGACTGGAGCATCAACACCGGCAACGGCTTCTACGGCGGCCTGCAGTTCACTCTGCAGACCTGGCGTGGCTTCGGCGGCACCGGAATGCCGAACCAGGCCAGCAGGTCGGAGCAGATCAGGGTCGCCGAGCGAATCCTGGCCGTTCAGGGCTGGGTCGCGTGGCCGGCCTGCAGCAGCAAGCTCGGGCTGCGCTGATCTTGCTGACGTGATCATGATCAAGGCGACCATGATCATCTCGACCATGATCGACATGATCGCGGTCGAGATGATCATGGTCGACGAGCTGAGGGCTGACCGGAACCTGATGATTCGACGGATCTGACCAAACCCTCAACCCTTGATCGAGCCGAGCTTGGCCGCCGGTGATGTCGCCGTGATTCGTTCGTGATCCGAACGTGATCGACGTCGATGACACCGGCGGCCGAGTCGTCTCCAGCCCCGAATTCCCCGCCTGACCAGGGTTGTTGGCCCGATCGCCATCGCGATCCGCGCCGTGCCGAATCACACCGGTGCAACTTAATCAAATCGGGCGGCGTGTCGAATTGCCATCGGCACCAACTACGTACTCGACGGTTGCCGCAAACCCTGAGACGTGGATAAAGTCCTGGGCAGTTTGTGGCTGTTGTGACTGGCGTGATTGGGGAATCACAAGGTGACGCAGTGAATACATCCATCCACGGTCCGGGAAGGCCGTAGAGGAGGAACACAGTGAGCAGCGCCATGCGTAAAGCCGGCGCCGTGACGTCGTTACTGGCTGCGGCCGGTGCGGCGATCACGGTGGGCGGCGTACAACTCGCCTCGGCGGATTCCGCAACGGCGACAGCCGGTGTGAACATCCGATCCGGCCCCGGAACCAAGTACGCCATCGTCGGCGGGCTGACGGCCGGACAACGGATCACCGCGGTCGGCAAACCGGCGAACGGCTGGATCAAGGTCCGCTTCAACGGCGATGCCGCCTACGTCTCGGCGGAGTACCTGGATCTCAAGCCGGGCAACAAGTCGCCCGGACCGGCGAACATCTACACCAAGGGCACCAAGATCGCCACGGCGCCGTTGAACGTCCGCCAGGGGCCAAGTCTCGGCAGCAAGGTCATCGGTTACGTGGCCAGCGGTCAGAACGTGACCCTCACCGGGAAGCAATCCGGTGGCTTCGCCGAGATGCTGTACGGCGGCCAGCGGGCCTGGGTGACCGGGCAATATCTGGTCAGCTCGATGAACGCGTTGCCCAAGAGCACCGGTCCTCGCTACGCCACCGCAGACCTGCTGATCCGGACCAGCACCGATCCCGACTTCAACATCATCACCACCGCGAAGAAGGGCACCAAGCTCCAAGCCACCGGTGTCACCCGCAGCGGCTACGCCCAGATCGTCTACAACAGTGCGATCCGTTGGGTGACAGCGAAATACCTGTCTTCGCAGCCCGTGAGCGGCGCTTCCGATTCGGGTAACTCCTCGAGCAAGCCGGCCACGTCCAGCGGCTCGAAGTCGAACGGTTCAACCTCGCACTCCGGCCCGGCGAAGTCGAGCGGTTCGAAGTCGAACAGTTCCAAGCCGTCGACGCCGGCCGTGCCCAGGGTGGTCGGAAGCCGCTATGCGACCACGGAACTGTTGATCCGTACGACGGCCGGCAGCAACTTCAAGACCGTCGCCGAGGTGCCGAGGGGCAGCAAGCTCAAGATCACCGGGACGACGTCGAACGGCAAGGCGCAGGTCGTTTACGGTGGGGTCGCCCGGTGGGTGACCGCACAGTACCTGTCCACCAGCAAGCCGCGCCCGCAGGTGACCAAGCCCGCGCGGCCGACACTGCCCAAGGTGATCGGCACCCGGTTTGCGACCACCGAGTTGCTGATCCGCAATCACTCGACCGCTGCGTACAAGACGATCGATACCGTGCCCACCGGGACCAAGCTCAAGATCACCGGTGTCTACAAGAACGGCCGGGCACAGATCGTCTACAACAGCGCCGTGCGCTGGGTGACGTCGCAGTACCTGTCGAAGTCCAAGCCGGGTTCGCATTCCTCCTCGAGCGGCTCCAGCTCGGTCGGCTTCGTCGGCTCGAACAGCTCCAGCAGCAAGGGCAAGACCGCCTTGAGCTATGCCAAGGCCCAGCTCGGCAAGCCGTACGTCTTCGGCGCCGAAGGTCCGAGCAGTTTCGACTGCTCCGGTCTGACCCTGCGGGCCTGGCAGGCAGCTGGGGTGAATCTGCCCAGGACCTCGCAACAGCAGTTCACCGCCAGCCCGCGAGTCTCGATGAGCAACCTCAGGGTCGGCGACCTGGTCTTCTTCTACGGACCGAGCCCCAGCCACGTCGGCGTCTACGCCGGCAACGGGAAGGTGATCAACGCGCCCCGTCCGGGCAAGGTCGTGGAGTACACGCCGATCTCCTACATGCCGGTTGCCGGCGCAACCCGGCCGGGCTGATCACCGGCCCCACCGCGACGTACGACAGCGGCAGCAGCGGCGGTCCTTCCACCATCTCGGCGGGAGGGCCGCTGCCGCGTTCGCTGCCTGGTCCGTTTCGAGCGATCTGGTTTGGGCTATCCCGCTCAGGACCCCTATAGTCGTGCGGTCAGGTCCCCATCGTCTAGAGGCCTAGGACACCGCCCTTTCAAGGCGGCAACGCGGGTTCGAATCCCGTTGGGGACACACTTGAGAAGTCCGGCCTGACCAGGCAAAACACTGCAGGCCCTTGGCCCTGACCATTGCAGACTTTGGCCGCACGGACACACTGCGGACACATCAGCTTGCACGTAGTTGCCGCGGACTCGTGCTATCCGCGGAACTGGCGGACGCACCTAGCAACTCATCCAGCCGACCAACGGCAGCTTCTGTGTCGTCCTCAAACAGCCCGCCGTAGCGAGTCAACGTGAACGCAACGCTGTTGTGCCCCGCCCATTCCGACACCTCTCGAACGTTGCAACCCGCCGCAACCAAGATCGCCACGAAACTGTGTCGCAAGCCGTGGAAGGTAATGTCGCCTACTCCGGACCTCACGACAGCGGGCCGCAGAACGCGTCGACCGAACACCCTGAACAGCGGCCCACCACCTGCCGCCTCGAAGACCAGCGCATCCGGCTCCGGATCGACGTGGAGCTGCAGATGATCATCAAGTCGCTGCATCACCGCCCGAGCGATAGGCACCGTCCGCTTCGATCGCGTCGTCTTTGGCTCCTGCCCGAGCATCACCTGGCCACGAACCTCGACCGCCGTCGTCGACACGACGATTCGCGATCGAAGCACATCCACATCAGATCGTGTCAGGCCAGCCGCTTCACCCCAACGCAAGCCACCGTAGGCACCGACCAAGATCAAAGCCTTGTACCGCTCCGGCATCTCTTCTACCAGCCGCTCGATCTCAGTCTGTGACAGGAATCGGGGAGGCTTGGCGCGCTCGGACGGCAATGGCACGCGGAGTGCTGCATTCAGCGCCAGGCGATTGTCAGCGATCGCGGCGTCCAAACATTGGCGTAGGGCAAACACCGCTTTCCGCACCGTGGCGGCCGACAACCCGGAGGCGATCATCTCCGCCACCCACGATCGCACGTCGGCGTTCGTGATCTTGTCAATCGGAACATCGCCAAATCGCGGCAGCACCTGACGATCCAGTGTCGTCTCCAACCGAGCCCACGTCGTCGGTCGCAGGTCGTGTCTGCTCTTCACCCAATCCCGAGCCCACCTATCAAGGTGAACCCGGCCGCGCCGGGGGTCACGCCATGTACCGCCAGCGAGCTCCGTCTCGATCTCAGCACGACGCCGCTCGGCGTCGACGAGGCGACGTCGAGTCTCGCTGTGCTCGCGTCCGGCGTGATCTCGATAACGAATCTTGTAATGCACCACCTCACGACGCCGACCCGAGCTGTCTCGTCGCGAAATCACCTGACGTTGTATCGACGCCATGATCAACTCCAGTCGGAGGTCTCAACGCATGACGCCAACCACGCTTCGACGTCCGATCTCCGATAGCGCACGTGCCGACCCAGGCGGTAGGCCTTAGGCCCTTCGCCCTGATAGCGCCAGCGGTACAGGGTGTTCACCGGAACACCGACCAGCGCAGACAGTTCCTTCAAGCTCAACAACGGTTCGGTGGTCAATCCAGCCATGATGATCATCTCCCTTTCTCCCTGTTGGGAGGCGGCATCCCCGAGGTTTGATGGTCTGGTCCCCGGCCCGTGCCTCAAGGGCACTTCGTGTCCTTCGGATTCGCTGCGCTCACCCTTGACCCACGACCCGGGAACCAAAGGAGTTGGCGGGCTATCGGGGATGCCGCAGCTGTGGTCGCCTCCCCGTGAGCCTCACCCGTCCGGGTCGCCAGCGGCCGGCGGCGGGGTTGCCGAAGACGTGTCCACAGCCCTCGCCGACTCATACTGCTCGCGCCAACGGGACCGCTCAGCGACCGATTCCATGATCACCATCGCGTAGCTGTGCGGATCGACCGGCGCATCGGTCCATTCGAACCGCGGCCGACCATCGGGCAGAGTCACCGAGGCGGCCAACCGTTCGACCTCCGGGGCCAGAATGCCCGCGTTCAACAAGGTTTCGCGGACCACCGTCGCCCGGTCGGCCCGATGGCCCTGCAGGGTCTTGCCCGACCACTGCCGCGACACCAACACCCGGCGGCCACCGACACCCAGGTTCTCTCGATCATGGGCCTTGCTTCCGCAGTGACCGGCGCGCAGGCCGGGGCCTGCGTCCTTCGGCTGGATCCCGTACCGCAGCCAATTCGCACACTGTGGCGAACACGGCAACCACACCAGTTCCTCATGCAACCGGTCCACATGCGCCTGATACTCAGGATCGGCCTCATCGTCGGTGTAGGTGGCCGCGATGCTCTTCGACAGGTACTTGGTCAGGTAGCGGATCGCCCGATCAGCATCCTGCGACGGGGCGATGATCCCGGCCATGTCCAACTGGCTACCGAACCGTTCCACATGCGCGGCATGATCATCCGGCGTCAGGTCGGGATCGCTCAACGCCGCATCCCAGCTGGGTAACACTTCCCCGGTGTCGGCGTCGATGTAGTCGCGGCCGTCCCACACCGGTACCCGGTGCACGAACACCGGCCGATCGAACCGCGGCCACCACACCTGCACATACGTTGCCTTGACCACCTGGCGGATCGTGGCCCGCGGGATCGCACCCCGCAACGCCACATGCAGATGCGGAGCCAACCGATGCTGCGGCTCCACCGCAGCGAAATACTGCACCTTGTACCCGGCACAGCGGCGCAGATTCTGCCAGAACCGGTCCACCAACCTGGGAAAATGCAGCGCATCCAACGCAGCCCGGCGATAGTCATAGGTGGCCGGATCCACCGGTGCACCATTGACCTTCACCGGCCCATAAGACGGCAACGTCACCGTGACAAACATCGACGGCCGATACTGCCGACCATCCGGAGTCTCAAACGACCTGCCCACCGTCCGGTCATCAGCCGGCACCCGCGGCAAATCCACCACATCCTGCCGATGCCGCGTCGACCGAACCCGACGATCACCCACCCCACCACCAAGATCAACATCCTCGGCATCAAGATCAACATCTTCGGTGTCATGATTATCAGCGGCCGAACCCTGTGGCCCGAACGCGTCCGGTTCGACCTCACGATGCCAACCCTCAGCACACTGCTGGATCCGCAGCCGACGCGCCTTGTCCGCACACGACGGACACACCACCTCCCGCGTCGAGCCACACGGGATCGCCACCCGAGTCTCCTCACCCGTGGCCCGATCCCGCACCCGCCGCACGATCGGACGCACACACACCTTCAGATCGACCGCCAACTCACGCGCCATCGCTCCAGTCACCCGAGGAACCGCCGCCGTGATCAATCCGGCCGCCGTGTCAACATCCGACCCGGGAGTCTCCTCCGTGACCAACTCCGAAACCGTTGCCGTCATCGCCATCGCCAACCTGAAGGGAGTGCCGTGTAGCCGTTGACGGTCTGTGCTACACGGCACACCCAGTCCAGAGGGAAACATGCCGATCATCCACGCCCCGATCACCGACGCCGCAGACCGTGCCAGCATCACCGAAGCACACACGAAGCTGATCACTCAAAATGATCAAGGAAGCGCCCCAGCCGAGCCACCCTCGACCCGTCAACCATCACGGCCACTTCCGACCTCCGTGACAAACAGGTGTAGCACCCGACCACGACAAAACAAACCAGCCAATTTCCCCGACCACAGAAGTCGCCACCCTTATGAGGACTAATACAACACGATCAACCAACGTCAGCGAAGGTCAGCGAACACCCACGAACAACCACGCACAATTCCGCCCATAATTTTCGCCAGCAAAGACGTGTGATGCAGATCACATCAAATCCGAGTATGGGTGCACCTCGGCAACACCTGACGCACGTCCCCGCCCGCACGGTTCAAACCAGCCCAGCAGAACAAGCCCAAACGACCCCACCACCCACGAGCCCACAGCAGAATCCGTCCAACCGCGCGCCAGCAACGGATCCTTAGCCCAGGCACCCAACTCAGACCCGGCGGTCGCACCGTCACCGGGCCACCTCATCAGACCACGACATCGGGACCCAGGACCACTTGAGTTTTGGCCGCGAACTTCGCGCATCAACTCTGGGTAGACTCGCGAAACTGCCAGCGCGGCGGCTTAGCAGGCCATACGATCTCGGTCGTGCCTCGCCTCTATCAAGTCGCCGTTGTAGCCGCTGCGTTCGGAGCAGTGTTGCTGGTCGGCTGCTCCAGCAACTCCGCCCCGCCTCATTCGACGTCATCGCCGACAGACGCCGCGCAATCCAGCCCGCCGGCGCAGGCGAACACCGCATTGACACCCAGCGAAAGCTCGAGCCCATCACCGTCGGCGACGGCTGCGCAGCCCACCGCAATGCAGTTGGCCCACCAGGTGAAATCGAAGGTCAGCAAGGTAGAGAAGGTTGTTCACATCACCGAGGACAACGATCCGAACAACCTGATCGGCCGGCCGAACGGTTATACGGACGGGGCGATCCTGTACATCAAGGGCGCGCCGCAGGATGACTTCGGTGTCGCCGAGGGTGCGTTTATCGAGATCTGGCCGACAACGACGGCCGCAGAGGCTAGGGCGAAATACATCAAGAAGATCAATAAGGCGGCGCCGATGCTGGGTAATGAGTACGACACGGTGCACGGTCGCGCACTGCTGCGGGTGGATCAGTCGATCAAGCCGTCTTACGAGAAGAAGATCAAGGCCGCATTCGTGGGCTGATGACATCTTCTTGCCGAACCTGAGGTGACTTCATGTCGGCGGGAGCACAACATAGTCCTCGGCGCCGCTTTCAGCTCACAACGGTACCGACTGCAGGGGACGCATGACGGCCCCCAACTCGGCAACCCTGCGATCACCTGCCTACTGGGATCCTCCATTGACATGGTGTTGGAGGTAGTCGATCGTGTGGACGATGGCCGCAAGCAGCTGGGACGAGATTCGCGCGTTCGCGCTTCAATACCCACGCGCAATCGAGGACCTGCCCTGGGATACACCGGTGGTCAAGGTTGACCACCCTCCGGGCCGGATAATCAACGGCTTCGTCTACGGACCAATGTTTCTCTGGCTCGGACACTCAGATGCGCCAGATCCGGCAGTCGGAGTCAAACTCACCGCCGCCTACGACGAGGCAGTCGCTACGGCTCGGGTCACACCAATGAAGCACAGCGGGCTCGGTCACTGGGGTTGGCTGACAATCCGCCTCGCATCGATCGACGGTGATCTGCTCCACGACTGGATCGACGAG
>DATCVL010000504.1:0-19873 GCA_036566865.1 Microlunatus sp.
CGAGCAGCACGTAAACCGAATCGGCAACGAAGTTGGCCAGCAGCACCGCTAGCGTCGTCATCAACAGAATCCCTTGCATCAAAGGGAAATCACGGTTGGAGACCGCGTGATAGAGCAGGTATCCGACACCCGGATAGGTGAACACCGTCTCGGTCAGCAGGGCGCCGCCGAGGATGCTGCCGAGTGCCAACGCGAAGCTGGTGAATTGGGGCAGTACGGCGTTGCGTGCGGCGTACCGGAAGATCACGTGGTGCTGTCGTAGGCCCTTGGCGCGGGCCAGCAACACGTAATCCTCACTGGTGGTGGTGATGGTCATGTTGCGCATGCCGAGCAACCAGCCGCCGGCGGCGGAGATCACGATCGTGACGGCCGGCAGGAAGCCGTACCTCAGGGTGGATGCCCAGAACGCCGGACTGCTGCCGAAGGCGGTGTTCGGGTCGTAGCCACCGGCCAGCGGGAACCAGCCGAGCTTGAAACCGAACAGCCACAGGGCGAACAGCGCCACCCAGAAGTACGGCACCGCCGCCATGAAGGTGGACAGCGGGCTGAGCACGCTGTCCAGCCTGCTGCCCGAGCGCCAGCCGCAGATGACTCCGATGCCGGTCCCGATCACGAACGCCAGCACGGTTGTGGTGCCGACCAGCAACAGCGTCCAGGGCAGGGCCTGACCGATCAGCTCGCTGACCGGCGTCGGGTAGCTTCCGGTCGACACACCAAGATCAAAATGTGCCAGCTGGACGAGATAGTCGCCGTACTGTCGCAGCAGGTTGGCATCCGGCTGGCCGAAGATCTTCTGGATCGAGGCGATCATCTCCGGCGTCAGCTGCGCCCCTTTCTGTTGCAGGGAAGCGATCACCGCATCCGCCGGTGACCCGGGCATCAGGCGAGGGATCATGAAGTTCAGGGTGATGGCCGACCAGGCAGCCACCAGGTAGAAGCCGATCCGGCGGAGCAGGAAGATGCCAGAACCGCCGGCGCGATCACGGCCCTTGCGGCGGGTCCCGGTCACGGGTCGGGGATCGGCCAACGACTGAGAAGTCACGCTGCCTCCGCCTTCCGCAGGCTCTGCAACATCAACACCAGATCCGCGGTGCTGTCGGCCACCTTCAGCCGCGAGTTGTCGGTGATCGGCCAATGCGTCCAGTTGTTCTGATTGATCGCGTTCCAGATGCCGCCGGACAGCACCGGAGCGAACGGGACCTGTTCGACCACGATCTTCTGCAACTGATGGGAAGCCTTACGCAGAACGGATTCGTCGTCGGTGCCCCGCATCGTTGCCAGCAGCTGCTTGGTCGCCGGGTCGTCCCAGCGGCCAGGATTGCCGGTCGCGACCTTGCCGACCGGCACCCGCAACGCCGGATCCAGCAGGGTGTAGTAGGCCTGATAGGCGCCGTTGCCATTGCCACAGAACCAGTACGCGACATCGAAGTCGCCCGAGTTGACCTTGCCGTTGTACGTCGCCCCGGGCTGCGCGATCAGATTCACCTTCAGCCCCAGGTAACGCTGCCATTGGTCGGCGATCACCGCGGTCTCGATGTGCCAGGCCGGGTAGTCGGTGATGAAGCGGAAGTTCAGCGGATAGCTCTTGTCGTCCTTGACCAGCTTGCCGCCCTCGATCGACCATCCGCCCTGTTCCAACTCGCGTTTGGCCCCGGCAACGTCGAGTTGCTGCACCTTGCCGACGTACTCCGGCAGCAACCAGTCCTTGTAGATCACGTCGTCCAGATTGGTGACGGTCATCGGCTGTTGCCCGTCGGCGAGCACATCGGAGATCACCTTGCGGTCGATCGCCATCGACAATGCCCTGCGGACATGGACGTCACTCCACGGTTCCTTGGTCATGTTGAAGACAATCCCCTCGCAGCCACCGCTCGGACGCGGCGCATAGAAGTAGCTGTCCGGGTCCCGGTCGACGTAATGCTCCTCGCCGCCCGGCCAGGCGATGGTGGAGAGATCCAGTTGTCCGTCGATCATCAGCAGCTTGGCCGAATCCTCGCTGGCGGTGGGGAATCGGATGTACGGCATCGGCAGCGCTCCGGCCCAGTACTTCTCCCGAGCCTGGAAGAGGTATTGCTGGCTGGAGAAACCGGCCAGCGTGCACGGACCTGTGCCGACAGGATCTGGCACCGTCCAGGTCCTCGGATCCTGCTTCTCCCACAGGTGTTTCGGCACGATCTTGATGTCGCCGCAGTTGACCAGATTCTGGAACGACGGGTTCTCGAAGATCAACTTCACCTGCCGGTCGTTGATCTTGTGCACCTCGCCGAACCCCGCCGCCCAGGGTGTCAGCTCGGGATACTTCAGCGGCAACCCCATGCTGTAGGCGAAGTCGTCGGCGGTCAGCGGATGCCCGTCGGAGAAGGTCAGCCCATCTCGTACGGTGAAGATCAACTCGCGACCGTCGTCACTGAACTGCCAACCGGAGGCCAGCCACGGCTTCATGCTGGCGCCGTCGAAGGTGTCCAGCCGGATCAGCTGTTCGAAGATCAACCCGTTGGACGGGCCGGCGTGGTTGGACGGCGAGAAGATGTTGAAGTTGCGGACCAGCTGGGTGTCCTTGCTGAGGATGTTGACGGTGCCGTCGCGCGGCGTCACCACTCCGGTGCTGACCGCGCCTTTCCCGCACCCGGCCAGCGCCGTCGCGGCGCCCACCGCGACTGAGGCGCCGAGAAACTTTCGGCGGGAAATGGCTCCCACGAACCCTCCGAACGATACGACAGTGGATCTGCGAAGAATGCGGCTCCCCAAGCCGATTCGGGTTGCCTGGCAGAGAAATCTAGGGACCCGACCGGATCGCGGTCAATGATCAACAAGCCGTTCTCGGCCGACACACGAGCCGAAAAGTTTCACGACCGCTTCGGCGCGCCCGTGCTCTCCCGCTCCAGCAGGATCGTCGCCAGCTCGGTCCGCCGCGATCTCGGATGCTGGCCACGGATCAGCCGCGCCAGCAGGTCCAGCGCGGCCACTGCCATCTCCTCCACCGGCTGCCTGACCGTGGTCAGCCGCGGTGACACCCAATGCGATTCCGGGCGATCATCGAATCCGACGACACTGAGATCCGCGGGCACGCTCAGCTCCCGCTCAGTAATGGCCCGGTAGGCACCGAGCGCCAACGTGTCGGCACAGACGAAGAGGGCAGTCGGCCGGTCCTCAAGATCAAGAAACTCCGCGGTCAGATCACGACCGGCGTAGGTGCTGAAGTCCGATCCGTAGCTGACGTAGTGATCAGGAACGGCAAGTCCGGCTTGTTCCATCGCGGCCCGGTAGCCCGCCACCCGGGCCTGGATGCACAACACGTCCGCGGGGCCACCCAGGACCGCGATCCTCCGATGCCCCAACTCGATCAAGTGCTCGGTCGCGGATCGACCGCCGGCCCAGTTGGTGGCCCCGACGGAGTAGACACTCGCCTCCGGCGTGGCCACCGGATCCACCATCACACATGGGATTCCGGACCGTTCGAGCTTGCTCTGCTGATTCGGTGTCAGGTCGACCAGGGCGGCGATCACGCCGCGAGAGCCGCGGGCCACCACGGTGTCCACCCAGGTCCCGGTGCAGGCCCGCCCGTTCCCCCTGGCCACCGAGACCGAGACTCCGAGATTGCGCTCGTGGCAGGCGGCTTCGACACCGGCGAGCAACGCGGCCGCCCAGGAGTTGTCGAGCGAGTCGATCACCACGTCGACCATGCTGTGCGCTGCCCCCGCCCGATCGCCACGCCGCCGGACATAACCCCGCTCACGCAGGAGTTTCTCGACCCGCTGCCGAGTTTCCGGAGCGACCTGACTCCAGCCGTTCAACACCTTGGACACGGTCGGAACGGAGACGCCGGCTTCGCGCGCAATGGTCGCCATCGTCGGCCGACGCTGGGGTGCGTCCGGTCGAGGCATGCGATGCAAGCTACAGCGATTGCGGCCGGACGACCAGATTCGGTCCCGGAACCAAGATCATTCCTGAGTCTTGGTCGCGGCGTCGGGGTCCGTCTCGGTCGCCTCCGATCCGGCACCGGACTCATCACCCAGTGCGTCCTGGAGAGCCTGCGATGTCCGGACCAAGAAGTTGATCACCACCGACCGCTCGGCGCGGCTGAGCTCGGCAGCGGGTGCGAAGCGATGTGCATGCTGACGACCGACGGTCTGCTCGGCAGCGAGGGCGGTCTCGGTGGTGATCTCGACCGCGACCCCTCGTCGATCGGTCGGGTGCGGATGGCGTACCAGATGACCGCCACGCTCCAGCCGATCCAGCATCTTGGTCGTCGACGCGGTGGTGATGCCGAGGTGCCGGGCCAGCAGACCCGGGGAGGTCAACCTTCCCTGATTGCCTTGCACGATCAGGAAGTGCAGCGCCCGCATGTCGGTCTCGTTCAGACGCATGAACCGGCGAGCGGCTTCGGACAGCCGCCGTTCGACATCCCTCAGTCGACCCATTGCCCGCATCAACTCGCCGATCTGCTCCAGATCGGCCGGCTCCAAGCCGGTTCGGTCGATCAGCCGGCCGTTCGGGTCATTCCAGCGCGGGTCGTACACCGCGTCGGCCGAGTTGTTCCCCTCAGCCGGCGTCGATCGCGCCGTCCCCGCCATCTGATCTCGCCTCCCGCGGCAACTCTGGATCCGGTCAGCATCGTAGACCCGGCGAGTTTCTTGCTAGGCTCGTTGCTAGCCAAGCTAGCAATTGGGGGTACGAACCCATGTCACGGAGTGCTCCAGACACACCGACCGGCGGCGGACGACGGGTGCTCCGCATCCTGGTGCCCAGCCTGCTCATCGTCGGCTGGTTGATCATCGCGTCCATCGGCGGGCCCTATTTCGGTCGGGTGGACGAGGTCTCGTCCAACGATGCAACCAGCTACCTGCCGTCCAGCGCAGACTCGACCCAGGTACAGGAGCGACTCCCGGACTTCCTTGGTGATGACTCGATCCCCGCCATTGCCGTCTTCGTCTCCGACCATGATCTTGATCAGCAACAGCTCGGCCAGGTGCAGCAGGCCAGCAAGGATCTTGCCGACCTCAACGGTGTCGACGCCGTCTCGCCGGTCGTACCCTCCGACGACGGCCACGCCGCTGAGGCCTTCGTGGCGGTGGATGCCGATGCCGACACCGAGGCCGTGGTGTCGCAGTTGCGTGATCATCTGCGAACGTCGGCACCGAACGGCGTCACGGTGCACGTCACTGGTCCGGCCGGCTTCACCGCCGACCTGACCGAGGCGTTCGGCGGCATCGACGGGATTCTGCTCGGAGTCGCCTTGGTCGCCGTCTTCGTGATCTTGATCGTGGTCTATCGCTCGCTGCTGCTGCCGCTGATCGTGCTGGCCACCAGCATGTTCGCGCTGTGTGCAGCCCTGCTCACCGTGTGGTGGTTGGCCAAGGCCGGCGTCCTGGTGCTCAACGGCCAGACCCAGGGCATCCTCTTCATCCTGGTGATCGGTGCTGCCACCGACTACTCATTGCTCTACACGGCGCGCTATCGCGAGGAGCTCGGTCGACGACCGGACAAATGGACAGCGACCTGGGCCGCCTGGCGCGGGGCCCGCGAACCGATCATCGCCTCAGCGGGCACGGTGATCGCCGGGCTGCTCTGCCTGTTGCTCAGCGACCTGAATTCCAACAAGTCCCTGGGACCCGTCGCCGCCATCGGCATCGCCTTCGCGCTGCTGGCCGCCCTCACCCTGCTGCCGGCGGCGCTGTTCCTGCTCGGCCGGACTGCGTTCTGGCCGAGATCGCCCCGGTACGCGGCCCATGCGGTCGGCACCTCGTCGGCCACCAACGGCCCGTACGCACGAATCGCGGCGCTGATCGGCCGTCGGGCCCGGCTGCTGTGGATCGTGATCACCGTGCTGTTGCTCGGAGCTGCAACCGGGCTCAGCCAACTGCACGCCGACGGCGTCGCCCAGAGCCAGCTGGTGATTGGAACTTCGGATGCCCGGGACGGTCAGCAGGCGCTGTCCGAACACTTCCCGGGCGGCTCGGGGTCACCGGTGTACGTGATCACCGCGCGATCGGAGATGGACAAGGCTGCGGGCATCATCGCCGACCAGTCCGGAATCGCAGCCGTCACGGTGACGGCATCGAAGGCACCGGGAGGTTCGGTCCCGGTGACCGCCGACGGCATCACTCCGATCAACGGCACGGTGCCTGAACCGACTGTCGTGGATGGCGACGTTCTCTTGCAGGCAACAGGATCCGAGGCACCCGACAGCGCGGCAGCGGAGCAGACGATCGTCGAATTGCGCCAGCACCTGGACGGCATCGGCCTGGTCGGCGGCGCCACCGCGACCGCGGTCGATACCAACGCGACTTCGATCCATGATCGCAATGTGATCATCCCGGTCGTGCTGGTGGTGATCATGTTGATCTTGATGCTGCTGCTCCGGTCGGTGATCGCGCCGGTGTTGTTGATCATCACCACGGTGCTGTCACTGGCCGCGACCCTGGGCGTCTCGGCACTGGTGTTCAAT
This sequence comes from Microlunatus sp., assembly GCA_036566865.1. Lineage (GTDB taxonomy): Bacteria > Actinomycetota > Actinomycetes > Propionibacteriales > Propionibacteriaceae > Microlunatus. The sequence goes on from DATCVL010000504.1 coordinate 6,449, forward strand.
CACCTGCTCGACCTGCCAGGCGCCGATCCCTCGGTTCCGTTGTACGGGTTCGTCTTCCTGGTCGCGCTCGGCGTCGACTACAACATCTTCCTGATGACCCGAGTACGCGAGGAGTCCCTCGTCCACGGCACCCGGACCGGCCTCGCCCGAGGACTGGCGATCACGGGCGGAGTGATCACCTCGGCCGGCCTGGTGCTGGCCGCCACCTTCGCCGCGCTGGCGGTGATTCCGATCTTGTTCCTGTTGCAGATCGCGTTCATCGTCGCGTTCGGCGTCCTGCTGGACACCTTCGTCGTACGGACCCTGCTGCTGCCGGCACTGGCCCACGACATCGGCCGCAGGATCTGGTGGCCGTCGGCATTGGCACGCCGAACGGAGGGGTCAAATGCGGATCAGGCCGCCAGGGCGAGCACGTCGGCTGACCCCGAACCGCCGACGCGGTGAGCGCGCGCGGAACGCAACGACACCGGCACCCGACGCGGCTCTGCCTCGGCCTGGGCGGCACGACCGGCAACAAGATCAACATAGGTACGCGAGACCAGGTCGAGCAGATCGAGCCCGAGCGCTTCGCAGACCGCCGCGAGCATCTCCGAGGACGGCTCCTTGCGACCCCGCTCCATCTCTGACAGGTAGGGCACCGAGACCCCGGCCCGCCCGGCCACGTCCACGAGCGTCCGTCCTTGATCATGACGGGCCTGCCGGATCACCCGGCCGAACAGGTCACGCAGCAACGGATCATGGTCCTGCGCCGGCTTGGCCAGCGGGACGACGTTGTCCGGCCGGGCGCCATTCGGCTCGGCCGGTTCGGTTGCGGCAGCGTCGGTCATCACGGTCTCCGAGTCCACGGTGCGTTGGGTCCAGGTCATCGAGCCAGTTCCCTTTGGGGCCTGACCATTGGGACTTGATCATTGGGTCCTGATCATTGGGCCCCGAGGTCAATGATTCCTGGATTGTTGTTTCCCCACGCTAGCCGCGCACCGACCGGACGCGCACCGGCTTTCGCTGCCGGCAGAAGCCGCCGACGGACGCCGGTCGAGACCAGGAAGTATCGACGACGAGCAGCCTCGCAACCTGAACTCGTCGGGCTTGCCGCGTGTGCGCATCCGCACCCAATCCGGGCACGGAGGTCGTCGAGAGTGCGCGAATCCACCATTTCGGAGCCGAAGCCCCGCCAGAACGGTACTTCCGCGCACACTCGCCGCCTCCGCCGCCGGGCAACGGTGCTTCCGCGCACACTCAATGCCTCTTCCGGCAGGGACAGCGCTTCGGCGCACCCCGCGGACCCTGGGCCGGGCGGGCTCCGTCGCCCGAGATCGTCGTACGGTCAGCGGGTGGCGTTGCGGCGGGCCTTCTCGGCGTTCAACGTCTTCTGCTGCTCCTCGGCCTGCGCCTTCATCGCATCGAAGTCCAGCGTCAGCAGCACCAGCGCGACGATCGCCGCCAACACCAGCGAGATCATCGGAGACAGACCGAGCAGCATCGGAGCGGTGATCACCAGACACATGTCGAAACCGCGGATCATGCCGAAGATCAACCCCGGCGGGATGGCGCCGAACTGGCTGGCCATCGCCGGACCGCCGAAGTTCGGCGGCTTGCCGGTGGTCCAGCGGACCGCACCGAGGAAGCCCGCCGCACCGGTGGCCAGCGCCATCTCGATCGCCGTGCCCAACGGCTGCCGCTCGGCGATCGTGCCGAAGCCCATGAAGGCGGGCACTGCGAGCGCGCTCCAGATCACCATGATCACCGCCGGCACCGCGACCACCGCGCGCTTGACCGCCTTGGTCGCGAACGGCATACACCGAGCCAGACCGCTGGTCCGCGTGAGCACCCGCAGACCGTTCAGCATCGGCACCATCGCGCCGAACAGCACCAGCGCCGAGAAGATCGGCATCACCGGTCCCATGCCCAACGCGTCGGCGGCGTACGGGATCACCAGACTGAGTGCGACCCAGAGCAACGGCTGCGGGCTCCGGGCCAGCCGCTGGGCCTCCCGCCAGATCAGTGGCTGCAGCCCGGTACCGCGGCCCTTCTTGGGTTTGACGTGCCCGATCTCCATCGCCCGCCGGTCCACCACGATGTCGCGGATCAGCCCGAAGTCGAGCGCGAAGAATGCGCCGGAGATGCCGCTGACCAGCGCGCCGCCGCTGAGCAGCCGGGCCCGCCGGATCTGGCTGAGCCGGGCCCGCGCCAGCACGGCGGTGATGATCAGCACCAGCAGCGCTCCGGCGCCGACGGCCATCCCGATCTCGATCCCGCGGCCGGTGTCGATGGTGAACTCGAGCCAGCCGGCCGCGATCGCAACCACGCTCAGCAGAGCGGCCAACCCGATCAGCCCGAACAAGTAGCTGAGCAGCCGGGTGAGCGCGTGCCGTTCGGCGCCCTGCTCGGCCGCAGCGAACGAGATCGCCGCTGCCGCAGCCAGCCCGGTGCCGACGCTCCAGGCCACGATCTCCAGCCCCGGGGTGCCGGTCAGAGCCGCCACCAGGGCGCCGACTGCGCCGCCGATCACCAGTGCCGCGACGGTCATCCCGACCAGCCGCGGCGCCAACAGCCGGGACCGCTGGACCGGTGCATCCAGCAACCAGAATCCTTCGGCAGCCGAGGCCAACACCGGACCGAACAGTCGGCTCAGGACCAGCGCGGCAGCCACCGTGATCGAGAACGCGGCCCACGGCAGCAGACTGCGCGCAGACAGACAGGCCTGCGCGTTGCACTGGGAGACCGTGCCCTGAGCCTGGACCACGACGTTGGCCACCATCGCGCCGACCAGCAGGAAGCCGAAGACCGCGATGTAGCCGTCGGAGATCGCCTCGGCCAGCGAACGGGTCGCCCGACCGGTCCGCCAGTCCTTGATCATCTCCTTGAGCTCTTTGGCCGACGCCGGCTGGTCGGCGACCAGCCGAGCGCGGTGCACGCCGGCCGCGGGTTCGCCCGATCGTCTGGGCGTCTGGGCGTCTGGGTAAGGAACGTCTGCGGTGGTCATCGGTTACGAGACTCCGACGGCGACTTCGGCCGATTCTGATTCTTCTTGCGGCCCTGGCTCGGCTGCGGCTTCTTCCGCTGCTGCTGCTTCTTCTGCGGTTGCTGGCTGGACGCCTCCGACTGCGGTCCGCCGACCTGTTCGGCCGCCAACTGCGGTACCGCCGGCTCGGCCAGGCTCTCTCCGGTGGACGGTCCGGCGGCGCCGTCCCGAGCGGCACCCAGATGCAGGATCCTGGTCGCGACCGCATTCACCAGGCTCGGTTCGTGACTGGCGAAGACGATCGCCAGGCCCTTGTCCCGTTCCTCCTGCAGCCGACCGGACAGCCAGTTGATGCCCTCGGTGTCCAGCCGTGCTTCCGGCTCGTCCAAGATCAGCAGCTTGCGGGGGCGTACGAATGCGGTCGCCAACGCCAACCGGCGCCGCTGTCCGGAGGACAGCGTGCCCGGCAGTTGGCCGGACTGCGGGATCAGCTGGACCTCGTTGAGGATCTCGTCCACCACCGGCTCCGGATCGCTCAGGCCATGGGCCCGGGCCAGCAGATCGAGGTGCTCGACCACGCTCAGGTCGGGGAAGAAGTCCAGGTCATCGATCACGGTGGCCATGTCCCGGCGGATCTCCGGTGAGGTCTCCGACAACTTCGTACCGCAGACCTCGATCAGACCGTCATCCGGCTTGTCCGCACCGACCAGGCAGCGCAGCAAGGTGGACTTGCCGGCGCCGTTGCGACCGGTCAGTGCGACCGCGTCCCCCTCACGTACCTCGAGGTTGAACTTGTCCAGGATGGTCACCGGCCCGAAGGCACGCCGGAGCCCGGACACCTTCAACACCACGTCGCCGCGTTTAGCCATAGTGCGCCCATTCTGCTCTATTACGTCCACAGGCCCGATTCCGGCTTCTCAGGTCCGCTTGCGACCCGCCACCGGGCGGGCTCGGGCACACGCCAACCTTCGACCGTGTGCGGCAACGTCGGCGGCGGGTGGCATGGTTGGCAGCGTGATTGTCCTGGGAGCGTACGCGGCGCGCAGTTGCGCGGTGAAGACTCACAACGCGTTCGACCCGACGATCCCCGAACCGGTGCGCGAGATCGACGAGGCGCTGGCCGAGATCTTCGAAGGCGGCGAGCAGTTCGAGGACGCGGTGATCGGCCGGCTGGTATCCGCCGCCCGGGGCCGGGTGATCGACCTGCGCCTGGCCGACGAACTTCCGGCGCACATCCAGTCCGGCGCCTGCGCCGAGGCGATGGCCGGCGGCGCCGACCTGATCATCGGTGGCCTGCTGCCGCGGGCCGTCGAGCAGCATCGGTCCGGCCGACCGGATGTGCTGGTCCGCGGCGCCGATCAACCCGACGGCCGGCCCGGCTATCACGTGTTGTTGATCAAGATGCACAAGATCCACGAGCGGAAGCGGCCGACCAAGCAACCGCGGCCGAACGCATCACTGCTGCTCAGTTCCTTCACCGCGCCGGCGCCGGAGGATGCCGATGAGGTGCCCGGCTACGGCTTCCGGCTCAGCTCCCGGGACACCGATCTGATCCAGTTGGCGCACTACCAGCGAATGTTGACCGACCTCGGCTGGGCGGCGCCGGGGCGTCCGTACGCGGGCGTGATCGGTACCGACGACTGGATGGCCGACCGGGCCACCGACTCGGATCTGATCACCTGGATGGACCTGGCCGAGCCGCTGCTGCGGACCTTCTCCCGGACCGGCGAGGCCGGCTGGACCGCCCGCAGCGCACTGGAGCGGTACGACCACGAGCACGCGTTCCGGGTCGACGTCGCGACCATCGCCAGCCGGCAGGGGCAGAACGGCTCCAGTCCGGCCCCGTTGGTGCAGCCGATCGTCACCGACGAGTGCAACCGCTGCCAGTGGTGGGACTACTGCCGATCCAAACTGCCCGACGACGACGTCAGTCTGCGGATCGGCAAGGGCGCCCTCGATGTCCGCGAGATCGCCACCCTGCGCGCGCACGGCATCTCCACCGTCAGTGATCTTGCCGGCGTCGACCTTGATCAACTGTTCGACTGGTATCTGCCCGAGGTGACCCATCGGGCCGGCGCCGAGGAGCGGCTGCGGCAGGCTGCCCACCGGGCGAAGTTGATCACCTCCGGGGTGCAGTTCGAACGGATCACCAGCGGCCCGATCGCGGTGCCGGGTGCCGAGCTGGAGATCGACTTCGACATCGAGACCACGGTTGACGGCTGCATCTATCTGTGGGGGTTCCGCAGCCATCGCGGCGACTCCGACGGTTCCGATCCCCGGCATCCGAAGGACGGCAGCTATCACCCGTTCGCCGAGTTCGATGATCTTGATGTCGAGGGCGAACGGGCGCTGGCCGTCCGCGCGCTGACCTGGCTGCGCCGGCAGGCCGAGCAGACCCCGAGCATCCGGGTCTATCACTACAGCGGTTTCGAGTTGGCCGCACTGCGCCGGTTGGCCGAGACCCACCCGGGCGAGCCGATCTTCGCCTGGGCGTTGGAATTCGCCGATCACCACTTCTGCGATCTGCTGCCGCTGGTGAAGGGGAATTTCTTCGGCGTCAACGGAGTCGGGCTGAAGCCGGTGGCCACCGGCGCGGCCGGTTTCAGCTGGCGTGACGACGACGCCGGCGGGCTGAATTCCACCCGCTGGTTCGTGGATGCGGTGCATGCCGAGTCCGCCGAGCAGCGCGGGCTCGCCCGGGCGCGGGTCCTGAACTACAACGAGGACGACGTGATCGCGACTGCCAAGGTCAGAGCATGGCTGCGAGCGAATTGAGCTGTTGATCAAGTGTCCGGCGGTGGCGCCGATCGACGGTGACGTCGACGATCTCCAACCCGGCCGGCGGTGACTGCAGTAGCTGATCAAGATCAGCAAGCTTGTCGATCTTGGTGTACGTGGCCGCAACCGAGGCCGCGACCGCGCCCAGGTCGACACCGTGCGCGGTGCCGAAGATCCGTTCGAAGGCACCCATCTGCGCCGGATGTCCTTGTTCGAGGGTGGCGAAGATGCTGCCGCCGTTGTCGTTGGCCACCAGGATCCGCAACCGCGGCTGCGGCTCCGTTGCGCCGATGATCAGACCGTTGGAGTCATGCAGGAAGGTGAGATCACCCAGCAGCGCGTGCGCCGGCTGGTCCGCGGCCAGTGCCAGCCCGACCGCAGTGGACACCGAACCGTCGATCCCGGCCAGGCCGCGGTTGGCGTAGACGGCCGGACCAACAGGACGGGTCGCGACGAGATCAAGATCACGAACCGGGCTGGACGAGCCGACGAAGAGAAGATCCTCTTCGGCCAGCCGGTCCCACAACGTCTGCGCCAGCGCCGGGCCGGTGATCGACTCCGTGTCGTCGACCAGCTCGTCGATCTTGGTCCGCAGCTGGCGATCGGCCTGCCGCCAGCGTTCCAGCCAGTCCTGGTTCGCCGACTGCGGGTCGCCGATGGTGAATCCGGCGATCACCCGATCGGCGTTCAGTTGTGGATCCGACCACTCCGGGCTGGAGTCGACGATGATCAACTCGAGATCGGTACGACGCAACAGCGAGCTGACCGGACGGGAAAGGGTGGAGTGTCCGACGACGATCACTCGCTCGATGTCGTCGGTCAGGCTGGACTGCAACAACAGCCGATAGCTGCCGATGGCGGTGGCCGCGGCGCGGGCGTTGCTGGACGGTTCGGCCAACAGCGGGACGGCCGCCCGATCGGCAATCAGAGCCAGCTGCTGACCGTCGACCACCGGCAGGTCGCCGGCCACGATCACCGTCAACGGTTCGGCCGGAAGTTCGGTGATCTCGGTCCCGCGAGCCACCGCAGTGATCTCCCGATACTCCTCCTCCAGAGCCTCGATCGGCTCTGGCACCAGTGGCTCGGAGAAGGCGATGTTCAGATGCAGCGGGCCCGCGATCATGGTCCGTCGGCCCGAGCACGCCACCAGACCACGCTGCAACTCGAATCGCCAGGCTCGGGCAGCAAGATCATCTCCGGAGAGTTGTATCTCGGCCCGGACATGGCCGGCGAACAGCCCCCGCTGCCTGGTGGTCTGGTTGGCGCCGCTGTTGATCATGGAGGCGGGACGATCGGCGGTGATCGCGATCAGCGGCACCCGGGCGTGCCAGGCCTCCATCATCGCCGGATGCAGATTGCCGGCCGCGGAGCCGGAGGTGGTGACCACCGGCACCGGCAGCCCCGATCCCTTGGCCAAGCCCAAGGCGGTGAACGCCGCACTCCGTTCGTCGATCCGGACGTGCAGCCGCAACAAGCCGATCTTGTCTGCCTCGAAGAGCTCGTAGGACAGCGGCGCGTTCCGCGAGCCCGGCGACAGCACGACGTCTCGTACGCCGAAGGAGATCAACTCCTCCACCACGACTCGTGCGCACTCCGTCGACCCGGTCACTGCCCCACCTCGTCACTACCCCGCTGCTGCTCAACGCTGTCAAGATCATCCAGCGTCCGCCCCGCCAACCCGAGCGTATCCGCCAACCGCTCTCGCCAGGCCTGATCAAGATCGGCCGGCCCCGTACAGCGATCCACCGCCTCCGGATCGACCACCAGATCGCCGACCGGCAACGTACCGTCCTCGGCGATCAACGGCGGCAGACCAAGATCATCGGTGAGCAGCCGGATCGTGTTCAACCCGCAGGCGTACGGGAGTTCGGGCAACGCCGCGGCCAACGCGATTCCGGCTCGGATGCCGATGCTGGTCTCGACCGCGCTGGACACCACCACCGGCATCCCGATCCTGTCCGCGATCTCCAGGCAGGCGCGGACCCCGCCCAGCGGCTGCACCTTCAGGATGGCCACGTCCGCGGCCTCCAATTCGGCCACCCGGTAGGGGTCCTCGGCTCGCCGGATCGATTCGTCCGCCGCGATCGGCACACCGAGTCCGGCCGCCTTGATCCGTGTCCGTACGGTCGCCAACTCCTCGACCGACGGGCACGGCTGCTCGGCGTACTCGAGCCCGAAGACGCTGAGATCCCGCAGCGCGGCGAACGCCTCGTCCACATCCCAGCCGCCGTTGGCGTCCACTCGGATCCGCCCGTCCGGCCCGAGCGCGTCCCGCACCGCCGCGACCCGAGCAAGATCATCTCCCGGTGACTGCCCGGGCTCGGCCACCTTGATCTTCGCGGTCCGGCAGCCGGATTCGAGTGCCAGCCGATGCGCGATCTCCGGTTCGACCACCGGGATGGTTGCGTTCACCGGGATCCGATCACGCCGCGGCGTCGGCCATCCGGTCGTTGCCTGCTCGATCGCCGCCTGCAGCCAGGGCACGATCTCGGCACCGTGATAGTCCTCGAACGGGCTCCACTCGGCCCAACCCGCCGGACCGCGCCAGACCATCCCGTGCCGTTCGGTGATGCGCCGGAACCGGGTCCGCATGCCGATCGCGTAGGTAGTGATGGACGGCCCGGGCACGGTGGTCAGTCTAGGAGAGGTGATGCCTGCCCTCTCCGGCCGACCGGTTCGGACCCGGGCTGCCCGGCGCGGCAGACTGTGGGCCGTGAGTTCGTTGCGGGTGCTGGAGTCGGACGCGTCGCTGCCGCAGGTGCGGACGGCGATTGCGGAGGCGTTCGCCGGTGGGCCGCCGGTCGCGCCACTGCCGGCCGATCCGGTCGCGGCGCCGCGGGTACTGGCGATGCTGCAACCGGATCAACCGGTGGTCGAGCCGGACGCGGCGGTGATCGTGTCGACGTCGGGTTCAACCGGCCAAGCGAAGGGGGTCGTGCTGTCCCGGACCGCGATCACGGCCTCGGCCGAGGCCACCCATCTCCGCCTCGCCGGACCCGGCCACTGGCTGCTGGCGCTGCCGACCCATTACGTCGCCGGCTTCATGGTGGTCGCCCGCGCGACCGTGTCCGGCACACCGGTGAACGAGGTCGGCCGCGATCTGGCCGAGCTACCCGAAACCCTGCTGCGCATCGACCAACCGTCCTACCTGTCGCTGGTGCCGACCCAGCTGTCCCGGGCGCTGAAGGTGCCCCGGCTCAGGACGGCCTTGCAGCGGGTCAGCAGCATCCTGCTGGGTGGTGCACCCGCCCGCCCGCAACTGCTGGACCGATGCCGCGAGCTGGGCATCCCGGTCGTGACCACGTACGGGATGAGCGAGACCTGCGGCGGCTGTGTCTACGACGGCGAGCCGCTGCCCGGAGTCGGCGTCGAACTCGCCGAGGAGGACTCGACCGGGGTCGGTCGGATCCTGCTCGGTGGCCCGGTGGCGTTCTCCGGCTACCGGCTGCAACCGGAGCTGACTGCCTCGACCTTGATCCAGGATCACGGCGGGGCGACGTCGTCGGGCGCGATGGTTCGGACCAACGATCGCGGCCGGCTGGTCGACGGGCGACTCGCGGTGCTGGGCCGCTTCGACGACGTGATCGTCTGCGGTGGCATGAAGATCGATCTGGCCGCGGTCGAGCGGGCAGCGCGGGACTGGCCTGCCCTCGGGTCCGGTGAGATCGTCATGCTCGGGGTGCCCGATCCGCAGTGGGGCACCCGGCTGGTCGCCTACGCCGAGGGCGGGGCCGATGCGACCACTGACCTGGCGGCGTTGCAGGATTTCCTGGCCGGTCAGTTGGCCCGGCACGAACTGCCCAAGGAGTTGATCATGATGCCCCGGTTGCCGCGGACGTCCAGCGGCAAGGTCGATCGGCAGCGGCTGCTGGCCGAGGCTTCCGGCGAGGCGGCGCAGTGAACGCGACCGCGATGCCGCACGATCGCCGAGCCCGGGACACTCCGGGCATGCCGACCTTCGGCGAGTGGGTCAGTGGCGCCCGGCCGCGTACCTTGCCGATCTCGATCGCACCGGTGATCGCCGGCACGGCAACCGCGTACGCGGCCGGCTCGTTCAAGATCATCCCGGCATTGCTCGCCCTGCTGGTCAGCGTCAGCCTGCAGATCGGCGTCAACTTCGCCAACGACTACTCCGACGGCATCCGTGGCACCGACGAGCGACGGGTCGGGCCGATGCGGCTGGTCGGTTCCGGGGTCGCGCGGCCGGTGCTGGTCAAGCGTGCCGCCTTCGGCTGCTTCGGGCTGGCCGCACTGCTGGGTTTGATCTTGATGATCTTGTCCGCGCAGTGGTGGCTGCTGCCGGTCGGGGTCGCCTGCATCCTGGCCGCCTGGTATTACACCGGCGGCAAGCATCCGTACGGTTACATCGGGCTGGGCGAGATCTTCGTCTTCGTCTTCTTCGGGCTCGTCGCGGTCTGCGGTACGACGCTGGTCCAGCTGGGCCGGATCGACCTGCCGACGATCTTGGTCGCGATCGGCGTCGGCCTGCTGGCCGACGCGGTCCTGGTCTCCAACAACCTGCGCGACATCCCGGGCGACACCGTCTCCGGCAAACGCACCCTGGCCACCCGGATCGGCGATCGCGCCACCCGCTGGTTGTTCGCCGGGCTGGCTGCCGGCGCTGCGATCGCGTTCGTGATCACCGCGGCGCAGACCAGTTGGTGGGCGCTGCTGGCGCTGGCCGGCATCGGCTACCTGGCGCCGCAGGTGATCACCGTGCTGCGCGGAGCCGTCGGCCCCGGGCTGATCCCGGCGCTGAAGGCAGCCGGGCTGGCCGACCTGATCTCGGCCGTCGGCCTGGCGGTCGGATTGATCATCGCGTCGCTGATCTAGGAACGAGCTGGCACAATCCGGGCCGTGACCAACAACCAACCGACCATCGATACCGCCGCGTTGGCCGCGGACATCGACGCGTTGTGCCGACTGAGTGGACGATTCACCGTGCGCAGCGGTCTGGAGGTCGACGAGTACTTCGACAAGTACCTGTTCGAGGCACAGCCCGAACTGCTGCGTCGGATCGCCGAAGCCATGGTCGTGCTGCTGCCGCCGGCCACCCAAGCCGTCGGCGGACTCGAACTGGGCGGCGTACCGATCGCGACCATGATCAGCTCGCTGACCGGTCTGCCGGCTCGGTTCGTTCGCAAGGAGGCGAAGACGTACGGGACCTGCCGGCTCGCCGAAGGCGGCGAGCTGGACGGACTGCGGGTGACCTTGATCGAGGACATCGTCACCACCGGTGGGGCGGTCCGCAACGCGGCCGTCGCACTGCGCGAGCTCGGCGCCGAGGTCGACACCGTGGTCTGTGTGATCGACCGCTCCGAACCGGCCGCCAATCGGCTGCACGAGGTCGGCGTGGCCACCCGATCGGTGCTGACCAAACGCGACCTGGATGCGGTCAGTCGCTAGCGCCGTCACGCCTCGCGCCGACCAGCACGAGCCCGACCGGTTTCGCGGCGAGTGCCGCGTCGACGATCTCGGCCGCGAACGAGTCCACCGTGGGGAGATAGCCGGCAGCACTGCGCCGGGACTCGATCAGCCCGGGGCGTACCCGATCCAACAGCTTGGCCGTGATGGTCCCGTCGATCAGATCACCGCTGACCACCACCAACCCGATTCCACGCTCGGCGTAGTCCTCCGCCCGGGCGAGCAAGGCCTTCTCCCCGGCGTGCTTGCTGGCGGCCACCGGCGCGTACTCGGGCAGCGTGTCCTGATCGTCCAGGAAGTGCGCCTCGTGGCTGGTCACGAACACGATTCGGCTGCCGGCCGGCATCTGGTCGGCCGCCAGGTCGGCCAGCCGGACCTGGGCATCGCGATTCAGCCGCATCGCATAGTCCGGCGGCATGTCAGCCTCCAGCCCACCGCTCGCGTTCAGCACCAGCAGGTCCAACCGGCCGTAGCGCCCGATGGTGGTCTGCACCATCGCGGCCACCGCTTCGGCGTCGGTCAGGTCGGCCTGTACCAGGAGAGCCGAGCCGCCGAGATCACGGATCCGGGTCGCCACCCGCTCGGCCCGGGCCCGCTTGTCGCGGTAGTTGATCACCACCTCGACCCCGCGCTCGGCCAGCCGGACGGCGGTCGCCTCACCGATGCCTCTCGATGCTCCGGTGATCAACGCAACCCTCATTCTCTACCTCCGACTCGACGTGTTCCGCAGACAGCATGCCCGCATCCGCGTGCCGGCGCAGGTTGCCACCCGGCGACACCCGGGTGGCCGTATGGTTAAGCCCATGCAGTCGGGTCCTCGGGTCAGCATCATCGTGCTCTCGATGGGTGATCGTCCCGAGGAGCTTGATCGGTGTCTCCAAAGCGCCCTGGCTCAGCGGTACGGCTCCTTCGAAGTGTTCTGTGTCGGCATGGGCTGGCAGCCCGAAGGCGTGCCGGAAGGTGTCCGTACCGAAGGCGTGGAGGAGAACCTCGGCTCCCCCGGCGGCCGCAACTACGCCGCCACCCGGGTGCAGAGCGACGTCTTCATGTTCCTCGACGACGACGCCTGGCTGCCGGACCCGAACTTCCTGTACAAGGCGATGGTGATCTTCGACCGGTGGCCGAAGCTCGGCCTGCTGGCGCCGCGGTTGTCGGACGAGGACGGCACCACCCTGCGTCGCTGGGTACCGCGGGCCCACGTCGGCGATCCGCTCGACTCCGGCCCGGCCTTCACCTGCCCCGAGGGCGTCACCCTCTATCGGCGGGCGGCCTGGGAATCGGTCGGCGGTTTCCCCGGCAACTTCTTCCACGGCCACGAGGGCGTCGACGTCTGCTGGCGGATGCGCGATCGCGGCTGGGATGCCTGGTACGAGTCCTCGCTGACGGTGCATCATCCGGCGCTGCCGCCGGGTCGGCACTCGTACTATCTGCGGTTGAACGCCCGCAACCGGGTCTGGGTCGCGCGACGCAATCTGCCGATGCCGCTGATCCCGGTGTACGTCGGGATCTGGACCGCGATCTCCCTCACCCGCAACGTCGGCGATTGGGAGTCGACGAAGTCCTGGGTGGCCGGCTGGCGCGAGGGTTGGCGAACCTCCCCGGGCGAGCGCGACCCGATGCATTGGAAGACCGTCGCCAAGCTCACCCGCCTCGGCCAGCCCCCGATCATCTAGCCGGCGCTGCTGGGGCCGAGCCTCCAGACCCCGTGGATCCCTCGAGCGCCGGCATCTATTCGGACGGGGTCGGCGGGCTCAAGCGGCTGGAGGCCAGGATCGAGATCAGGTAGCCCAGTGCGGTCAGGAAGGCCAACGGCAGTGCGGCGACGGCCCAGATCTGGAGTAGGAACTCGGAGTCGAGCCCATTCTTCGACGCCCCGATCAGCCGCAGCACAAGATCAGCGGTGGCGATCACGAACAAGATCAACGAGTACTCGATCGCACCGAAGGCGCGAAAGAACGGGAAGAAGCGCAGCAACGACCGCAGCGATCGCAGCCCACCCGATCGCGGCGCGGCCAGTTCGGCATCCTCGCTCAGCTTCGGATAACCCTGATAGGTGCGAGCGACATGGACCAGGTCACCGAACGCCTTCTTCAACAGCACCAAGATCGACGTCGCCATCCCGATCAAGGTCCAGGTGCCCAGTTGCGACAAGCCGCCGTCCAGGTGGATGCCGAAGCCGATCGGCAGCGCCGCCTCGGTGACGTAGTGGCAGATCCGGTCGATGTAGACGCCGGCAGCCGACCGCTGATTGCGCCAGCGCG